>JAZUPH010000050.1:0-29010 GCA_045605145.1 Oscillospiraceae bacterium | reverse complement strand
GTCAGATGCGATATATCCTTGTAGTAATTGCCATAATAAAAAGAATTAGCAGGTATCGTAAATGGTATCGTAAACTATGTAACAGGTCAATGTAACAGGTCACTCGCAGGGTCGCGCGCACATCCGTCCGACGCGCATAGGCTGAGGGTTCCACTCCGGATCGGCATTGCTGCCGGCACCCGCAAAGGTGCGTCCTCCGCATAGCATGATATTTATCCACGGTGCTGTCATCCGTGCTGACGAACGATGGTAAAGTGGGGAGAGAGTCACACCAGCGCCCGGGGCATCTTCACGCCGCGGTTCGCTCCGGGCTGCCCAGCCCAACATTTTTTAGAAAACGGTGGTTGTCTCGGACGCGGATACCCTCCACCGGCAGTCTTCGGTTTCGGCAAATAGCCTTACTGATATACTACCGAAAGCGGTAAAAATTCTCTAACACCCGCCTGTGCCTGTGTGGGATTTGTTTTGCGGGGATCGCTGCTGGTGGTTAGTTTTAGTGCCTGCAAATCTGCAGCACGGATGCGATGGGCGCAGCACACAAATACAAAGCGCCTGAAATGGAAATAGAAGACCCGCCTGCATCAGCAGACGGGTCGTTTATCTTGCGTTTACTTATTTGAGTTATACTTGTTCATCGCGGCATCAACACCGTCGCGGATGATACACTCAATGGCTTCGGCGGCACGCAGGGAGGACTTTTCCATATTGTCCTTGTCCGCGCCTGTGAAGCTGCCCAGTACCCAGTCGATCATCTCAAACTCGGGATGGGGAGGGGAGCCGACACCCACCTTAATACGGGGGTATCCGCTGCCGCCGCACTTTGCGGCGATATCCTTCAGCCCGTTGTGTCCGCCGGCGGAGCCGCTGCGGCGAATGCGGATGTTGCCGGTGGGCAGGGTCACATCATCGGAAATGACCAGCACCCGCTCAAGGGGAACTTTGTAAAAGGCCTGAGCCTCCTGCACTGCGCTGCCGGAATTGTTCATGTAAGTCTGCGGCTTCATCAGCAGCACCTTCTCACCGCCCAGCTCACACTGGCGGGTGAGGGCATGGAACTTCACCCTGTCGATCTTCACACCCAGACGGGCGGCCAGCTTGTCCGCTGTCATAAAGCCCGCGTTGTGCCGGGTGCCGGCATACTTAGTGCCGGGGTTGCCCAGGAACACAACCAGCCAGCTTGCGCCGCTGTTTTTCCTTGCGAACAGCATTACTTGTACAGGGAGGAGATGGAGATCTCTTCGTAGATGCGCTCGATAGCCTCGGCAAACATGGGAGCCACGGACAGGAACTTGATCTTGTCGGACTTTTTGGAGGGGATCTCGGGAATGGTGTTGGTGAGCACCAGCTCGTTCATGTAGCTGTTGTTGATGCGCTCAATAGCGGGGCCGGAGAGCACGCCGTGGGTGGCACAGGCGGAAATATCTCTCGCGCCGCCGATCTCAACCAGAGCCTTGCAGGCGCCGCACAGGCTGCCGGCAGTATCGACCATGTCGTCCAGGATGATGACGTGCTTATCCTCAACATCGCCGATGATGTTCATAACCTCAGACTGGTTGGCGCGCTCACGGCGCTTGTCAACGATGGCCAGACCAAGGCCGAGACGCATTGCGAAGGTACGGGCGCGTGCCACGGAACCCACGTCGGGAGAGACAACAATGTACTCATCCTCTCTGCCGGCGATGATCTTGGAATAATACTCACTGAACAGGGCGCTGCCCAGCATGTGGTCAACGGGGATGTCGAAGAAGCCCTGGATCTGGGGTGCGTGCAGGTCCATGGTCAGGACGCGGTCAGCACCTGCGGAGGTGATAAGGTTGGCAACCAGCTTGGCGGAGATGGGGTCACGGGACTTGGCCTTGCGGTCCTGTCTGGCGTAGCCGAAATAGGGGATAACTGCGGTGATGCGGCCGGCAGAGGATCTGCGCACTGCATCGATCATAATCAGCATCTCCATCAGGTTGTCGTTGACGGGATTGCATGTGGACTGAACAATAAATACGTCAGAACCGCGAACGGTCTCATAAAGGGATACGGAGGCTTCGCCGTCTGCAAAATGTGTAACGGAAGCGTCACCGAGACGGATGCCTATATGACGGCAGATATCCTCTGCCAGCTGCCTGTTGGCGTTTCCTGCGAAAACCTTGATGTCCTTACCATGTGCGATCATCCTGTTGTTCCTCCGGAATTGTATGTATTATTTCTTTTGCGTGCCGTGTCTGTGGAAAACCTCGACACAAACAGTTACAACAATTATAACAGACAATCCGGCAAAGGACAATGTCAAAACGGAGAATATTTCAACATTTGGCAGTCGGTATCTGACAAATTTCGACCAAGGAATATTTTATGTTTACCGCATTTTGACGAGGGGTGACACAATTGGGGCATAGTGTCGCAAGACGGGCAAAAGATGACATCTTTTCCGGTTGACACTGCCGCCGCCGCTGTGATATCATCCAAAAGATGAGGAAAAGGTAACTTTAGCCTCAAATTGATTATTAAGGATGGGCACTGATGAATACAATAACCATAGTTTCTCTTGTAATTTTTGCCGTTACTTACGTGCTGATGATGGCCTTCCAGAAGATAAGGCCTTATGTGGCCCTGGGCTCCGCGGCGCTGTTTATTCTCATCGGCAGTTTCGGCTGGTTTGACGGCTTCAGCTACCCGATTTTCACCGCCATCGGCCAGATAGACTGGAATGTCATCATGATGATCGGCGGCACCATGGGTACCGTTTACCTGTTCATCGAGTCCAAGATGCCCCAGCTTATGAGCGAGGTGCTCATTTCCAAGATGCCCAATGTCAAGTGGACCGTGGTTGTCATGTCCCTGTTTGCCGGCATCATCTCCGCCTTTGTTGACAACGTGGCTACCGTTCTTATGATCGCGCCCGTTGCTCTCGCCCTGTGCAAGAAGCTGAACATCTCTCCCGTTGCGCCCATTATCTGCATTGCCGTCTCCTCCAACCTGCAGGGTGCCGCCACTCTGGTGGGTGACACCACCTCCATCCTGCTGGCAAAGGCAGCAAACCTTGACTTCATGGACTTCTTCTTCGATGAGGGCAAGCTGGGTATGTTCTGGGTGGTTGAGGCCGGCGCTCTTATGAGTGCGCTCATCGTCCTGTGGATGTTCCGCAAGGAAAATGCCAAGGTCACCGCTTCCGGCCGCACCAAGGTTGAGGATTTGGTCCCCACCATCCTTCTGGTCGGCACCGTTGTCACCCTGATCGCCGCGTCCTTTATCCCTTACAAAGAGAATGCTGCTCCCGGCGGCATTTACAAGCCCGCCATAACCAACGGCCTTATCTGCATGGGCTTCTTCCTTGTGGGCCTTGTCCGCGCCTGCATCAAAGAGCGCAGCTTTGACACCGTCAAGGCCGCCCTTAAAGAGATAGACTACTACACCATCGCCCTTCTGGCCGGCCTGTTCATGGTCATCGGCGCCATCACCGAGGCGGGCGTTGTTGATGCTCTGGGTACCTTCCTTGCCGGTATCGGCGGCGACGGCAGCATCGGCTCCATCTTCCTTGTTTACACCGTCATCGTGTGGATGTCCGTCATCCTGTCCGCCTTCATCGACAACATTCCCTACACCGCCACCATGCTCCCTGTCGTTGCGGTTATGGCCGCTGACCTGTCCGCCAAGGGCGGCATCGATGTGCCTGTGAAGCTGCTGTACTACGGCCTGCTGTGCGGTGCCACTCTGGGCGGCAACCTGACCCCCATCGGCGCTTCCGCCAACATCACCGGTATCGGCATCCTGCGCCGCGAAGGTTACGAGGTCAAGGCCGGCACCTTTATGAAGTACGGCGTGCCCTTTACCCTGGCTGCGGTTATTACCGGCTATCTGCTCATCTGGTTCATCTGGATGTAATACCTTAACAAACCTACAGCAGCCCGCATTACGCAGGCTGCTGTTTTTGTGCGCTCAGCAGTACATCGGCCAGGGCTTCGGCAAAGCAGCGGATGGCGGTAAGCGCCTCCTGAAGAGTATTGCCGTGGCTGCCCACCTCAATTAGCAGTGAGCCGGCGGTGGCGTGCATATTGTAGCGGTACTGCGACACCTTCAGCGGGCGCGTCAGACCCGGCCAGCGGGCGTCCATATAGGCCTGCAGTGTGAAGCCGAAGGCCAGATTTTCCTGCCAGTTGGGGTGGTACAGTCCCGAATCGTCTGTGCCGCACAGGATGAGTATCTGTGCCGAGGGTTCGCCGTCCACGGTGCAGTATGTTTTATATGCTGTGCCGTCGGAGTATTCTATGGCGTCCCGGTGCAGATCCAGCACCACTTTTATCGAAGGATACTGCTCAAGCCACGCTTCTATCGCCTCCATCGAGCGGGTGTAGGAACCGTTGTACACCGGGTAATCGTGCAGCGTTGTGTCGTGCACCGTCCCTATGCCCCGGCTTTCCAGTATGCGGCAAAGCTCTTCTCCCACGCGCACCATGTTGTAATTCGGGTCCTCAGTGCGGTAGGGGTCGCTCTCCTCATATTGATCCTCCCCATCGGGGGTGTAGGCCTCGCTGCCGTGGGTATGTATGACCAACACCTGCGGCCCGGCATCATCGATGGTGATAACCCCGGCGTTTGCCATCAGTGCCGCGGCGTCTATGTCATAGCCGGTGCAGTTTTTGAACTCCAGCAGCTCTGCTGCCGCCAGAGTCAGCGACACAGGCGCGGTATGAGTCTGCGCCTTGCCCACACCGGCCAGCAGTGTGAGCATGGGGGAGGGTATGGCGTCCCCGGCCGCGGGCGCCTGCGCCGCTGTGCTTACCGCAGTGCCGCCGCCGTAGACTGCCCCGGCGCTGGCGCTGTCGGACACCTGATTTTCCTCCTCCGCAGCAACCGGCGGTGTCGGCTCTGCCGTACTGTCTGTCACCGGAAATGCCGCTCTTATCCGCCCTGCGGCATCTTCCAGCACGCTCAATCCATGGCGCAGCCACTGCCGGGCTGGTTCAAACCTGTACCAGGCGGCGTAGCCGGACAGCAGCATTGCGATAAGCAGCGCGAAACAGCAGATCTGTCTGCCCCTGCGGCGCAGCAGCAGCGATACACGCCTGCGCCTGAGTCTCATCTTATGTGAACGCATATACATCCCTCCCCGCTGCAAGTCTATTCCCGCTGGTAAAAAGTTATGCCGGAGGGTATCTGACACTTGCCCTCGGGCGTAAATTGTTGTATAATATGGGTACTTACATTGGAGGTATGTTACCATGACTTTTTCATACACACCCAAGGGCGTCTGCTCCCGCAAAATTGATATTGAGCTGGATGGCAGCACCATCGTCAGCGCCACCTTCACCGGCGGCTGCAACGGCAACACCAAGGCCATAAGCGCCCTCGTCGCCGGCCAGGATGCCAGGGACGTTATTGCCCGCATCAAGGGCACTCACTGCGGCCCCAGACCCACATCCTGCCCCGATCAGCTCGCCCTCGCGCTGGAGGCTGCTCTGGCCGCCGAATGAGCCTTTTTTACAGGAGGATTGTTTCAATGCGTAAGTATTTTAGAATTGCTTCGCTGCTTTTGGTATGCGCGCTGCTTTTCGGCGCCCTTGCCGCCTGCGGCAATGATGCCCAGAGCGGCGATGCCGATCCCGGTACAGAAGATGATGCCGTGACTGATAACGCCGGCAATGATGTCAGCAGCAGCTTCACCGGTGATGGCGCTGAAGGTAGCGCCGATGGGGAGGATAAGACCGAGGCTGAGCCTGAGGTTGTGGTTGATCCCGACCCGCAGTTTGACGGCGTTTATATGAATGGCGATGACATGATCGTCATCCGTTATGCCGACTCCGAGATCTGCGACCTTATTATCTCTATGGGCGTTGACGGGGAGAATGCGTACGTCTCCGGCATCGGTCAGATAGACGGCAACAATGTTCTGTTCCAGACCGAGACCCTCGCCGTGACCATGAATCTCAATTTTGATGAGCTTGTTGTTACCGAAGAGGGCAGCAACAACTACTACGCACCCGGCTTTGCGGGCACCTACACCCGCAATGATACCGACCCCTACTCCGTGCAGGTGCGTCAGACCACGGGCGGCAATATCGCTCCCGATACCACTGGCTACGCTATCATCAACGGTGAGAGGGCCGTGGTGTATCTCGATCCTGAGAACCGCTTTACCGCCACCGTGCCCGATATCTTCAGCCACAGACCCGAGGACAAGCAGCCTGATGACGGCATCTACTTCGGCAGCCTTGATGATGATGTTTACGCCATCATCCAGTGCACCGACGAGGGCGGCATCACCGCCGAGCGTCTTAAAGAGAATCTTGAGGATGAGTACGGGGTCGAGGCTGACCTGTTCGTCAGCGGTCTTGTAACCATCCAGTACAGCTATGAGGACGGCGACGGGCAGGAGTGGATCTGCGTTGTGTACGCCATCGTGGTTGGTGAGGATCTGGCAAGGGTGGATTACTGCTACCTTGCATCCCAGGCCGATTACTACGGCTCGCTGCTGGATCAGGTGAGCATCAACGTAAGCTGATTTTTGCTTGAATATTTGCGGCGTGCCCCGATTTTCGTGCGGCACGCCGTGTTATTTCGTGGACAGAAACTAATTTTTGTGGGGTGAGCAATCCGGATGAAGAACAGGACCGCGAAGATCATCATCTTTATCATCGCCTTTGCCGTTATCCTGTACGGCATCGTCACCAATATCCAGCTTATCTACTCCGGCATACTCAAGCTGTGGCACGTGTTTTCCACGGTCATCACGGCGCTGCTGCTGGCGTTCATGCTCAATGTGCTGATGGATCCCATCGAGAACCGCTGGCTGCGCTTTATGCGCAAATGGAAGTGGAAGCACATGCCCAAGCTGCGCCGGGGCATTGCCATCCTTCTGACCTTTGTGATCGTACTGAGTGTCATCGCAATTATCCTGCTGGTTCTCATCCCCCAGATCGAGGACACGGTCATATCCCTTGTCAACCGGATCCCCGGCTACATCGACTCGCTTATCAAGTGGGCCGAGAGCACCATGGCTGAGTTCAATATCGCCGTGGATGCCCTGCCCGATATGAGGATCGACTGGGCCTCCCTTACCGCCGCGGTGACAGGCTTCCTTTCCGATGGCTCTATGAACCTGCTTGGGACCGCCACCGGCGCTGCCACCAGCCTTGTAAACGGTGTGATGAACACTTTCTTCAGCCTTATCATGTCCGTCTACATCCTCGCCCAGAAGGAGCGGCTGGGCCGCTTCGTGATGCGGGTGATGAATGCCTTCTTCACAGAGAAGACGGTGCTGCGTTTTGAGCGCTTTTCATTCCTTTGCTACTACGTTTTCAGCAACTTCTTCGCCCATCAGCTGCTTGAGTGTCTTATCCTCGGCGTCATGTGCTACATCGGCATGCTGATCCTGGGCATACCCTATGCGCTGGTCATCTCCATGGTCATTGCATTTACACAGCTTATCCCTATGGTCGGCCCACTGATCGGTGAGATCATCGGCGCCTTCATCCTGCTTATGGTGAGCCCGCTGACCTCGCTTTTGTTCCTGGCCTTCATCCTCATCCTGCAGCAGGTGGAGAACAGCATCGTCTATCCGCGCATCGTGGGTAAGTCCGTTGGCCTGCCCGGTCTGCTTACTTTTATCACCGTCATCGTCGGCAGCAAGATCGGCGGACTTGTGGGTGCATTTTTGGGCGTGCCCATAGTGGCGGTGGGTTACTTCCTCCTGCAGGAGGCGATAGAGAAGAGAGAACAGGACAAGGCCGCCGTTCAGGCTGCCAATGCGCCGGCACCCGCTGACCCCGAGGAGCCCGCGCCGGACGAGCCCAATACCGCCGAACCCGCTGCGCCAAAGCATGGCCTTGCACCGCAGATGAACCCCTTCGCGCAGTGATGCCGCCCCAAGCGCTGCGGCGAGCGGGTAAATAGACAAGAGAACGGCTCTGCCTGTGTTAGGCAGAGCCGTTTTGCTGTCCTGATTTGTATTTTTCCATTACACTGTGGGCATGGCCGCGATGTACCACTGGCCCTGGGACATGATGGCGATTATCATGTACTCGGCGTAGAACTCCTGGTCGCGGTCATAGCGCCGCTCGGTGGCGTCCAGTATGCCGGTGCAGATGTAGCAGTTGTCACGCAGGCGGATAAAGTCGCCCGCCCAAAGCTGATGCACGGTGACGCCCAGCATTCCGCCGCCGTCGCCGCCGCCGGAGACTGACTTGAAGAAGTAGTACTTGAGTACGGTACCCTCCAGCACGTACTCGGTCAGTGCCGAGTGCAGGCCGTAACGGGCGTTGTAGTCGCCGCAGGCGAAGTTGACGTATTTCTGCAGGAAGTCCTCGACAAACTGCTTCTGCTCAGCCTCAAGCTCTTCGTCAAAGGGGTACTCATACACCATTGTACCGTTTTCGTCTGCCACGCCCTCAAGCACTGCGCCGTGCATATCGGTTACAGTGACCTCCGGCTGGGTGTAAAGCCCGCTTATCTCATAGCGGCAAATCTTGGGCAGGTCGGGGATGTAGCTGGCAAACTCCTCAAACGCCTCCCATGAGCTGACCTGGGCATCGTCAGTGGTGAGCACTGCGCCGTTTAAGGTGACGGTCATGTCTGAATATGTAAGTATACTCACACTGTAGCGCTGGGTGGGTACTGCGCGATAGTAGTAGCGGCCGTTTTCCACCAGATAAGGCTCAAGCTCGCCGTAGCCATCCACAGTGACGGTGGCGTTGAGGTAGATGCCGTCAACCTGATAGCGCACCATGTGCTCGCGCCCTTCAATGCGCTGCTCGATCTCGGTAAGATCGTCATAGTCCAGGTGGCTGTCGGTAATATAGCTGTCGTCCAGCACGATGCCGTCCAGCGTTACGCTGCAGCCGGCGGGAACATCTATCTGTACACCGGCGGAGTTTATGGAGCCGGCGTTGTTGATGCTGGGCTCTACAAAAGAGATCTGCCACAGATCAAGGCCGAAGCCTGCTTTGCCGTCCCCATCGGGCGCAAGACCGATGACCGCGATCTCGGTGCCGCCGGAGCGCAGTGAGTAGACGGGCGCCTGGTCGCTGTACTGACCGACCTTCTTGCTGTAGCTGTAATTGCCGCCGGACAGGGAGGAGCCGTAAAACTGCTCAAATACCGCGGTGCTGTCCTCAAAGGCGGTGACGCTGATGACACTGTTCTCCAAAAGCAGATCATGCCACTTCTCATCGGTCATTTCGGCCATGTAGGCATTCATGAAAGTCTCGGGCCGGGACTGCTCATATGCCTCCATAAACTGCCAGAAGACATTAACGCCGTATGCCGCCGCACCAACAAAGAGGATGATGTAAAGCAGCATCACGATCCCGAAGACTGAGGCCTTCTTCCGCGGCTTTTTCTCCTTCGGTGCCTTGACCGGCTTCTCTTTGACGGGCTTGGGCTCTTTTGCGGCCTTTGCCTTAGGGGCGGGCCTGGGCGCACTGTGGGAGGGAGCGGCCTTTTCCGCCTTGGGACGGGCGGCACTTCTGCCGCTGCCATCGCCGATAAGATCAGCGTCTTTCTTATCTTTATTAAGGTTAACGGACGAAGTTATGCTCTGGTCCAGAAGGGCTTCGATCCTGCTCAGATCATCCATGTATGCTTACCTCTTGGCACAATAACTGATACTATAGATTATATTCCATATTTTCCACACGGTCAAGTAAAAGCGGCAAATCCTGTTGCAAAAGGCGGTAAAAATGTCTATAATCGTGCTGTAAGTACGCACACAACAGCAGTGAGGTGTGATTTATGAGTAATCCGATATATATGAAGCTCAAACGCCGCCGGGACAACCTTGACAATGTGGACGCAAGCAAGTTTCTTGGCGACCCCGTCATCCCCGCGGAACTGGATGCTGACAGCGTCCTTGGCGATGATGAGATTTTCCTCTGCCAGCTTGACTGTGCCGCCATTGCGCCCTATGATACCCAGCGCCTTTTGCCCGATTCCGGCTGGCTGTGGTTTTTTGTGGATATTGAGGAGTACCCTTACGCACCCCGGGTCATCTACTCCGTGTCTGAGCCGGAGTTCGTGCTGGAGGAGTATAATGAGGAGTGGGTGGAGAATACCTCCGTGGCCTACGGCATAACCTTTTCCAATGGGGCGAAGGACAACTGCGGCGCTGTGCTGCTTGGCAGCGGGGCGGGGCAGAGTGTGACCCTTCTGACTGTGGATACTGTTAAGGCCAAGCTGGGCGTTCTATCCGGAGCGGGCGGTGCGCTGCACTTTGTTATCGACCGGGATGACCTTGCTGCGCGCGATTTCTCCCGGGTGCGCCTTATCATCGGCTGACGGGGCGGCACATACAATATTAATACACAGGCGAGGGGTCCGGTGCGTCGGGTCCCTTGTTTTTCTTTGCGGCGAATATTTGTCCGCCGGACAGTCATATCTCGTCCCGCGGCGCATATGCTTTAGCAAAGCTATTGTGCGGAGGCAGACATAATGACCAATTCAAGCATTTATCAGAATATAGCGCAGCGCACAGGCGGCAATATATATATCGGCGTTGTCGGCCCCGTGCGCACAGGCAAATCCACATTTATAAAGCGTCTTGCGGAGACCCTTGTCATTCCCAACATCGCCGACCCATATATGCGCGAGCGGGCCCGTGATGAGCTGCCACAAAGCGGCTCCGGCCGCACCATAATGACCGCCGAGCCCAAGTTCATCCCGGAAGAGGCGGTGCGCATAAAGCTGGGCGGCGCGGCAGAGATGTCGGTGCGCATTATCGACAGCGTGGGCTACATGGTGGAGGGCGCCGTAGGCGATACCGAGGACGGCATGGACCGCATGGTGGCCACACCGTGGTTCGACCATGAGATAAGCATGCGCCAGGCGGCGGAGCTGGGCACCCGCAAGGTCATCTGCGAGCATTCCACAATCGGCGTTGTCGTCACCACCGACGGCAGTGTGTCGGGCATTCCCCGCGCCGCCTATGCCGAGCCGGAGCGGCGGGTGATAACCGAGCTTCAGTCCATCGGCAAGCCGTTTATCGTCATCGTCAATTCCCAGCATCCTCAAAGCGATGATGTGCAAAGCCTTGTCCGCCAGATCGAAAGTGACTACGGCGTTTCGGCGCTGGCGATGAACTGCCTTGAAATGGGCGAGGATGACGCCCTTGAGGTGATTCGCGGCATACTTATGGAGTTCCCCATTTCCGAGCTGAGCCTGAGCCTTCCCGATTGGGTCAGCGTACTGGGTATGGAGCACCCGCTCACATTGAAACTCCTGCAGGATATCCGTGCCTGCGCCGACGGGCTTTACTGTATGCGCGATGCGGAGTATTTCACGGCGGCCCTGTCCGCCTGCGAAGAGGTGGCGGAGGCGGAACAGCTTCTGGCCGATCCGGGTACCGGCGTGGTATCACTGCGTGTCGCCATGCCACGGGAGCTGTTTTATTCCACCATCAGCGACGATACGGGTCTTGAGCTTAAAAACGATGCGGATCTGGCCGCACTGCTGCGTGAGTTTGCCGCGGTACGCAATGACTATGCCAAGGCCGTGGCCGCCATTAAAGAGGCGCGTGAGTGCGGCTACGGCGTGATCCTCCCCGACAGGGAGGAAGTGGTGCTCAACGAGCCGGAGATCGTAAAGCGGGGCGGGCGCTACGGCGTGAAGCTGCGGGCAAACGCACCGGCAATTCACCTCATCCGCACTCAGGTGGAGACGGAGGTATCCCCCGCCGTAAGGGGAGAGGGCTCATCCGAAGAGCTGCTGCGGCGCCTGTTGGAGGAGTTTGAGGGCGACACCGGCCGCATCTGGGACACCAATATGTTCGGCAAGGCCCTATCCCAGATCGCCGAGGAGGGGCTGACGGCGAAGATACGCCGCCTGCCGCCGGAGGTCTGCAGTAAGCTGGGCGGCACCCTTGCCAAGGCCATAAACGAGGGCGGCAACGGCATCGTCTGCATAGTGTTCTGAGCTTGCAATCGGCTCGGATAATGATATAATCAAGGGGTCGGCACTGCCGGCCCCTTTACTTATTCGGGAGGTGCGTTATGAACACTGTTGCGGCATATTTATGCGAAAATTATGATGATGCGGCAGTACAGTCTGCCGTCCGTAGGGCTGTGGAGGCTGCCGGCGGCTTCGGCTGGGTGCAGCCGGGTATGCGCGTGGCTGTGAAGGCCAATCTCCTCAACGCCCACAAGCCGGAGGACGCGGTTACCACCCATCCCGCCGTGGTCTGCGCCGTGGTGAAGCTGCTTGTTGAGCTGGGCGCGCAGGTTACCGTGGGCGACAGCCCCAGCGGCACAATGTCCAGCGCCCGCCTTTCCTCCGTGTACCATGCCAGCGGTATGGAGCGGGTAGTGGAATTTGGCGCCAACCTGAACCGGGATGTGAGCCAGACCCAGCGGCACTTTGACGGCGTAAGTCTTTCCGACTTCAACTGCTGCACCTTCTTTGACAGCGCCGATGCAATCGTCAATGTTTGCAAGCTCAAGACCCACGGCATGATGGGCATGACCGCCGCCGTGAAGAATATGTACGGCGTCATCCCCGGCGTGATAAAGGCAGAGTACCATCTGCGCCACAGGGGGGACGAGCATTTTGCCGATATGCTGGTGGATCTGAACCAGTGTTTTGCGCCCCGTATGCACATAGTGGACGCGGTCACAGCCATGGAGGGCAACGGCCCTACCAACGGTACGCCCCGCCATGTGGGGCTTATCGCCGCCTCCCGAAGCCCATACGCACTGGACGAATTTCTTGCCGGCGTCATCAGCCTTGCACCCAAGGATGTACCCACCATCGTGGCGGCGCGCCGCCGCGGCCTTTCGCCCTTACAGCCCCGGCTTACCGGCGACGGTACGGCTGTGAGCGTGCCGGACTTCCAACTTATTGAAGAGCGGCGCAGTGTCCTTTTTGAGGGTAAGGGCAGCTTCGGCAAGCTGCAGGGACAGGTGGTGCAGGCGATACTGGGTGCGCGGCCTACGGTTCGTAAGGACGAATGCATCGGCTGCGGCATGTGCGCCCGCGTGTGTCCGGCAAAGGCCATCACCATGAAGGACAAGCTGCCCCGCATAAAGCGCAGCCAATGTATCTACTGCTTCTGCTGTCAGGAACTGTGCCCCAAGGGCGCAATGGTGGTTGCCAGAACGGCTCTCGCAGGCCTGCTGGGCAAGTTATGAGCCGTTTTGTAGTGTAATGTAACCAAAAATGAATGTTTGCCAATAGCAAAATTTCATTTTTACGCAGAATTTCAAAATAACCCTTGCCATTTTGCAAGTTTGCGAATATAATGGTTGTGCGGGGTGAAACTCTACCCTGCCACCAGTTTCAAAAACAGCAAGGGGAAGCATTCATGAAGCCAATTTCCAAAAAGGCCGCTGCCATAGCTCCATCAGCAACTCTGGCGGTCAACGAACTATCCAAGCAAATGCGCGCACAAAATCTGGATGTTATCGGCTTTGGTGTCGGTGAGCCGGATTTTGATACGCCTGAATATATTAATGAGGCCTGCATCAAGGCCCTTCGCGACGGGCAGACCAAGTACGCACCCGCCGCCGGCGTGATGGAGCTTCGCCAGTCCGTTTGCAATTATCTGAAAAAGACAATGGACCTGGACTACTCTCCCGCCAACATAATCATCTCAAGCGGTGCCAAGCACAGCATCTTTATCGCCCTGGCCACCATCCTTGACGCAGGTGATGAGGTCGTCCTGCCCGCACCTTACTGGGTCAGTTATTATGAGTCCATAAAGATAAACGGCGGCGTACCTGTAATCGTTGAAACCGATGAGAGCACCGGCTTCAAAATGACCGCCGATATGCTCCGCAATGCAATCACCGATAAAACCAAGGCCGTCATTATCACCAACCCCTCCAACCCCACCGGTGCCGTCTATTCCCGCAGTGAGCTTGAGGCTCTTGCACAGGTCGTTGTGGAGAAAGATATTTATGTGGTTGCTGACGAGATTTATTGCACCCTCTCCTACGAGGTTGAGTTTACCAGCATTGCAAGCCTGGGTGACGAGATCCGTGAGCGCACCATCATGATAAACGGCGTTTCCAAGACCTATGCCATGACCGGCTGGCGCGTGGGCTTTACCGCCGCCCGCAAAGAGATCATCGACGCCATGTCCAGCTTCCAGAGCCATTCCACCGGCGCACCCGGCACCATGAACCAGCTTGCCGCGGCTGAGGCCTACACCAATGGTGAGGCGGATATCCGCCGCATGGTGACGGAGTTTGACCGTCGCCGCAAGTATTTTGTCAGCCGCGTTAAGGACATTCCTCTTGTAAGCTGCCTTAAGCCTGACGGCGCGTTCTATGTGTTTATGAACGTTAAGGAGACCTTCGGCAAGCGCTTCTACGGTGAGCTTATCAACAACAGTGATGATTTCACCCAGTGCCTTCTGCGCAACGCCCTTGTTGCCGTCGTACCCGGCACCGCCTTCGGCGCCGATGGCTATGTCCGCTGGTCATACGCCTGCAGTATGGAGAATATTGAAAAGGGTCTGGACCGCCTGGCAGAGTTCATCAGCCACGCCGAGTGATCCTAAAAGCATAACATAACAGCATCACAGCCGCCTGTATTTAAGCAGGCGGCTGTTTTTATGCAAAAAGCACATCCAAGGCTCCCCACTGCACTTACCCCCAAGGCTCCGAATCCCGTGCAGGGGCGGATTATAGCTGTGCATTAAGTGTCCGTAAGTCGCTGGCGCTCCAACGGACACTAAATATCCGCCCGCGATACGCGCCCCAAGGCTCCCCTTGTCAGGGGAGCTGGCAAAATCGAAGATTTTGACTGAGGGGTAGTCCATCGCGACACTCACCCCAAGGCTCCCTCTGATGAGGGAGCTGGCTTTTGCGCAGCAAAAGACTGAGGGAGAGAGGCTGCGGCATGCTACTGTAAAATGTGCACACACATTTGCGCGGCAGGTCACCGAATATCACCCTTTCTTGACATCGGAAGGGAAATCAGTGTAAAATCGGTATTGAACTGACAGGCGGGATAATTTAACCGCGTCTGCCGATGTTTGCAGTAATTCCACGCGCACGCACAGCCGCACTTTTGCGTGCCGGTTTTGAAAGGAGCAATCACCATGGAAGCCTACGAATCCATACTCGCCCGCAGAAGCATCCGCAAGTACACCGATGAGCCGATCAGCGATGAAATCATCGAAAAGCTGCTCACCGCCGGCATGAGCGGGCCCAGCTGCGTAAATGCCAAGGACACTGTGTTTATCGCCGTAAGGGAGAAGGAAACTCTCAAACTCATTGCCGAGTGCAACGGCCGCCCGGCGCAGATGCTGCCCGATGCCGCTGCCGCCATTATCGTCTGCGGCGACCTTGACAAGGCCTTCCCCCGTGCAAAGGATTATTGGGTGGTGGACGCCTCCATCGCCGCGCAGAACATCATCCTCGCCGCCAACGCATTGGGAATCGGCTCGGTGTGGCTGGGCACCTGGCCCCAGATGGAGAGAGTGGAGAGGATCGCAAAGGCCTTCAATCTTCCGGAGAATATAGTGCCCCATACGGTCATATCCCTGGGCTACCCGGCGGAAGCGCCCGAGGCCAAGAGCCTGTATCAGGCCGAGCGCGTACATTACGAAAAGTGGTAATATAAAAACAGGCGGGGTTCAAGGCTGAACCCCGCTTGCGATATATACCTGTGTTTTATCTAGCTTCGCGGCCGGTACTATCGGCTGCGGGGCTGTTTCTCTTTGTCCCAGCTCCAGCTCCAGCCAGACGATGTCGTGCCACGCGCCCAGTTTATAGCCCGTGTCGGCGAAGACCGCAAACTGCCTGAAGCCCATTGCCATGTGCATTGCAATGCTGACAGAATTGCCGCCCTCGATGGCGGCGTACACCGCCTTAATCCCCATGAGGGCGAGTATAGCAAACAGCGCCCTGTACAGCGCCTTGCCTATACCCTGACCGCGGTACTGCTCATCAACATATACCGAACATTCGCAGACCCAGTCAAAGGCCGCCCGCTCGTGGTAACGGTGGGAGTAGGCGTAGCCCAGCACCTTGCCGTCCCGCTCATACACCAGCCAGGGATACACGGCGGTGTAATCGGCGATCCTGCGGCGCATTTCTATGGTGTCGGGTGCTTCGGCCTCAAACGATATGGCTGTGTTTTCCACATATACGCGGTAAATCTCCGCGATTCTGCCGGCATCTTCGGCGCGGACGGGTCTGATGTATTGTGTCATAGCATTCTCCATTAAAAATGTGCGGCGCCCTATAGCGCCGCACAAGTGCGTTTGGAACTAAAAGCCGGATCAAGCCTTCTCCAGAGCCAGGGTCCTGGTGGTCAGGTCGCAAACCTCGGTGGGGCCGTAGTACTGGATGGCGCCGGGATAGGTGTAGCAGGTCTCAACAGCCCACTCGTCTCTGTGTGCCTCAAAGAACTTGAAGGGCTTGCCTTCCAGCTCGACCAGAGCCTTGCGGATAACGGGCTTGTCAGCGCCGTGGCGTCTTTCAATGTTCATCATCTTGGTGATGGGCATGCCGCCTGCCACCCACTCCTCAGCGGGCTTGGACAGGTTGGACACCTTGGACAGGTAGCCGGTGTAGCCGTACTGGATCAGCATGAAGGCGTTGTAGCCCAGAGAGTAGCAGTAGTCAGCATCGAAGTTGGAGGGGAAAGCGCAGCGGCCTTCATAGCCCAGGAAGTGATGCAGTGCGGAGAACTTGCCGTTGTAGGTGCCGGCGGCCTTGCGGGCAGCCAGATTGTCCTTGACCAGTGCGGAGAACAGCTTCTCAGACTCGATGAGGGAGACCTGCACGTTGCCGTGAGGATCGCGCTCAAGGAACAGCTGCTGCTGAATGTTCTCGGGCAGGATGGCGAAAACAGCCATGGAATCTTTGCTCAGACCGTTCTCGATGAAGGCGTACTTCTCGCCCCAGGTGGACAGGGCGTTGAAAGCGTCGGCCTTCTCACCGGCCAGCAGCTCGTTGATCTCGGCGATCAGCACGGAGAACTCGGGAACGAACTCAACAATGCCCTCGGGAATGATGGCAACGCCGAAGTTCCAGCCCTTTGCGGCGCGGGCGGCAACGGAGTCGGCGATCTGGTCAGCGACCTGAGCCAGAGACATCTTCTTTGCGGCGACCTCTTCACCCACCAGGCAGATGTTGGGCTGGGTCTGCAGTGCGCACTCAAGGGCGACATGGGAAGCGGAGCGGCCCATGACCTTAATGAAGTGCCAGTACTTTTTGGCGGAGTTGGCGTCACGCTCGATGTTGCCGATCATCTCGCTGTAGGTCTTGGTGGCGGTGTCGAAGCCGAAGGAGCACTCGATATCCTCGTTCTTCAGGTCGCCGTCAATGGTCTTGGGGCAGCCGATGACCTGCACGCCGGTGTTGTGTGCGGCAAAATACTCGGCCAGGACAGCGGCGTTGGTATTGGAGTCGTCGCCGCCGATGATAACGATGGCGGTGATGCCGTGCTTCTTGCACACATCGGCCACGATGGCGAACTGCTCCTCAGTCTCCAGCTTGGTTCTGCCGGAACCGATGATGTCGAAGCCGCCGGTGTTTCTGTAGGCGTTGATAAACTCATCGTCAAAGATCACATAGTCGTCCTCGATAAGACCGCTGGGGCCGCCCTTGAAGCCGTAAAGGACATTGTCCTTATTGGTGGCCTTCAGCGCGTCATACAGACCGCTGATGACATTGTGGCCGCCGGGAGCCTGACCGCCGGAGAGGATAACGCCGACCTTCTGCAGCTTGGCAGGGGAGGTGTTCTCACCCTTCTGGAAGGTGATCTCGTTCTTGCCGTAGGTGTTGGGGAACAGGGCCTTGACCTTTTCCTGATCGGCAACGCTCTCGGTGGGGGCGCCGTTCTTTACGCAGATCTCAGAAATGCCGTTTCTGAGCATGCCCGGCAGTTTGGGGCTGTACTGATATCTTGCAATCTGAAGAGGTGACAGTTTCATCTAAATAACACTCCTTACGCGTTGATTGGGGTATAATGATAGCCAATAAATTATACTCCATTTTGTCCCAAAGGTAAATAGCCATTTACAATATTTTTCCGCAAAAGGCGACAGCGGCGTTGCTTTTTTAAAAGGGCGCTTTTGGCAGTTTGCAGACTGCGTTTGCCTGTTTCTTCGGATTAAGTGCATAAATTGCGTTCAGATACCTGTTATGCGGACTATTCCGGCAAGGAAAATGCTGCAAATACCGCATATGAGATACAATTGCCCCTTTGGAATTTTTTTATTGAAATACAGGAAATTTGTGCTATAATGTATACGACAAACTGTGGGCGATGTCTCAGTCGTCTGCTTATAAGAAAGGATAAAGTACAATGGCTCTTGTAACTACTACCGAGATGTTCAAGAAGGCTTATGACGGCGGCTACGCCATCGGCGCTTTCAACGTCAACAACATGGAAATCGTTCAGGCTATCACCGAGGCCTGCAAAGAGGAGAAGGCTCCTGTCATTCTGCAGGTTTCCAAGGGTGCCCGCGCTTACGCCAACCACACCTACCTGGTGAAGCTGGTCGAGGCCGCTGTCCTTGAGTGCCCCGAGATCCCCATCGCCCTGCATCTTGACCACGGCGACAGCTTTGAGACCTGCAAGTCCTGCATCGATGGCGGCTTCACCTCCGTCATGATCGACGCTTCCTCCAAGCCCTTCGAAGAGAATATCGAGATCACCAAGAAGGTCGTTGAGTACGCTCACGCCCACGGTGTCGTGGTTGAGGCTGAGCTGGGCTCTCTGGCCGGCATCGAGGATGAGGTCAATGTCTCTGCTGAGGCCGCTTCCTACACCCGTCCCGAAGAGGTTGAAGAGTTCGTCGAGAAGACCGGCTGTGACTCTCTGGCCATCGCCATCGGCACCAGCCACGGCGCTTACAAGTTCACTCCCGAGCAGTGCACTGTCAATGAGCAGGGCATCCTCGTTCCTCCTCCGCTGCGTTTCGACGTTCTGGAAGAGGTTACCCGCCGTCTGCCCGGCTTCCCCATCGTTCTGCACGGCTCTTCCTCCGTTCCTCAGAACTATGTCGCCATGGTCAACGCCAACGGCGGCAAGATGCCCAACGCCATCGGCGTACCTGAGGAGCAGCTGCGCAAGGCTGCCGCTCTGAGCGTCTGCAAGATCAACATCGACTCCGACCTGCGTCTTGCCATGACCGGCACCATCCGCAAGTTCTTCAATGATGAGCCCGGCAAGTTCGACCCCCGTGAGTATCTCAAGCCCGCCCGTGCCAACATCAAGGAGCTGGTCCGCCACAAGCTGATCCATGTCCTCGGCTGCGCCGGCAAGGCCTGATTGGGACAAGCTGATTGAATTTAACGGTGCCGGGATTTTCCCGGCACCGACTTTTTTTAGTTTTTTGCGGCGGTTCGATCAATGACCGCTGCCGGAGAGTGCTATGAGCAAAAATCTGCGCCAAAGTTTTATGGCCACGGCGGCCGCCGTTATCTGGGGCTTCGCCTTCGTGGCTCAAAGTGTCAGTACGGATATTATGGAGCCATTTTTCTTTCTGGCTGCCCGTTCCGTTCTGGCCTGTGTGTTCCTTTTTGTGCTGCTGCTTGTGCGTAAAGAAAGCCCAAGGCATGAAAAGGGCTATATGAAATCGCTGATTATCGGCGGCGGACTGTCTGGTCTGGCCCTTGCTGCGGCGTCATGGCTGCAGCAGGCGGGCATCGCCTACACCCAGGCTGGTAAGGCCGGCTTCCTCACCGCCCTTTACATAGTTATCGTGCCGCTTCTGCGCCTTTTCGGCGGCAAGCGTGCCACGCTTCGCACATGGCTGAGCGTGATTTTCGCGGTGGCCGGTTTTGCGCTTTTGTGCCTCAATGGCGACCTTGGGGTGGGGAAGGGTGAGATCCTGGTCATTCTCAGTGCCTTTGTTTTCGCCCTGCAGATCGTGATTATCGACAAATACAGCGCCGGCCTTGACAGTGTGGAGATGTCCCTTGTGCAGTTTATCACTGTCGCGGTGATAAGCCTTGCCGGCACGCTGCTGTTTGAATCCACACCTGTCAGCACCCTGTCAGTGGGCATCCTGCCCGTGCTGTATGCCGGCATCATGTCCAGCGGCGTGGCCTACACCCTGCAGATCGCCGCCCAGAAAAATTGCGGCGACCCGGTGCGTATTTCCCTGCTTTTAAGTCTTGAATCCGTGTTCAGCGTGGTGGGCGGCGCCATACTCCTGCGTGAGATGCTCACATTGCGGGAATTTGCCGGCTGTGCGGTGATCTTCGCCGCCGCGGTGATCGCCCAGCTCCCCTCGAAAACGGAGCGAAAGGCTGTGTGAGAACTGTCATTTTGTGGCATTTTTGCGATATAAAGTGCAAAATCAGGCTAAATACGATTGACATGTTGACATAAAAGAGGTAAAATCCTGTATAAGTGGAATACTCTGATATTGTCGGTGTACTGTGCCTTTCGGGGCGTGCATCGGCGGTATCGTTTCAAATCTTGGTATGGGGGCAGATAAATGAGCGACGAATACAAGAACAACGGTCTCATTTTTGACGATCTGGACATCGATGCGCTTGAGCGCCTTGCAGAGGATGAGCCGGCTACCCCGGTATATACAGCCGGGCCTGAGATCGGCTTCGCCGCGCCTGTGGCACCCGCACCCGCGCCTGTTGAGCCGGCACCCGTGCAGCCGCAGTTTGCACCGTCGGATACCCAGGTCTATGCGCCTGTGGCGCCCGCGGATGATGAGCCCGCGGATGAGGAGGACTATGACGAGTCCGACGATGACGGCGATTATGACGAGCCTGTCGATGATGATGATTACTACGATGACGACGATGATTATGACGAAGACGACGAGGATGACGAAGATGAAACTTCGGGCGGCTTCTACCGGCGTAAACGCGCCGATGCGTCTGATTCCGACAAGAGGGAGCTGTATCCGATGAAAATCAAAAAATCCGAGTTTCTGCTCCTTGCCGGCCGTGTTGCCGCGGCTATCGTGCTGCTGGTACTCAGCCTGGCCATGTCCGCCAATCAGATCGTCAGCCTGCTGCTTCTGCTTGCCGGCTTCCTTGTGATCGGCGTTGACCTGTTCTACAAGGCCGTTATTGAGGCGCTTGAGGGCAACATTTTCAACAACAACCTGCTTATCGCGGTGGCGTCCGTTGGCGCGTTCTGCATCGGCCGCAACTCTGAGGGCCTTGTGGTGCTGATTCTTTATCAGGTGGGCACCCTGCTCATAAACATCGCGGTAAGCAATTCCCACAAGACTATCAGCCAGCTTCTGGATATGCGTCCCACCGTCGCCCACCTGCTCACCGCCGAGGGGGAGACCGACTGCTCCGTCAGTGAGATCATTCCCGGCGACCTGTTCGTGGTCCATAATGGTGAGCGCCTGCCTGTTGACGGACTTATTGTCAGCGGTGAGGGTCAGATCGATGCCACCCAGATCAGCGGTGAATCCCGCGTGCTTTCCGTGGGCCCCGGTGATGCCCTGTATTCCGGCAGCATCAATACTGACGGCGACCTTACCCTGCGCGCCGTCACCAGCTACAGCGACTCCACCATCGCCAAAATCCTCAATGTCATCGACAACGCAGAGGAGAAGAAGGGCGAGTCCGAGCGCTTTATCAGCAAATTCTCCAGGATCTATACACCCTGCGCCTTCGCAGCGGCTGTTATCATCGGCCTTATTGTTCCCCTTATCAGCGGACTTGAGCTTGCCACCTGGGTGGCCCGCGGCATCAACATCCTTGTCATTGCCTGCCCCGGCGCGCTTCTGGTGTCTGTGCCCCTGTCCTATTTCGCCGGCATCGGCCGCGCTGCCGTGAGGGGCGTGCTCTTCAAGGGCGCCGATGTGATGGACGATATGTCCCGCGCCACAACCGTGGTCTTTGATAAGAACAGCGCAATGTCCAGCGGCAAACTGGATATCAGTGCCATCAATCCCATCAGCGGCGTTACCCAGGCTGAGGTGCTTACCCTCGCCGCCTTTGCAATGGTCAACTCCACATCTGCCGCCTCCCGCTGCATTGTGGACGCCGCCGGCCCCATGATAAACCGCGACTATGTCAAGCGCTTCCATGAAGAGAAGGGTAAGGGCATTGTTTGCCAGATCGGCGACAAGATGATTATTTTCGCCGGCAGCCGTGAGTTCCTTGCCATGCTGGGCGTCAAGTGCCCCTATGAGTATAAGGGACATGAGGTGTACTACATCTGCCGCAACAAAGAGTATATCGGCAGCATCTGCCTTGACTATACCTCCAATCTGGATGTGGCAAACGCCATCCGTGACATCCGCCGCAGCGATGTTGACCGCATCGTAATGCTCACCGATGAAACTCCCGAGCGCGCTAAAGAGCATGCTGCTTCTGTGGGCATTACCGAGTATTTTGCCGAGGCCAGCACCGAGGCCCGTGAAGAGAGACTGCGCTACCTGCTTGAGATGTCCCTTGAGGGCGACAAGCTGGTCTATGTGGGCGACAGTGACGACGATGCACCGCTTCTGCGTGCTGCCGATGTGGGTGTTGCCGTGCGCGGCATCGCCACTGAGGA
This sequence comes from Oscillospiraceae bacterium, assembly GCA_045605145.1. Classification (GTDB taxonomy): domain Bacteria; phylum Bacillota; class Clostridia; order Oscillospirales; family Oscillospiraceae; genus CAMNAO01. The sequence goes on along the minus strand of JAZUPH010000050.1, from coordinate 6,585 downwards.
GGCGTCTGCAGCCGCCGATGTCATCATGCTGTCCGACAACCCTGCCAACATTCCCCAGGCACTGAAGATCTCCAAGGGCGTTCAGAAGGTCGTTACCATGAACATGATCGTTGCCCTGGGCGCAAAGACGGCGATAATGCTGCTCAGCCTGCCCGGCGCCATGCTCATGTGGATTGCGGAGCTTATTGATATTCTGGTGTCTCTGGCCACCGTGCTCAACGCAATGCGTGCCTTTGATCCCGACCGCTTCGGCCTGCATACCCTGCCTGAGCTTCTTAACCCCATGTCCAGCGGCGCCCTGCCTGCCGCAAAGGTCCGCACCCCGAGAATGCGCGACCCCAACAGCCCCCGCTTTATGCAGCGCGACCCCAACAGCCCCCGCGCAAAGCATGATCAGCAGCTGTAATAACTGAAAAACCGACAGCGCCCGACATTGTTCGGGCGCCGTTTTGTGCTATAATGGGCGTATATCTTCGTTTGTGCCGAAAAGCCAAATTTAATGGAAAACATAGGAAAAAACCGATGCAATATTTCGGCACAAATAGGAACTAATGCCTGTGAAAAAAGTCATATTATGTGTTATAATATTGATATCTTTGAATGCGATACACAATACTGCTCGGGGAGGGACGGAAAATGTGCGATACTGCCGGAAAGCTGCTGGAATGGGGCGGTCTGTTTGCCAAGAACAGCGACCGCCGCGTCAATGAGCCGCAGGTCTGTGAATATTATGCGCCCGCCGTCCACACGGATGCGTATACCGATGCCACCTATATCCGCATTGAACAGGTGCGGGAAACTTACGGTCATCTGCTGTCCCGCCCGGTGTGGCTGTGGGGCGGCGAAATGGGTGTGAACGAATTGGGCGTCGCTATAGGAAATGAGGCCGTGTTCACCAAGGGGCGCTACGGCAAGAGTGGACTTACGGGCATGGACCTTCTGCGCCTGGGCCTTGAGCGGGGCGCCACCGCTAAAGAGGCCGTTGATGTCATTGTTGAAGCCCTTGAGCGCTACGGACAGGGCGGCAACTGCAGCTATGACGGCCGGATGTACTACGACAACTCCTTCATCGTCATGGATAAGGACGAGCTTTATGTGCTTGAGACCCACAATAAGCTCTGGGCGTATAAGAAGATGGATGCTGCGGCCATATCCAATGAGCTGACCTTGCGCGCCGATGCAGATGTATACCACGACGGCAACAGCTGTGATTTTAAGAAGAAGTATTCAAATCCGGTGAAATCAGCCTTCGTCTTTGCTGAATCCCGCCGCGGCGTGATGCTTGATGCCGTAGGCACCGCCGAAAGCCCTGCCGATATGATGCAGGCGCTTTCCACCCACAAGCCGAAGCGGGTCAATCCCATGAAGAATATGACGGCCTTTGGCCCCTGTATGCACGCAGGCCCCTTGAATGGGGACGCCACCACGGCATCAATGGTTGCCGAGCTGAGGGAGAGCCCCAGGATCTGGCTCACCGGCTGCAGCGCACCGTGCATCAGCCTGTATAAGCCCTGGGCCTTCGGCAATCCCGCCGTTCTTCCCGTGCAGGAGGCGGGGCTTACCAATCCCGAGGAATACTGGCTTAACCGTGAGGCATTCCACCGCCTTGCGATCGGAAAAAAACTGCCCCGCGACTTCTACGCCCAGCGTAAAGAGCTGCAGAACAAGTGGCTGCGGCTGGCGGAGGCTTTGGATAATGAGCATCTTTACGAGCTGTCTGAGCAGGCCTATCGGGATGAAGAGGAGTTCTACGGCCGCTGGCGGGGTGCGCTGTGCACACCGCGTAAGGGCACAAAGGCCTATCTAAAATTCTGGCGCGCCGCCGATGCACGCCTGAACGCCGCCGTCCGGGCCGGTGAGAATGAGTATGAAGCGGTCTTCTGACGGATACAGCATTAAGCGCACTCTGGCGGATGTTCTTATTATTACCGCCGCCGCTTCCGTTGCCGTGTGCGGCTTCTCGATTTTTGTCAGCGCCAACGACCTTTTGCCCGGCGGCGTGTGGGGCATCTCCGCCCTTGTGAGCCGCTTTACACCCCTGCCTATGTCCGCGCTTATTATCGCCTTCAACGCGCCCCTGCTTCTTTGGGGCTGGCGCAGGATGAATCTGCGCTTTGCGGTGTATACGCTGTATGTGGTGCTGCTGCAGAGCTTGCTGCTTGAGCTGCTGCCCCAGCACCTGCCCCAATACACCGGGGACACGATGCTGGCCTGCCTTTTCGGCGGCCTGCTGGAGGGGCTGGGCGGCGGACTTATCGTGCGGCGCGGCGGTTCCGCCGGCGGTACAGAGATTGCGGCCATCGTCCTGCGTGAGCGGTTGGATGCCTCGCCGGCATATCTGAACCTTGCCCTTGATGTGGTGATAATCACCCTTGCCGGTGTGGTTTTCGGGCTGGAGCTGGCAATGTACACCCTTGTGGAGCATGTAGTATTTTCCGTTGTTTTCTCCCAGGTGCTTGAGGGTGTCAACCGCGGCCGCTGCCTTATGATCGTCACCGAGCGGCGGGAGGAGATCGTCCGCCGTATTATGGCTGAGCTTCATCGGGGCGTCACCGTGATGCAGGCGAAGGGTGGCTGGACACAGAGGGAAAAGGCGGTACTCTACTGCGTTGTCACCCGCATGGAGATGGCACCCCTTAAAGAGATAATCCGGCAGGAGGACCCGGATGCCTTTGTGTGCATCACCGGCACCCACGAGATCTTCGGCCGCTTCAACAGCTACGCAAGACAGTGATACAGCAAAACCGCGATGCACATAGCGTAGTGGTCACAAAACAGTTAAACCGACCCGTGTACAAATACACAGGTCGGTTTTGTTTGTACAGTACCTAAGGCTCCCTCTGATGAGGGAGCTGTCAGCGAAGCTGACTGAGGGAGAGACGTTTTACAGCCAAATCTATATATTCGCATACGCCGCTGAAGTTACTGTCGATATCCAAATTGCAAATTCGAAGGACGGTCAAATTCATATCTTCCGATTCTTTTGTGCGGATCTTGTCTTTATCTGCCTGCTGTGCAGTGTAGTGCCCTCCACCGTCAAGCTCGACAACCAATCCTGCCTTTGCGCAATAGAAATCCACAATGTAATTTCCAATGGATTTCTGCCTTTGAAATCTCAGTGGATAATCTCTCAGAAACTCATACCACAGCTTTCGTTCCTATGGTGTCATGTTATTTCTTAATACCTTTGCAAGAGGGATATTGGCTTTGTTATATTCTTTCATATTCTCTCCCTCCGTCTTTTGCTGCGCAAAATCCACCTCCCTCATCAGAGGGAGGCTTCGGCGTGCAGCACAAAACAGTGCAACGAACGATACACGCGTCAAGTCATACTCAACCTCAAAAAGTCTAATCTATCGGTCTGTTTGCTTGCATACTAATGCACGAAAACTGCCTATATAAGAACAGGCACAGCAGTTTGATCTGATGTGCCTGATAACTGTTTGCTGACGCGATGCATCTGCACCGCGGTTTTTTGATGTAAATCTGCTATTTTCCTGCCGTTCGGAACATAGATCGCGAGGTTTGCGGCCGCGTCTTGATGCCCGAGACTATACCCATCGCGGCAAACATCGTAACAATTGATGAGCCGCCGTAGCTGAAGAAGGGGAGGGTAAGACCGATGACCGGCGTGACGCCCAGGCACATGCCGATGTTTTCCAGGGTCTGGAACACCAGCATAGCCGCCATGCCGCAGCAGACCAGCATTCCGATGCTGCTGTTGGACTTGATACCGACCCACATGACACGCGCGATGATGATTGCCAGTATCGCCACCACCAGAATGCCACCCAGAATGCCCAGCTCTTCACCGGCAACACTGAATATGAAGTCGGTATGCTGCTGGGGTACGCTTTCAGACTGTGTTTCGGTACCGTTAAATAAGCCCATACCCGTAATGCCGCCGTTTGCAATAGCGCGCTTACTCTGGTTCATCTGCCAGGCAAGGTCACGCCCGGTGGGGTCGACCGAGGGAACATAGGGAACCAGTATGCGCTGGCGGTATCTCTCGGTAAGGAAATTGTTCCACAAAAAGGGCAGCACCGCCGCCACGGCGCCGAGGGCGATCAAAAACCAGTATATCTGCAGCCCGGCGAGGAACAGCATGATTATAAAGATGAACGCATAAACCAGCGCGGAGCCAAGGTCTGAAGAGACTATGACGATCAGGCCAAAGAAGGTGCCGAAAAAGGCCACCAGCGCTATGAGGGACACGATGTGCCCGATACCGAAGCGGCGCTTGAGATTGACGATCAATCTTGCCAGCATTATAGTGAAGCTGATTTTTACCACCTCTGCCGGCTGAATGCCGATGCCGGCGAAACGTATCCATGCGTCGTTGCCGACTTCGTCGCCGCCTTCACCAAAAACGAGAAGTGAGGCAATGAATCCTGCGCTGAGTATAAACATCGGCCACCACTGGTCGGCGATAATATCCACATCGATCATGGTCAGGATGAAGTACGCAGCAATGCCGATGAGCATTGAGGCGCCCTGTATCAGCAAATGCTTGGTATTGCCCGAGGCTTTGACAGTGCTGGAAATAAGCAGCATGCCGAACAGCGTGGCAACAATGCACATAGCCAGCAGGAACATATCCGCCTGCTTCAGATATTCGTTGTAAAACTGTTTAAGTTTGCTCACAGTAAACTCCTTAAATAGGTCTATGCAGATAATAACATTCTTAAGCCGACAAGTAAACAAAAATTTATGCTTTTTTATTTTGCCGCGGCGTGCTATAATAGCAAAGGGTTTGCGAAAACCCAGCCGTCTGCGGTGTATTGCCGCATAAATCAAACTTTCTTTTCGCGGAGGCGAAACCGTGATAATCTGTACTGACAGCGCAACCGAAACCGAATCCGCCGGCGCCCGCCTTGGCGCAATGGTGCAGCCGGGCGACATCGTGGCCATGTTCGGCGACCTTGGCTCCGGCAAGACCGCCTTTGTCCGCGGTATGGCACAGGGGATGGGCCTTGATGCCCGTGTGTTCAGCCCCACCTTCACCATCGTCAATGAGTATGACGGCCCGGTGCCTCTTTTCCATTTTGATATGTACCGCCTGTCCGGCTCTGATGAGCTGTTTGAAATAGGGTGGGAGGATTATGTAAACCGCGGCGGCGTCTGCGCCGTTGAGTGGAGCGAGAATGTGGCCGATGCCTTCCCTCCGGAGACGATTACCGTCCGCTTCACCAAGACCGGCGACAACAGCCGCAGGATAGAAATCAATTTCCCTGTTGACAGGAGGAGTGAATGATGCGTATACTTGCTCTGGAGTCATCGGCAAAGGCCGCATCTGTCGCTCTGGTTGAGGATGGCCGCCTTGCCGCCCAGTACTGGCAGTGCACCGGCCTTACCCACAGCCGCACCCTTATGGCAATGGCTGAGTCCCTGCTGAAGAATACCGAGCTTTCTATTTCGGATGTGGATATGTTCGCTGTGGCCAAAGGCCCCGGCTCTTTCACCGGCATCCGCATCGGCGTTGCCGCGGCAAAGGGTCTTGCCTGGGGCGCGGACAAGCCACTTTGCGGTGTGTCCACACTTGAGGCCATGGCATGGCATCTTGAGGGCAGGGAGGACGTGCTCATCTGCCCCGTGATGGATGCCCGCCGCAGTCAGGTCTATAACGCCCTGTTTACCTGGGCGCCCGATGGGCCTGTGCGTCTTTGTGACGACCGGGCGATAAGCCTTGATGAGCTTATGGCACAGGCGCGCACTTATGATAGGCCTTTTATGTTCGTCGGTGACGGAGCGGAGCTTTGCATCAAAGCCTTTGCCGCCGCCGGCATCCCGGCAGTCCTTGCACCCCGTGCCATGCGCCTTCAGAGCGCGTGGGGCGTTGCGATGGCGGCTGAGCGAACCATGCCCGGTCCCGCTGATGACCTTACCCCCGAATACCTGCGCCTGCCTCAGGCGGAGAGAGAAAGACTTGAGCGCTTAAATAACATTTAATTTTTTGGAGGATTTAAAGATGGGCGAACTGCATTTATTCCAGCATCCCCTTATCCAGCACAAGCTGTCCATAATCCGCGACAAGGACACCGGCGTCAAAGAGTTCCGTGAGGCGGTATCCGAGATCGCCACCCTCATGTGCTATGAGGCCACCCGTGACCTCCCCACTGAAGAGGTTGAAATCGAGACTCCCATGGGCCCTGCCACCGTCCGCAAGCTGGCGGGCAAGAAGATGGCCATCGTGCCCATTCTCCGTGCCGGTCTGGGCATGGTGGACGGCATTCTGAACCTTGTGCCCAATGCCAAGGTGGGTCACATCGGCCTTTACCGTGACCCCGAGACTCATGAGCCGATCAAGTACTACTGCAAGATGCCCTCCGACGTGGCTGACCGTGACGTTATCGTTCTTGATCCCATGCTGGCCACCGGCGGCAGTGCATCTGCGGCCATCACCTTCCTGAAAGAGGACTACGGCTGTAAGCATATCAAGCTCATGTGCATCCTGGGCGTTCAGGAAGGCATCGACAAGGTCAGGGGTGACCATCCCGATGTTGACATCTATCTGGCGGCTAAGGATCCCATCCTTAATGAGCATTGCTACATCGTTCCCGGTCTGGGCGATGCCGGCGACAGAAT
>JAZUPH010000049.1:0-9535 GCA_045605145.1 Oscillospiraceae bacterium | reverse complement strand
AGCGCCGGTGGCGCTTTGCAACCCGAGGCGGCCCGGCCGGAGCCGGGCAAATCCCTCTTTCTCCGCCAGAAAAGAAACACCTTTTGTCTACCGGACAAAAGGTGTTTTCTTTTCAACTAAATCCGTCTTTGCAGACGGGATAAATCCCACTGTCGTGGGATGAAATCACTTCGTGATGAAATACGACTTTCTCGGGAGAGGGACGGATTTAATTTCATCTGCGAAGCGGATTTTATCCGAGCATCGCTCGGATTTCATCGCGAAAAAGCGCGATTTCATTGAAAAAGCAAATAGATATGTGATATGATTTCAATAAAGAGGTGATTTCGTTGGCTGAAAACAAACTTGCAGACGTGCCAACAGAATTTGCAATTCAAATATTGAAATTGACCGATAGCATCAAGGGACACTATTCCCTGTCCAATCAACTGGAACGAAGCGGAACGAGTATCGGAGCAAATATCCGTGAGGCGAAATATGCGCACAGCTGTTCCGATTTTATTGCCAAACTGCAGATTGCATTAAAAGAGTGTTATGAAACAGAATATTGGATTGAAATAGCGCAAAAGGCAGGCATTATCTCTGAAGATGTTACAAAAAGCGTTTTGCATAATTGTGGATCGATTCGCAGAATGCTTATCTCATATATCAACACCGCAAAGGAGAATGCTAAATGACTTACCGATTGGTAAAGAAATTTGATGACGAGGATATACCGAATATTCTTTCTGTTTATAAGCAACCATCGATTTCACAGTTTATCAGCATTGATGAAGAAAACTATTGGAGATATATAACGAGTACCGATAATGTCTATTTCTATAAAATTTATAAAGACGACATTTTGGTTGCCACTATACATCTTGAATCGGCTGACCGCGTTTTGTATATGTCTGTGCTTGTTTTTCCGGATTATCAAAAACAAAGAATTGCTACAACAGTATTAAAGGATATTCAATCGGGAAAACTTGGAATTGATTTTAGTAAAATTCAAGTTTCTATTGATGAGAAAAACACTGCCTCACTTAAATTGTTTGAAAGTGCTGGATTTATATGCGTAAACAAAGACGCAGAACTTTTGGAGTATGAGTATAGCAAAGGTTAAAGCATACTACTTTTACTTACTCTTACCTTATTTCTGCGACCTTTGGTTACTCTCCGCCAAACAAAATGACACCGCTTTCGCGGTGTCGTTTTGTATTTACGGAAAAACGACAGATTTAACCTGTCGTTTTCCTTTGGATCCTCTGTACAAATCCTGCGGCAATACTGGAAAATTATCCCCTCATCACTTTAATTCGGTATAGCATTTATCTGCAAACTGTGCTATGATGATTTCAGCAGTTCCCCATTCTGACAGAAGGAGATTTGATATGAGCTATCCAATAGATCTGCGCAAATGCGCTGAGCATTTGAGCGGAGTAGTAAAGTTTGCGACGGTTTCCAACGCCTGCGAAGCCGAGATCGACTTTGCACCCTTCTTTGAGATGCATAGGTATCTTGAAGAGGCATATCCTCTCGTACATAAACACCTGCACAAAGAGATCATTGGCAAGGCAGCCCTCCTTTACACATGGAAGGGTACCGGCAAATCCGGTGTGAGCCCACTTTTGTTCATGGCCCATCAGGATGTCGTGCCCGAAGGCGACCACGATAAATGGAAATACCCTCCTTACGGCGGTGTGATCGAGGACGATTTTGTATGGGGCCGCGGCTCCGGCGACTGCAAGAGCAAGATGATCGCCTGCTTTGAGGTGATTGAGCATCTTCTCAGTGAGGGTTATCAGCCCGATTACGATATTTACATGGTCTTCGGCTATAATGAAGAGGTCAGCGGCGGCGACGCTCCCAGCGCGGCATGGCTGTGCGGCAAGGCACTGCAGGACAGGGGCGTGCGCATCGGCATGTCCCTTGATGAGGGCGGCGGAGTTCGCAGCGGCAAGAAGAGCGGAATTGACGCCACTATGTGCGCCATTGGCGTGGCTGAAAAGGGCTATGCCGACTTTGAGATTTACCGCCTTGACCCCGGCGGACATTCCTCAAAACCCCATAAGGACGGCGCCCTTGACTATGTTGCCAAAGCCATTCTTGCTATTGCCCAAAACCAGTATCCCTTCAGACTTATTGAGTCGGTAAAGGTACGCTATGAGCTGTGCGCCCCTTACATGAAGGCGCAGGATCCCGAGCTTGCAGAGCTGTTTGGTGACATGGAAGCAAACTGGGACAAGATCGTACCCATTATCGAGAGCCGATCCGATCTTGCGCCCCTTTTCCACACCACCATGGTACCTACCATGGCCTACGGAAGCGCCCAGGCGAACATTCTTCCCGAGCGCGCCGGTATCATCGTAAACTGCCGCCTGCTTGCGGGTGACACCCTTGAGAGCGTGAAGGCCCACATCGAGAGCATCCTGCCCGAGGGTATGGCTGTCCAGCTTCTCAAGGGCAACGATCCTTCTCCGGTGTCCTCTGTCGATACCGAATGCGCCCGCCTGCTTGAGAAGATCAGCCAGGAAATGTTCGGTGAGGATATATTCCTCATGCCTGATATAACCGCCGGCGGCACCGACTCAAAGTATATGTATGATTTCTGCGACAATGTCTATCGCTTCACCCCGTTCTATGCTACAAGACCTGCCGTTGGCGGCGGTGCACACGCCGTGAACGAGACCTGCGACGCGCGCGCCCTTGTCAAAGCGGGTGAGTTCTATGTTGAACTCATTAAGCGCTATGGTCAGCTGGGCTGAGTTCCATTATACAAGACCGGCATTCATATATTGATTGGAGGATAACAACATGGAAGAAAATAGAGTCTGGCGCGACAGAAAGAGACCTTTTCTCGGCTTGCCCCTGTCCTTTACAGTTTATTCCCTGACTAATGAGAAGCTGCTCGTGGAGACTGGCGTCTTCAACAAGAAAGAGGATGAGATTCGCCTCTACCGTATCATGGACATAACTCTCAACCGTAGTTTTGGCGAAAGATTGCTTGGCCTGGGTACCATACACTGCTGCACCGCCGACAAGTCCTCGCCCGAGCTGGATATCAAGCTCATAAGGAAGCCCAAGTATGTTAAAGAGCTCCTCTCCCGACTGGTTGAGGATGAGCGCATGGCTAAGCGTGTTGCCGGCCGGGAATACATGGCCGGTGATGACGGCGGTGACCTGGATATGGACGAAGAGGACATCGACGATGACGATTTCGACCACGAGATTTGATTCCGGGACAAGTAACTGAATTACAAAAGAAACGCCGCGATGATTTCCATCGCGGCGTTGGTATTTACAGATTACAGCACCTTGGACAGGAACAGCTGCGTGCGGGGATTCTGGGGATGGTCAAACAGCTCGTTGGGCGCATTCTCCTCAAGAATGGCGCCCTCGTCCATGAAGATAACCCTGTCCGCGACCTCGCGGGCAAAGCCCATCTCGTGGGTGACAATGGCCATTGTCATGCCCTCGTGTGCAAGGTCACGCATAAGGTCGAGAACCTCACCGACCATCTCCGGGTCGAGGGCGGAGGTAGGCTCGTCAAACAGCATGACCTCAGGCTCCATTGCCAGCGCGCGGACGATTGCGATGCGCTGCTTCTGACCGCCGGAGAGCATTGCCGGGTACTCGTTGGCCTTGTCCAAAAGGCCGATGCGCTCAAGCAGTTTGGTTGCGATCTCGTCCGCCTCCTCCTGGGTTTTAAGACCCAGCTTCACAGGGGCGAGGGTAATGTTCTTCTGCACGGTCATGTGGGGGAACAGATTAAAGTGCTGGAACACCATGCCCATCTTGCGCCTGTGCAGGTCGAGGTCGATGCTCTTGTCGGTGATGTCTACGCCGTTGAAGATGACCTGACCGCTGGTAGGTACCTCAAGCAGGTTCAGACAGCGCAGCAGGGTGGACTTGCCGGAGCCGGAGGGGCCGATGATGGCGACCACTTCGCCCTTTTCGATTGTCAGATTACAGTCATTAAGGGCTTTGACTTTGCCGTTGTTGAATTCTTTAACAACGTGTTCCACACGGATGAGTTCATTGTTTGTCGCCACGACGCATTCTCCTTTCGATTGCTTCTATCGCCTTGCTGGCTGGGAAGTTGATACAGAAATATATTGCGGCAATAAGCACATAGGGGCCAAGACTTATGAAAGTGGAGCCGGCCGTGGTTTTCGCCGCCCACATCAGCTCCATACAACCGTAGCTGGAGCAGATGGAGGATTCTTTTACCATGGTGATTATTTCGTTTGCGAGGGCGGGCAGAATGTTCTTGATCGCCTGGGGCAGTACGATCAGCTTCATGCCCTGCCACTTTGACAGGCCCAGAGATCTCGCCGCCTCCATCTGTCCGGAATCCACCGCCAGGATACCTGCGCGGAATATCTCCGCAACATAGGCGGAGCTGTTGAGCGCCAGTGCAACGACGAATGGAATGAATTGGTTCAGACGGATAAATCCGAACAGCGTGATCGCAGGTATGCGTATTACATTGAACACGCCGAAGTATATGATTGAAAGCTGGACCAGCAGGGGAGTGGAGCGGAAAACAGCTATGTAAGCACCGGCAAGACCGCGAACAAGTTTCTTGCGGCTCAGACGCATCAGCGCCAGTACCAGAGCGGGTACAATCGACAGCAGGACCGACACAATCGACAGAAGCAGGGTGATAACGATTCCGTTTACGAAGTAAACCGTGTATTTGGGCAGAAACTCAAAGTTAATAAAGCTCGCCGGTCCGGGATTTGTGAACATTTGTATGATTGAATCGAGCATAGCGCTTCTCCTTTATATGTAAGCTGCGTCCATGTCTATAACATACGAATGTGCAAAACCGTTGCCGGTTTTGCACATCCTTAAAACTAAGGCAGAATTATTACTCGAGAGCCTGATCGCTCAGAGCGTCGGCCTCTTCAATGTACTGGTCCATCAGACCCTCTTCAATGATCTTTGCAATGGTCTCGTTGATCTGGGGAAGCAGACCCTTGGGGTCATCCTTCTCAACCCAGACGCAGTAGGGGAGTGCCTCGCCCAGAGGAACGGCCTCAACAATAGCCAGCTCGGGGTTGGATTCAACATACTGCAGTGCAACAGCGCCGTCAAGGACGATAGCATCGCACTTATCGTACATCAGGTTGTTGACCAGGTCTACAACAGAGGTCATCAGGCTGGGGACAGCGCCGGTCATCTCGTCGGTGACGATGTCGGCCTTGGTGGTGCCGGTCTGAGCGCCGACGACAGCACCGTTGAAGTCGTCCATGGACTGATACTTGTCAAGATTCTCTTTCTTGACAACGATCATTGCGGGCAGGTCGGTGTAGTAGGGGTCAGAGCAGGATGCCTGCTCAAGACGCTCATCAGACTGCTCCATCGCGGCGATAACGAAATCGCATTCGCCCTGGGCCATGAGGGTCAGCAGGTTGTCGAAGTTCATCTCAGCGATCTGAAGCTCCTTTCCCATGTCCTCTGCAATCTGATATGCAACGGAGACATCGATGCCAACGACCTTGTCCTCACCGTCCTGGATGATGTGGAACTCAAAGGGAGGATAGTCAGCGGAGGTTCCGAAGATAATGACGTCGTCATCACTGCCGCCGGAAGAGCAGCCTACCATGCAAGCGGTCATAAGCACGGCAAGCGCAAGTGCAAATATCTTTTTCATTTTCATTACTCCTTATTTATATAACTGGACAGTGTCTTATAATTAGAGACGATGAAAGTATACACGCATATATATTCAATGTCAACAGATAAATATTCATAAATAATTATTTTTTCTTCCACTGCTTTTGTGTTATATGACAAAAGTTCACTTAGGGTGTTGCAGGATTACAATTTTATAAATATAATAAGAAAACAAAACTGCTGTCACTGTGTCCTTTAAACTGCTGTACTGATTTGCGCGGCGGATGCAGTGCCGGAATTACTGCCCGTTTCTGCTTGTGAATTGGGCGAGGATGAGAAGGCTGTAATGAATATTGATGTGAATTTTATGAATAATTCATACCTTCTGGTTGATACCGGAGTCATAGCCGATAATGCACGGCAGATACTGTCGTCCCTTTCTGACGGCACACAGCTTATACCGGTGCTTAAAGGTGATGCATACGGGCTGGGGATTATCCCTGTTGCCCGGGCGCTGTGCTGCATTGACGAGATCAAATGCTTTGCCGTTGCCCATGTGTCAGAGGGGCTGGAACTGCGCCGCGCGGGTATAGGGCACGATATTTTGGTTATGGGCAATTTCCTGCCGCACCAGGCATATGCTGCTGTTGAGGCGGGGCTGATGCAGACCTGCGGCCGGGCAGATATGGTAGATATGGTGGCCAAACACGCGGCTGCACTCAATACTAAAGCTAAAATACAGGTTAAGCTGGATACCGGCCTGCACCGCATCGGCGTTGTCCCCGGTGCTGAGCTTGAAGAGCTTATCGGACGCATCAAGGTCGCCGGAGATCTCATTGAAGTCTGCGGCGCGTTTACGCATTTTGCCAACCTTGATGATCTGGAGCGCACGGCCGCACAGTATGATCTGTTTATCACGGGCGTTAAGCAGCTTGAGAAGGCGGGCATTAAGGTGCCCATGCGCCATGTATCCAGCTCTGCCATAAGTGAGCTGCACCCGGAATACGACCTTGATGCCGTGCGTATCGGCAGGCGTCTTTACATGGATCATCCTACCAGCCCTCTTGGCAACATACGCGAGGCGGCTTCGTGGCGCAGCTATGTTACCGATGTAAAGCAGCGTCGGGCGGGTGACAGCCTCGGCTACGGTGGGAAATTTCATCTTGATGCCGATACTGTGGTCGCGACTGTGGGCGTGGGATATGGTGACGGACTGAATCAGGCCCTGGTTGCCGCTCATGCACCGGTGCTTGTCGGCGGCAAACTGTGCAGACTTCTTGCCTGCTGCATGGATCAGTGCTTTGTGGATGTCAGCGGCATCGATTGCCGCCCGGACGATGAAGTGACCTTCTTCGGTTACGACAGCGCCGGAAATTTCCTTTCATCCCAGCAGGTGGCGCTGATGGCGGGCGATGACGAGGGCTGCGGACTTACCAGTGCCCTTAATGCCCGTGTTGCAAGGGTGTATAAATAAATGATGCAGCAATAAAACCCGGACCGTAGTCCGGGTTTTGCTTTAACTGTATGTGGCTATATATATCGGCAGTGTGCAATCAAAAAAACGAAAACACCCCGTATGATACGCCGAGAACGATAAGTCCCGCAATTATAACCCCCAAAAGAATGGCAGGTACAGCAGTTTTAATGCGGATATTCAGAAGTGCGGCCACCAGAGCGCCCGTCCATGCACCGGTACCGGGCAGGGGAATGGCAACCAGCAGAACAAGACCCAGTGTACGGTATTTGGTCACCAGTCTGCCTTTCAGATGTCCCTTGCGCTCAAGCCACTCGATTTTCGGCCCCCACCATTTTCCTTTGCGCAGCCAGTTGAATATCTTGCGAATAAGCAGGAGAATGAACGGAACGGGAATAAGATTCCCGACTACCGATACTGCAAATGACACCCACGGGTTGAGCCCCAGCGCAATACCGTAGGGGAGAGCGCCGCGCAGCTCAATAATAGGCACCATGGAAATGCACATTGTGGAAAGAAGCTTAAATATATAAGATTCGAACAATCGGGCTAACAATTGGAGGGATCTCCTTTCACGGTCGTAAATCCGATATACGCTACTCGTTAGTAACTTGTACTGATTATCACACAAATCTGCCAAATAATCAACACTTTTCCGATTTGAGCCCTCGAGATGAATGCTTACTGTATCCGAACAAATCAAAAATTGCTTAGCGCTTCCAACTGCTTTATACCTTGCTTATATACATTGAATAAAGTGACTAAAAAAGGGCAGGAAATTTTCAAGTTTTTTTCTAAAGAAAATAAAAAAACAGTGGAAATAATTTTAATATGTGGTATAATACTCCTTGAAGATGGGAAGTATGGGCAACTGATTACCTGCTTGATCATATACCCAGTGAAATACCTGAAAGGAGTACCAATAGAATGAAAAAGTATCTGGAATCCCTTGGCATTATTGGTCCTAAGGCTGTCTACTGCAACCTCGATCCCTCTCAGCTGACTGAGAAGGCTCTCGAGCGCGGCGAAGGCACCCTTAACAAGACCGGCGCCCTTGTCGTAACGACCGGTAAGTACACCGGCCGTTCCCCTAACGACAAATTCATCGTTGACAGCGAAGGCGTACATGACGACATCGCTTGGGGCAGTGTGAATAAGCCTGTCAGCCGTGAGAACTTCAACTCCATCAAGGCTAAGATCTGTGCTTATCTCCAGGGCCGTGAGATCTTTGTTTTCGACGGCTTTGCCGGCGCCGACAAGACCTACACCAAGAAGTTCCGTATCGTTAACGAGCTGGCCAGCCAGAACCTGTTCATCCGCCAGCTGCTTATCCGTCCCACCGCTGAAGAGCTCGCTGATTTCGGCGATCCCGATTACACCATCATCGTAGCTCCCGGCTTCAAGTGCGATCCTGCTGTTGACGGCACCTTCTCCGAGGCCGCCATCATGATCGACTATGAGGCAAAGACCATCATCATCTGCGGCTCTCAGTACGCAGGCGAGATCAAGAAGAGCGTTTTCTCCACCATGAACTACGTCATGACCAAGGAGAACGTCCTTCCCATGCACTGCTCCGCCAACATGGATCCTGCCACCGGCGAGACTGCTGTTTTCTTTGGCCTGTCCGGCACCGGTAAGACCACCCTGTCTGCTGACCCCAACCGTCTGCTCATCGGTGATGACGAGCACGGCTGGTCTGAAGATGGCATCTTCAACTTCGAGGGCGGCTGCTATGCTAAGTGCATCGGCCTGAAGCGCGAGAACGAGCCCGAGATCTATGACGCAATCCGTTTCGGCTCCCTGCTTGAGAACGTTGTTATGGATCCCGACACCCGTGAGATCGACTTTGATGACGGCAGCCTGACCGAGAATACCCGCGTTGGCTACCCCATCGATTACATCCCCAATGCCCAGATCCCCGGCGTTGGCGGCATCCCCAAGGTCGTTATGTTCCTGACCGCTGATGCTTTCGGCGTTCTGCCTCCGATCAGCCGTCTGAGCAAAGAGGCTGCTATGTACCACTTCGTTACCGGCTTCACCTCCAAGCTGGCCGGCACCGAGCGCGGCATTACCGAGCCTCAGCCCACCTTCTCCACCCTGTTTGGTGAGCCCTTCATGCCCATGGATCCCTCTGTCTATGCTGAGATGCTGGGTGACAAGCTGGACAAGTACGGCACCAAGGTTTATATGGTCAACACCGGTTGGGCCGGCGGCTCTGCTGCTGACGGCGCAAAGCGCATGAAGCTGGCTTACACTCGTGCAATGGTCTCCGCTGCTCTCAATGGCGACTTCGACAACATCGAGTTCAAGCATCACGATGTTTTCAACGTTGACTACCCCACTTCCTGCCCCAATGTCCCCGATGAGATGCTGGACGCTCGCGGCATGTGGGCTGACAAGGACGCTTACGACGCTCAGGCCAACAAGCTGGCCAATATGTATGCCGATAACTTCGCC
>JAZUPH010000048.1:0-6507 GCA_045605145.1 Oscillospiraceae bacterium | reverse complement strand
TGGTATGTGATTTCCAATCAAATTGAAGAGCTCGGAGCGGGAACTGCTGAGAGCTTTCAGGCGAATGCCGCGGCCGCTGTGCAGGAGATATATTATCTCAGCGACACATTGTGCAAGGATGAGGGCTTTCTCTCTCTCATCAGCGGGGAGATTGCAGATGGAACAACATCGAATTACAGCACGGTGTGCAACCGTATAAACAACCATATAATGCGCAGTAAGTATGTGGGCCAGGTGAAGGTTTTCTGTGAGAGACAGGGGAGCATCTACTCGCCATACTGCCGTTATAATTATGTGAGCGCCTCCAGCCTTCTGAGTACTTTTTCAACGGAGCTGTCTGTTGAAAACCTTTCCCAGGAAGAGGGATGGCACATCCTTAACCCCGATTATTTCTGGCCTTACTATGTCACAAATATATACAGCAGTGACGGCAGCGAGTATTTGGGTACCATGGTCATATCCATTGATACATCTGCGTTCCTGGATATATTTGTTGATGTGGACGCCGATCTGGTGGTGCTTTTTAACGAGGACTTCTATATTTCTTCCTACATCAGAAATCTCCCGTACGCGGATTGGCTTTCCGAGGAGTGGGTAGGCGAACTGCTGGGGGAGAAGGTACGCTGTTTCTACATTGAAGAAGATGAATTCACCTACATGGTGGCGATTTCCGTTACCAATTACAATAAACCGCTTCATCTTATCCTGATGATCTTTGCCGCGTACTATGGGCTTACCCTGTGCTTCGGCATTGCGTATGTTTTCTTTGTGTCGCGCCGCCGATATAACAGCTTTATGGAGCTGATTGCAGAATTGCCGCAGGACCCCGGGAAGGATATGACCTATCCCGAGATATTGAGTACGATAAAGACAAACATTGCCCGGGACCCTGTTGATGCCGAAATGAGGGCGCGGCGGCTCAGGTATATCCTGCGCGGTTACTATGACCGCCAGATCACCGATGCCGACCTTGAGCAGGCGGGCGTGAAGCTTGCGCCGTATTACCGGGTCGTTCTGTTCAATATGAAATCGTACAAGGACGTTTTCTCTTTCGACAGAAGCGACAGCTTTGCGGATGCGCGCAGAACCATAATCGAGGCCGCCGTCAACAACTACTCCGGCAGCCAGTATTCCGCCGTGGTTACGGCCATTGACCTGGTGTTTGCCGCGGTATACAGCATGCCGTCGACGGATGTTGCACCGGATGACTTCCGCGGTGTTGTCCAGAACACGCTTGACCTTTTGGAACAGAAGTACGGCCTGAATATTGTCGCCACCGTGTCTTCGCAGATTTCCTCTGCCGACGAACTGCACCAGGCCTATGAAGAGGCGGCGGATATCTTCAGCTTCATACAGGCGTCGAACCGTGATCTGTCCGTCATATTGCAGGAGGATGTTTCCGACGGTATCGGCAGCGTAATGGGCAGCAGCTTCTCCCAGGAACTGCAGATGCTCGTCAATGCCCTGCAGTTTAAGAAGTATTCCATTATCCCTGCGATGACCTCTGCACTTTTAAAGCGCCATGTGCAGGAGTTGGACAGCCACTATTACATGGCTACCGACCGTATGCGCATCGTCAGCGGCGTTCTGCAGGAGAGCATAATCAATTCGGATATGAATCCGCAGACAGTTCGCAGCGCCGTGAAAAAACTGAACAAAGGCACCTCGGCGGATGAGCTTATCCTGGCCGTTAGTGAGGTGTTTGGCAGTGCCGAATATGCCAACAGCCTGGACCAGCCCGATAATACCGAAGATATTGTTGACAGAGCCTGTAAGTTTATAGAGGATAACCTGTATGACTGCAATCTGAGCGTGGCGCAGATTTGTGAAAAGATGGATATCAGTTATCCATATCTTTCCCGCCTGTTCCGAAAGAAGCTGGATTCCACCGTCGTGGAATACATCAATGCCAACCGCATTGCCAGAGCGAAGGAACTGCTGGCGTCGTCGGATGCCACCATGTCATATATAGCTGAGAAAGTCGGTTACACCAACACTGTCACCTTCTCCCGCAATTTCAAACATTATGTAGGCATTACCCCCTCAAGCTATCGTGAGCTGAACACATAACTTCAATACCATGCAGCAGGAGATGCATTACCGCGTCTCCTGCGTCTTTTGTTATTCTCAAGGCGATGTGGGCAATGTTGCTTTGTGCCTTTATTCAACAATATACAAACCGTCCGCTGCATAATCTGTCCGATTCTGCGGTTATATTACTTTTTCGGGGGCTGCTGTCAATACATTACCGGTTTGAGTGTTGACTATTGTCCGGTGATACCCACCTCTTATGCCCGATTAATTTGTACTTACAAAAAATATGCAAAATATAGCCAATACAGGTGGAAATACATAGCATAATCGCGTATAATAGCTGCAGAGTCAAATTGGCGCAGGCCGATTAATATGCAAAGGAGACACGAAAATGTCAGAATACATTAAGCTGAACCCTAATGCCCTGACCGAGCTCCGTGAGATCAATCCGCGCCTCGTTTCCTACAATGTTGAAATGACCGAGGTTACCGGCGGCACTTTCTGGAAGGCATATACCGATGCCCAGATCGACGGAACCGAGCCAGTTACTCCCCCGGATTTTTCTAAGGGTCTGGCTGCGATGCATCAGTGGTATGACCCCTTTGACACCACCAACCCCCGCCTCATAAAGCTGGCGAAGGAGCTGGGCAGCTGCTGGGTCCGCGTCTCCGGTACATGGGCCACCAAGACCTACTACGACTTTGCTGATGAGTACCCGGCAGGCACTGCCCCCGAGGGTTACCAGAATGTACTCAAAAAGCAGCAGTGGATAAACCTCCTGAACTTCGTTAAGGCCGTGGACGGCAGGCTGCTGATCTCCGTGGCCAACTGTGACGGTCTGCACAGTGCGCAGGAACCCTGGAATCCCAGCCAGGCTGAGCAGATCTTTGCACTGAGCAAAGAGCACGGCGTCCCTGTTGCGGCGGTCGAATTTACCAATGAGCCCAACATGATCGAGATAACCGGCTTCCCTGTGGGCTACACTCCCGCAGATTTCCGCCGCGACCAGGACCTTTTCCATAAGTGGGTGCGTGAAAATTATCCCGAGTGCATTATCGTCGGCCCCTGCACCACCGATCCTGCGGCCATGCAGGGCGGAGACGGCGCTGCCGCCGCAACCGGCATTGCCGCCGCTATCAAGGCCTGCACCACCGGTGAGCTTATGGACGGATGCACAGAGAAGCTGGATGTGTTCAGTCACCATTATTACAACGGTGTTTCCGAGCGCATGGCCGCAATGGTTCCCAGTGCATATACCCCTGCCGAGGGCGCCCTGAGTGAGGCGTATCTGGGCATGGCCGGCTTCTGCGCCCGCTGCTTCGGCTCCTATCGCGACAAGTATGTTCCCGACGGAGAGATCTGGGTCACCGAGTCCGGCGACGCCGGTGCGGGCGGACACACCTGGGCCTCCACCTATCTTGAGGTGCCCCGTACCCTCAACGAGCTGGGTGATTTTGCCACCGTTACCAACGGCGTGGTGTTCCACAATACCCTGGCCTCCTCTGACTATGGCTGGCTGAAGCACGGCAGCTTCGTCCCCCGTCCCAGCTACTTCTCCGTTTTGCTGTGGAAGAAGCTCATGGGCAACACTGTCTATGATTCCGGCGAGGCCCGCCGTGAGGGCGCCCATGTTTACGCCCACTCCCGCGCCGACGGCAAAGAGGGTGTGTGTTATCTGGTCATCAACAATTCCTGGACAGATACCACCACGGTACAGCTGCCCAAGGCCGCGGAGATTTATGCACTCACCGGAAATGGCAAAATGCGCTCACGCACCATGCTGCTTAACGGTGATGAACTGGTTCTGGGCGAGAACGATGAACTGCCCGCCCTCACCGGCAAGGCTGTTGATGCCGGTACTATCGAGGTTGCGCCCGGCGGCTGCACCTTCATCGTCATCTGAGTATCGGGCTGAATGTGAGCCTGTGATAAGAATAAAGGCGTTACTGCTCCAACGGGCAGTAACGCCTTTTTATATTGTACACCGCTTTATGCTGCGTATTATTGAGCGTGAAAAGTCCCGCTACGGTACGCGCAATTGCACTGTCGGGTATCCGGCGCCGGACGGTATGGGGGAGACCCGACCCGGAGCCGGTTACCCGCTTGTGGAAGACATGATGAAGCTGATGAAGTCGGAGTGTTTTTTCTCCTTTGAATACTCGGGATTGAAAACACAGTTTATATCCGCCGTTTGTGCCGGCAGCAACTTCACCGCCACAAGATCGTCGTAAATTACATCTGAAAGATCGGAAAACAGCACGGAAATACCGATATTGCGCCGAACCAGCCCCAGAATCTGGGACTTGCTCCCCTGAAATACCACATCCGGCTCAAATCCGGATTCCTTTGCCGTTGCCACAGCAAGCCTGTAAGCCAGCGCAGAATCTTCGGACAGGATGAAGGCTTCGTTTTTAAGCTCCTCAATGTGGATCTGGGTTTTTGCTGCCAGTCGGTGGCTTTTGGACATGATGATATTCAGGGGGGAGGGGATAAGGCGGATTCGGTTGGGATCACCGGAATCGTCCGGCGATTCCCGGATGAATATGAAGTCCAGATTCCCGCCCATAAGCTCTTTTCTCAGGTCTTCCGACTCACCGGTGCAGGTCCTGAATCTGATATCGGGGTTTGACTCGCTGTATGCCGTGATAAGATCCGCGATCTCGGCCGGTATCTGTGAGATCATGCCGATGTATAAAGTTCTGTCGTGCAGCGCTTTCATATCCGCGATTCCGCGAAGATATTCGTCCTCGGTGCTGACAATCTTTTTGAAGAAGGGAAGCGCATAAAGACCGTAATCGGTCAGCTCAACATGGCGCGTGGTACGGTTAAAAATCGGAACACCCAATTCTTCTTCGATCTCTTTTATGTGTCTTGATAATGTGGGCTGAGAAATATACAGCTGTTTGGCCGCCAGATTATAATTCCTGACCTTGGCAAGATGCAGCAGTTCCCGAATATTCTGCGTTTTCAGACAAATTCACCTCCTGAAACAATGGACAAAATCAAAACTGTACCAATAATAATATTTAACCTTAATTATCATAGTTTTGCAAGGGATTTTTTGCACCGAAACGCAAAATAGAGGAGTAAGGGGACGGTGTGTATTTATGTCTGCAACAAATTAATACTTGTGGTTTAATTCGCTTTCTGAATAACCGACAAAATTTATACACAAAACATTCGATTGCGGCTGCTATATAAATTATGAATTGGACAATGCTTTACCGTTTGATAAAATAAGAATATACAAACCCGGTGGGATACAATCACACTTACGGCAAAATTATATGGGAGTGAAAGAAAATGCAGCAGAAACATAAGTACTATGCCTATGTGGGCAACTGGAGTTTTGAGGCAAGACCGGCAAAAGGAAAGGGGATCTCCCTCTTTTCCTACGAGCCAGAAACCGGTGATCTTACACTCATTGAGACGATAAGACCGGACATTGCCGCAGGTCAGCTCTACCTTGACAGTGAGAAGAAGGTGCTCTATGCCGTTAATGAGTGCGGAGAGCGGCGCGGCGAAATCGGCGGCGGCGGATATGTACTGGCGTTCAGCATAGACGATGAGACCGGCCGTCTTACCCTGATGAATGAGCGGGATTCTCTTCTGCCGGAGCCCTCATACCTCACGATGGACGCGGAAAAGAAGTATCTCATAACCTGCCACTGTGCCGACCCCTTCCATGTTACGAAGATTGTAAAGCGCCCGGACGGCAGCTTTGCCAACGAGGTGCTGTTTGACGATACCGCGCTTGTTATGTTCAAAATCAACGAAGACGGTTCCATTGGCGAAGTGGCCGATGTATACAAGACTGCCGGCGGATATGGTGTAAACCCTAACTGCCAGGTGAATGTGGATCCTGTGACGGGCCACATCCAGCTTGTCGAGGTTATCAGCCGCCTGCACGCGGTGGTGTCCGATCCGTCGGGAAAGGTGTTTATCGTCTGCGACAAGGGTATGGATAAGATATACTCATTCATGATTGAAGACGGAAAGCTGGTAATGAAGGATGAGCTGTCTGTTGAAGTCAAGACCTTCCCGCGATATGCGTCCTTCCACCCCACAAAACCCATCGTGTACTGCAATAATGAGTTCAGCCCCACGATGAATGTGGTCCGCTACGACGAGCAGACCGGAAAGCTTGAGCGCATTAAACACATGTCCGTTGTTACCCGTGACTATGGCCTTGTAGACGGCAAGCCTGTGGGTGCCCAGGATATTCTGGTGGCACCGGATGGGAAAACCATGTATGTGACCCTTTGCGGCATAAATGAAATTGTCGTGTTTTCCCTGGATGAGGATGGAATACCCTCGCTGGTTCAGAGCGTTTACAGCCGCGGAAATCTTCCGCGCGGCATCTGCATCTCCCCGGACGGCAGATACCTGTTGAGCGGCAACATGGTCTCCGGTGACATAAGCGTATTTGCCATCAATGAGGACGGCAGCCTTGCCGACACGGGCAAACTTATT
>JAZUPH010000047.1:0-6010 GCA_045605145.1 Oscillospiraceae bacterium | reverse complement strand
ACATAGTTCTGGGGAACCATTTCCTCCTGAGCGGAAAGGAAGCTGTACTTACCCTCAAGAGCGGCGCAGACAGCGCTCAGATCATCGGGGTTGGTATATACCTCGAACACGGTGCCGTCGGCCTCAAAGTCCTCAGCGCCTGCGTCAAGGGCATCCATCATGACCTCATCCTCGTCCAGCTCTTCATCCTCATTATTAATGATGATGACACCGCGCTTATCAAAGCTCCACGATACGCAGCCGGAAGCACCCAGATTTCCGCCGTACTTATCGAACAGGTGGCGCACTTCGGATGCGGTGCGGTTGCGGTTATCGGTCATTGCGTCAACGATGACGGCAACGCCGCTGGGTCCGTAACCTTCGTAAGTAACGCGCTCATAGTTATCGGTATTGCCTGCGCCCAGAGCCTTATCAATTGTTCTCTTGATATTGTCATTGGGCATATTGGCAGCCTTGGCCTTGGCAATAATGGTTGCCAGGCGGGAGTTGCTGTCGGGGTTTCCGCCGCCGCCCTCTTTAACAGCGACAACGATTTCACGGGCGATCTTGGTAAAAGTCTGCGCCCTCTTGGCGTCGGCAGCGCCCTTGGTTTTTTGAATATTATGCCATTTGGAATGTCCAGACATGGTGGTCACCTCTCATAAAGATCAACCAATTTTAGCACAGTGTGCTCCAAATGGCAAGTATTATATCACAATTTGCGCAGGATATTTACATTTTCGGTATAATCAGCAGTGCTCCCGGCGCAGGCTCGGCTCCATCGGCAAGCTCGCTGGCCTTGCGGATGGCATCAAGGGACACTCTGTGCCTCTTGCCTATCTCCCACAGGCTGCCCTCGGGCGTAAATCTCGTCACCCACACACGCGGTTCGTCACTATGCGGCGCAGGCTTTGAAACCGCCGCAGACACGCAGGACAGCTTCTGGCGGTTTAAATAGTAAGCCGTGAAATCAACCGGAACCTTTATCTCGCAGCCGTCACTGTTGGGGCTGACGACGCCCTCCCCTGCTCTTGCGGTAACACATACCGGCGCACCCTCAGCCGCTGACGAAGCCACGTTCAGTCTGAGATTCTTACTGAGAATATTGCCCGAGGTGTCCTGCCAGATGACGCAGGCATTTATCTGGGCGTTGTAAAGGCCCAGTGTTTCCCTTGATGCCGTCACCGATTCCACACTGCAGTGTCCGGACAGATACCGCGCCACCGGTGTCTCTATACTCAGCTTCCCCGTGGCAGAGGCACCTGGACAGGATGCCCAGTTGAGGGATATGGCACTGGACTCGGCATATGTGCAGGAAAGCTCGCTCGTTGTGCTGTACAGGTCGCACAGACAGGGAACTTTAACACTTTGGCAAACGATATATTGGAATACCGCGCCAATATCGAAACCTATACTCTTACCATCACCTGACAGGCCAGGCTCACTGGTTACATAGGCCGATGTGAGGTTTACACAGCCCTGATACTCAGATATATCGCCCTCGTGCATGATGTTAACCGCCTGAATAAATTCAGTAGCATGCTCAACAAACACCGGCATGCCGCCTCCCTGGGGTTTGTATGTGATACACAGCTTAAGGCATCCCTTAACAATCAGCCTGTCACCACTCAGAGATAGTTCAACACCGGAAACCCGGGCGCGCCATGTGAGTATCTGAGCGGCCGCAGGCCCGTCGAGGGGGAAGTTTTCGCTTATCTCAAAAGTCTTTTCGTCCACAACGCTTGTCAGCGGCAGGCTAACTTCCGACTTTGACAATTCGAAACCCACTTCCTCGCAATCTATGGGTATTATAAGCTCATCCGGCTCAAAACAGCGGATAACGCACAGGCAGTTGACTTTTACCAGCATTTTGCGTGAGCTTATAACCCTGGCATCCGCAGACACAAGCTCAATATCAGCGCAAACCAGCGCATTTGGGGTGATCTGCCCTTCATCCACAGCCATGCTCACAGGAAATGATGTGTGCACCGCCTGCACAGGATCATCTCCAGGCGACGTGTATGTAAGACTAAGCTCAATGCTGCCATCTACGGTGCAGCTGCCCTGTCGCGGATCTTTTGAGCGGATAAGGGCTGTTGCTTGCACCGACGAGACAGAACCCGCATCCGGCATGGTGTCGGGAAGAACATATTCAAACGTCTCCTCCCGGCTGACAGTGCGAATGCAGCTTGGCCTGAGATTTTCAAACCGTTTAACTTTAAAATTAATATCCATAACGCAACTCTCCTTCATAAGTGGCTATATGATTATATAGACCCTGACGCGCGGATATTACAGCCTGTTCAGCATTTGTGTGCTATATGTAGTCCTACGCATATAAGAACTGCGCCGAGAATAAACCACAGCGCCCCACTGGGAAGCACCGTAATCAGAATTATGGTAAGACCGATCAGTGCAACGCATATGCCTATCGGTCTGTAGCGTCTACCCATGGCTGCACCTCCCTGAAGGAGTATATGCACGAGTGTGCCGTAGAAATAACAAAGCGCGCACCGAAAATCGGTACGCGCCGTATGTATACGCTTCATGCCCTGGGATGGGACTTGTTATAAACATCCTTGAGCTGCTTTTTAACAATGTGGGTATAAATCTGGGTGGAGGAGATGTCCGCGTGACCAAGCATCTCCTGTATTGAGCGCAGGTCAGCGCCGTTTTCAAGAAGATGCGCGGCGAAGGAGTGGCGCAACGTATGGGGCGTGATGTCCTTCTCGATGCCGGCCTTAATCTGATAGAACTTAATGACCTTCCAGAAGCCCTGACGACTCATGCGCTCACCGTTCATGTTGACAAAAAGCGCCTGCTCGTCGGGTGAAAAGACTATCTGTCCCCGGGCAGTGTGAAGATAGCTGGCAAGCGCCTTGACGGCTGCGGGATATAGAGGAATGTATCGTTCCCTCCCTTTGGAGTCGCAGCGGATAAGCTCGGTATCAAGGTTAACATCGGATATATTAAGATCAATAAGCTCGGTCACCCGTATGCCGGTGGCATACAGCAGCTCGAGCATCGCCTTGTCACGGCAGCCCTTAATGTCAAGTGAGTTGGGCTGCACTAATAGGGTCTCCACCTCTTTACTACTGAGTATCTGAGGCAGCTTCTTCTCCACTTTCTCCGCGGAAATATCCGCAGCAGGGTTCTGGGAAACAGTACCCTGACTTACAAAGAAGTTGTACATACATTTCACCGACGCCAAAGCACGGGAAACTGTGGGAGCAGACTTACCTTCAGATCTGAGATGGAGGAGGAACTTTTCGACATCAGCCTTTTTAACGGAGTACAAACTGTTCTTACCGCTTTCACGCAGGAAAGCACAGTACTGATTTACATCCCGCATATAGGAGCTGATAGTATTCTGAGAGGACTTCTTAACAGTGCGAAGATAGTTTTCAAATGCGTTCAAACCGTTCAAATAATCCACACTGTTCACCCCCTTCAGAATAATCGCTACAACTGGCACAAGATGTAGAGAAGAGAAAATGTAAACCAACAAGATGTTGGAGTATCGCACGGTAAAAACAGAAAACAGGCCTAAAAGTTAAACCGGCAATTCTTGTATTTAAGTCAAATTGCGCAACTTAAGGCGAAAAAAATACAGCATGAAAAGAGAGAACTGACAAAAAGTGAAACAAATCAGAAATTTTCCTCAAATTCATGTCGTAGGGATAATATAACTTATTTACAAGAATTAATCAATGACTTTAGAGCAAATTTTCTTTTTTTGTGGATTATGTCAAAATCTTATGTAAACAAGATTATGTATACCACTCAAACACGCCATCATCAGCAGTCACACTCAACTACAACAAATTGGGGGTCATTGGGGTCTCGACCGGGAGCACAGCACAACATCTGGGGTTTTGTGCAGTTTGCCAAGGCGCAAAATAATGGTGATTACACATAGTAATCACCATTAAATCATTTTGTCATTTTGACGAAAAACGCTTTTTTCTGCCCCGGCTTTTGTTCTTAGGCAGGCCGCCGATGACACTTCCGGCGAGAATGGCAATTAGCGCTTCGCCCATTCCAAGCGCAGCCTGTGCATCGCCGTCACCCGACAGACTGCACAGCAGGCGCACCAGCGCAAACACAGCCCCTGTTAGCAGCGCCGTCACAATATAGCGCTCACCGCGTTTTCCGCTTGAGTACGCAGCACCGAGGGCGGCACCAACACCAAGTGCTGCCATTGAACAAATCCGTGCCCCCTCCTCCCCTACCACTTCGTTAGCTATCAGCACTGCGCATACGCCGCACACCAGCATTGACGCCAGAAGCGCGACTACGCAACCCGTTACTATCTGGCGCAGAAGCTCCGGCTTGAACTCGGCCTTTTTAACCGCCATAATTAAAATCCCCCTTCGGCAAGCATGTACTAATAGCTATGCCGCAGGGGGACATTAAATGCATTGAGTTTTCGGTTACTTGGTCTCTTCTTCCGGCTGCTTGCCTTCGCCGCCCACAGCCCACTTTGCAAGCTGCATACGGACGCGGTCATCGCTGGTCTCGATAACGATGTAGTTTTCGGTAACGCTGACGATAGTACCGATGATGCCGCCGATGGTGGTGATAACCATACCCTCTTTAAGGCTGCTGCGCATCTCTTCCAGCTTTTTCTTACGCTTGTTCTCGGGTCTGATGCCGATGAAGTAGAACAGAGCGAACATCAGCACGATAGAAATTATAAAAGAAATATTTTCCATAAGGAAACCTCCTATTTATTGTAACTTATTGATTATACATATTATGCCAATTAATTGCAAGCGCTAAGCAGATAATTATTCGAAAGTTCATAACTATTTAAATTCTCTTTGACAAAACCTCCGAATACTGCTGTCTGAAGGCGTCAAAGCGACCTTCATCAAGGGCGGTACGGATATTCGCCATCAGGTCGTTATAGAAATACAGATTGTGCGCAACACCCAAACGCAGGCCGAGAATCTCCCCTGATTTAAAAAGATGCCGCAGGTATGCCCGCGAGTAGCGTCGGCAGACGGGACAGCCGCACTCATCGTCGATGGGACTGTCATCCTCAGCATACTTATTGTTGTTGATGTTGATTATGCCCTTATGGGTAAACAGATGTCCGTGGCGTCCGTTTCTGGCAGGCATAACGCAGTCGAAGAAGTCAACGCCCCTTGCCACACCCTCTATAAGATTCGACGGTGTGCCCACGCCCATAAGATAGCGGGGCTTGTCAACCGGCATATATTCCTCCACCGCCTGGATGGTGTCATACATTTGCTGTGTCGTCTCACCGACCGCAAGTCCGCCAATGGCATAGCCGTCAAGATCAAGCTCAGATATGCGCTTCATATGGTCGATGCGTATATCAGCAAAGACAGCACCCTGATTGATGCCAAACAGAAGCTGTCCCGGATTCACCGCGTCCTCAAGACCGCGCTGACGGATCATTTCCGCTTTGCAGCGCTCAAGCCAGCGGGTGGTGCGCTCAACCGATTTAATTACATAATCGCGGGGAGATGGGATCTTAATGCACTCATCAAAAGCCATCGCAATGTCAGAGCCAAGGTTGGCCTGTATTCTGACGCTGTCCTCGGGGCTCATCTTTATCCTGCGCCCATCGATGTGCGAGGCGAAGGTCACACCCTCTTCAGTGATTTTTCTCAGACCGGCAAGGGAGAATATCTGGAAACCGCCGCTGTCGGTGAGTATGGGGCCGTCCCAGGTCATGAATTTGTGCAGTCCGCCGCGGCGCTTAATAAGCTCATCTCCGGGGCGAAGGTGCAGATGATAGGTGTTTGACAGCTCAACACAGCACCCCAGCTCTTTAAGATCACGGGCGCTCAGACCGCCCTTGATGGCGGCCTGCGTGCCGACATTCATAAACACTGGCGTCTGGACGATGCCGTGTGGTGTTTCAAGTTCGCCGCGTCTGGCGCGGCCCTCAGTTGCCTTTAAAGTAAACAAATCCGGCCTCCTGTCATAATATAAGCATCGCGTCACCGAAGGAGAAGAAGCGGTACTGCATCTCAACAGCCTCGTTATAGGCCGCAAG
>JAZUPH010000046.1:0-32567 GCA_045605145.1 Oscillospiraceae bacterium | reverse complement strand
GCCCTCCGTCAGATGGAGGCCGGCATCGACCAGCTGGGCGGTCTGGGCGAGCTGTCCATCCTGCAGGATGCGTATAAGCTGGCCGTGGATAAGCACGGTGAGGAATGGGCGCAGAACCGCATCCGCACAGCGGTAAGCCGTATTCTCCCCTTCTGCTTCGGCGTGGGTTCTTTCGAAGACCCGTACCGTGAACCCGCTGTGGCTGACGCCGTTGTGGGCAATGCAGAGCATCGCGGCATGGGCATGGACGCCCACAGAAAGTCCGTGGTTCTGCTGAAGAATGACGGCCTGCTGCCGGCAAAGGGCAAGAAGGTCTATATTGCAGACAAGTTCTCCGGCGGTATTCCCGACCGCGGCGGCAATGTTGATCCCATTACCTCAAAGCCCGCGTTCAGCGCCGAAGAGGCCGCCAAGTATTTCACCGTGGTGACCGATCCTGAGGAGGCCGATTTCGCCATCGTACTGATGGACAGCCCCAACAGCGGCAGCGGCACCAAGGCCAAAACCGGCGAGGTCATCCCCATCTCCCTGCAGTACCGCGACTATACCGCTGTCAACGCCCGCTATGTCAGCGTGGCCGGTGATATCGTGGACGGCAAGAAGGAGAATCTGAGCTATCGCGGCAAGACCGTCAGTACATATAACAGCTACGACCTTGATGTTCTGGAGAAGACCCGTGCCGCCATGGGCACAAAGCCCATTGTGACCGTGCTGCGCTGCACCAATCCCATCGTTCCCCATGAGCTTGAGCCGGTCAGCGACGCCGTTATGGTCATCTTCGGCAACACCCCCGAAAAGGTGGTCATGGAGGCTCTCGCCGGTGCGTTTGAGCCCAGCGGTCTGCTTCCCTTCCAGATGCCCGCCAGCATGGACGCCGTCGAAGTCCATCTGGAGGACACCCCCAGAGATATCGAGCCTTACACCGACGCCGCCGGCCATGCCTGGGACTTCGCCTACGGCATGAACTGGTCCGGGGTCATCGAGGATGAGCGTGTAGAAAAGTACCGCTGAGCGGAATCTGTCTCACTGTGCGTATCTGCAGCATATCAACAGCCTTAAGACACAAAAAAGCCCCTTCACAGGAAGGGGCTTTTTCTTTTGCTGCGTTACATATCGTCGCCGCGACGGCGTTCCTCAAGCTGTCTGCGGGCATATTTGGCTGTGAGCCATAAAAACAGTGAGCCGATAAGGGCCGTGGTCAGGATATTGAAAAGGCCCATTTTTACACCCTGAGAGAAGGCATATCCAGCCGACTCGTAATTGAATATCATATCCCAGAGCGGCGCCACGATAAACCAGCCAATAACAGCGGACAGCGCCTGATAGAAATTGAAGATAATGACATCCTCCCTCTCACACCAGCCGATGCGCACATTGATCTTGTACTTGCATAGACCTGCGCCGAAGCAATGGATCGCGGAGGCAACCACCCAGCTCCAGGCCACGTCGCCGCCATAGCGGATGGCGTCGCTGACGGCCGCGCCAACAAATGCCAGCACGCCGCCCACAACGGGCCCGAATACGGAGGAAAACGCCGTGCCGAAACCGTAGGCCGAGTGGAGAGTAGTGCCGGTCACGCCGCTGTCGATGCACAGCAAATGATGCATCAGGAAAAAGACAATGGCGCCGAAAAACGCGGCGACAATATCGCTTGTACCAAATTTTATCAGTTTTTTCTTCTTCATTTCAGACCTTTATTACGATAAATTTTCATCCCGCCTGAGCGGGACATCACTGGTATCATTATAAACGACCGGGCAGGAAATTCAATAGGATTTTGTAATCAATGTATGAATTTTCCCTTAAAAAAAGCACTGCCGCTCCCCTTTCGAC
This sequence comes from Oscillospiraceae bacterium, assembly GCA_045605145.1. Taxonomy (GTDB): domain Bacteria; phylum Bacillota; class Clostridia; order Oscillospirales; family Oscillospiraceae; genus CAMNAO01. The sequence goes on along the minus strand of JAZUPH010000046.1, from coordinate 30,734 downwards.
AGTATTCCCCTTGCTTATTCAGCATTTTGCGTGGTATAATATGTTGTTATGAAATGCTTTGCCGTCTAAGATCGTTTTTTAAAGGGGAGGTGCTGTAGCGTGAGTGTAATATTGGGCATCGATCCCGGGCTTGCCACCGTTGGCTTCGGCGTTATCCGCGCAGAAGCTACAAGGCAGGAGCTGATAAGCTGCGGCGCGATCACCACCCCGGCAGGACAGCGCATCTCTGTGCGGCTTGAGCAGATCTACCGGGACGCGCTTGAGCTTATCGATATGTTCAAACCCGACGCTATAAGCATGGAAGAGCTGTTTTTCAACACCAACCACACCACCGGCATCGCCGTGGCACAGGCCCGCGGTGTGCTGATACTGGCCGGGCAGACGAGGAATGTACCCATGTTCGAGTATACGCCCCTGCAGGTGAAGCAGACGATCACCGGCTATGGCCGGGCACAGAAGCCGCAGATGATGGAAATGGTGCGCCGCACACTGGGTCTGGACGCAGTGGTGAAGCCGGATGACGCTTCCGACGCGCTGGCGCTGGCGATATGCCACGCGCGCAGCTCCGCGTCATTGCTGGGGAAAACAAAGGAGGATGTATGTTCTACTATTTAGAGGGCAATGTTGCCATGCTTGCGCAGAACCTGGCCGTTATCGATGTGGGCGGCGTGGGCTATGCCGTCACGGTATCCATGAGCACTATGGGCCGCCTTGAGACAGGCAAAAAGGCCAGACTATATACATATTTTCATATATCCGAGGGCGCGGTTGAGCTGTTCGGATTCTGGGACATGGGCGAAAAACGCTGTTTTGAGATGCTGATCTCCGTGTCCGGCGTGGGCCCCAAGGCGGCAATATCCATTCTTTCCGCCGTGTCGCCGGCAGACCTTGCCATGGCTGTCGTGTCGGAGAACGAAAAGGCGCTGACTGCCGCCAAGGGCATCGGCAAGAAGATCGCACAACGCATTATTCTCGAGCTTAAGGACAAGGTTACCAAAGACGCAGCCATACCCGCTTCCCGCACCGGTGTAAGCATTGCCCAGAGCGGCGGAAAGCTAAACGAAGTTACCGAGGCGCTGAGTGTGCTGGGATATACACCGCAGGAGATATCTGCGATACTCCGCGACCCCAATGTTGCCGCAATGAGTACGGAAGAGATCATCCGTCAGGCACTTAAGAATTCACTCAGATAGGAGGATAGCCTATGAGCATAGATTTCAGCCGACCGGCAAAAAGCGCCGCCCCGGCCGAGACCGAACTGGTCTCCCCAGGCGTTGTCTCCGGGGACGAGGGCGAAGTGAGCCTGCGCCCAAATTCACTGAGCGAATTTGTAGGGCAGGAGAAGGCGCGCCGCAACCTGCAGGTGTTTATCGAGGGCGCAAAAATGCGCGGCGAATCACTGGATCATGTGCTGCTCCACGGCCCTCCGGGTCTGGGCAAGACTACGCTGGCACAGATCATCGCCACCGAGATGGGCAGCAACCTGCGCAAGACCTCCGGACCCGCCATTGAGAAGCCGAAGGATCTGGCTGCTCTGCTGACCAATCTGAACGAGAACGATGTGCTGTTCATCGACGAGATCCACCGCATGAACCGCCAGGTGGAGGAGATACTCTACCCCGCCATGGAAGACAGGCAGATCGATATCATCATCGGCCAGGGGCCCGCAGCTACAAGCATCTGCCTTGAGCTGCGCAAGTTCACCCTTGTGGGCGCAACCACCCGCTCCGGCCAGCTGTCCTCCCCCCTGCGCGATCGCTTCGGCATAGACCTGAAGCTGGAGCTTTATACGCCCGAGGATCTGGCAAAGATCGTCACCCGCTCGGCGGGCATTCTGGGCATTGAGATCGAGCCGGACGGCGCCTTTGAAATCGCCGCCCGCAGCCGCGGCACGCCACGAATCGCCAACCGCATGCTGCGCCGCGTGCGCGATTTCGCACAGGTTTACGGCAACGGCATCATCACCCGGCGGGAGGCCGACCGGGCCCTTGACGCACTGGAAATTGACAACGACGGTCTTGACGCAATGGACCGGCGCCTGCTGATGAGCATAATCAAGAACTACAACGGCGGCCCCGTGGGTCTGGAGACTATCGCAGCCACGATCAATGAAGAGGCCGTGACGGTTGAGGATGTTTGCGAGCCCTACCTGATGCAGCAGGGTTACCTGACCCGCACATCCCGCGGCCGCTGCGCCACCAACAAAGCAAGGGCGCATCTGGGGCTGCCCCTTATCGGGGAGGACCCCACCCCCACACTGTTTGATCTTTAAGGAGGTTCAATTATGGGCAAATATTTCGGAACAGACGGCATCCGCGGCGCCGCAAACGCCGGGCTGGACGCCGAGCTGGCATTCTCTGCCGGTCGCGCCGCCGCGACTGTATTCGCCAAAAGCGGCAAGCGCCCCTTGGTGGTCATTGGCCGTGATACCCGCATATCCGGCGATATGCTGGAAGCGGCACTGACCGCGGGCCTGTGTTCTGCCGGCGCGGATGTAGTTTCCCTTGGCGTACTGCCCACGCCTGCGGTGGCGCTTATCGCCGTAAAGCTGGGCGCGGATGCGGGCGTTGTTATCTCCGCATCCCACAATCCCTACGGGGACAACGGAATCAAGCTGTTCAGCGGTGACGGTTTCAAACTGCCCGACGCCGTGGAAAATGAGATCGAGAATATCATTGACAATCCCCAACTGGCCGCAAAAAAGACCGGCAACGAGATCGGCCGTAAGCTGGACAAAGGCACGGAGCCGATGGAAATGTATGTCAGCCACATACGCAGCATGGCGCAGGAGGATTTCTCCGGTCTCAGAGTGCTAATCGACTGCGCAAACGGCGCCGCCAGTACCACCGTGGACGCCATATTTTCAAATCTCAACGGACTTACATACGATGTCATCTACCATGAGCCGGACGGCGTGAACATCAATGTGGCATGCGGCTCCACCCACATGGGAGACCTGTGCCAGAAGGTGCGCGAGGGCGGCTATAATCTGGGCTTTGCCTTTGACGGGGACGCCGATCGCTGTCTGATTGCCGACGACAGGGGCGAAACCATGGACGGAGACAGGTACATGGCGATCTGCGGCTGCTATATGCGCGACCGGGGCGAGCTGAAGAACGACACCATCGTTGCCACCGTGATGAGCAATCTGGGCTTCCATGAGTTCTGCCGCAATAACGGTCTCAATGTAGAATGCGCCGCCGTGGGCGACCGCTATGTTATGGAGCTTATGCTCAAGGGCGGGCACTGCCTTGGCGGTGAGCAGAGCGGCCACATAATCTTCCTTGACAAAGAGACCACCGGTGACGGTCAGGCCGCCGCCGTGTATTTCCTGAACGTGCTGGCAGCCTCAGGCAAGACCGTAACCGAACTGAGATCCGCCATCCCCCACTATCCACAGGTTCTGATAAATGTACCCATTGCCGGCGGCAATGAGGCAAAGAACACCATCATGAAAAGCGATGAGCTAAAACGAGCCATCGCCCGGGAGGAAGCCAGAATGGCGAGCAGCGGACGCATTCTCATACGCCCCTCCGGCACGGAGCCGCTTATCCGCGTGATGACCGAGGCCATGGAGCAGGGCATCGCCACCGGTGCCGCAGAGCGCATCGCCGAGGTAGTCAGGGCGCTTTAATGCGCTACTGTAAATGCAACAAATCATTCATCCGAAATAGCAGTTTTTATCAAATTAGTTAATACTTTTTTAAAATTATCGGTCGAAAACTATTGACTTAACGAATTTTCGGAATATAATGGTTACAATTATTGGTGATGTTCATGAATTTTCCCCTTCACGATGATGAATCTTTGCAGCGGCTTGCCATACAGGGCAACCGTCTGGCAGAGGAAGAACTTATCAGCCGCAATTTAAAGCTGGTCCGCGCCTGCTCGCGCCCCTTCTTTTTAGCAGGCGGCGACAGTGAGGATCTTGTGCAGGAGGGTATGGTCGGTCTGCTGGACGCCGTACGTCAGTATGATCCATCCCGCTCCGCTTCGTTCCGCACATTTGCCCAGGCCTGCATACGCAGCCGCATACTCAATGCAGTCAAGTCGGCGGCGCGGCTGAAACATACTCCACTCAATGATTACGTCCCGTTTGAATCCCCACAGTTTGACGAGAGCCAGACACAAGTTTTCGACACAGCGCGTGATCCCGAAGAGCTCATCATTGCAAGAGAACGTATCAGCGAGATACAGGATGAGGGCAGCAACATTTTATCCAAGCTGGAACACAAGGTGCTGACCTTGTATCTTGACGGGCTCAGCTGCAGTGAGATCGCCGGTGTATTGGACCGGTCCCCCAAGTCTGTGGACAATGCCGTACAACGTATTCGGCAGAAGTTTTCACAGCACAGTTAACCCAGGCGAATTCAGCAGGAAGCTGAACGCAATATAAAAAAAAGCCGACAGGCAAATAGTCAAAAGTGAGGATTCAACACATGTACGAAGACAAGACTCTGGTATGTAAGGAATGCGGCAACGAGTTCGTGTTTACCGCCGGTGAGCAGGAGTTCTACGCTGAGCGCGGCTTCAAAAACGAGCCCCAGCGCTGCAAGAGCTGCCGTGACGCCCGCAAGGCCCAGGCCAACGGCCCCCGCGAGTTCTTTGATGCCACCTGCGCCAACTGCGGCAAGGCTTGCAAGGTTCCCTTCGAGCCCAAGACCGACAGACCCGTGTACTGCAGCGACTGCTTCGCAAGAATCAAGGCCAGAGCCTAATTCCTGTATCAGCGCAAATAATGTACAAAAAACAGAAGCGGCCGTTAAGCCGCTTCTGTTTTTGTTTGTCCCCGCTTTTGCCGAACGGTAGCCGGACGGAATTTTCCCGCCATCCTGCCGCACAGGCCGCCGACAGGCACAGCACCGCATAAGCAAACACAGCGGCCCTCACAAAAGGGCCGCTGTGCGTATGAAAGGGATATTAAGAGGAAAACACTGATTACTCGGTCTTAGCGGAAGCGCATCCGCTGCATCCGCCGCTTTTGCTGCAGCTGCAGCCGTCGGGGCAGCCGATGCATTTTGCCCCGCGCTTTTTTGCCTTAATGACATAGCCCGCCGCAAGGCCGACGATTATCAGCACGATAGCAACGATAATAGCACTTTCCAAAAGATCAACTCCTATAAACGGTTTACTTCTTGCCGGAGGCGGCGTACTCCGCCTTCAGCTTTTTGTCGGAATTAATACAAAGATATGTGATCACACCCACGATAACAGCCACAGCGATCAGGCCGCCGATAAAACCTTTGCCAAGAGCGCCGGTGGTGATGAGGGTACCGATCTGGAACACCAGGTAAGCAACGGTGAAGCCGGTAGCAAACTGGAGAGCCACACCGCCCCAGAACCACTTGCGGTCATTGATCTCAGAGTTCATTGCGCCGAGAGCTGCAAAGCAGGGAGGAGTGAACAGGTTGAACATCAGGTAAGCAAGAGCAGCGATTTTGGTGATGGCGAATACGCCTGCCACCTCTGCACCGGCACCTTCCATGAGAGCCAGTTCTTCGGTATCAATAAGGTTCTCAAGACCCACATAGCAGACGGCCAGGGTGCCGACGACATTCTCCTTGGCGATGAAGCCGGTAACGGCTGCAGCCGCAAGCTGCCAGCTGGCATAACCAACGATGGGTATCAGCAGGTAGGCAAAGGGGCCTGCGATGGAAGCGAGGATGGAATCCTTGGCCACCTCAGCCACCTCAAAGCTCCAGGTGAAGGTCTGCATAATCTGAACTGCGGTGTTGCACAGCAGGATGATGGTAAAGGCCTTGACGATAAAGGCCCAACCGCGGCTGCACATATCCTTGCAGGCGCGCCAGAGGCTGGGAACCTTATACTCGGGCAGCTCAATGATGAAATAGGACTTTCTGTACTTATGGCCGGTGATTTTGTTGACCAGCAGAGCGCCAAGAAGAATCACAACGATACCCACGAAGTACATCAGGGTGCCCACCCAGGCAGCATCCTCAAAGAATGCGCCGGAGAACAGGGCGATGACGGGGAGCTGTGCGCCGCAGGGCATGAAGGGCGCCAGCATTGCGGTAGCTCTGCGCTCACGCTCATTGCGGATGGTGCGGCAGGCCATGACGCCGGGAATGGCGCAGCCGGTGCCGATGACGAAGGGGATGACGGATTTGCCGGAAAGGCCCACTCTCTTGAAGATCGGGTCAAGCACGACGGTGGCACGGGCCATGTAGCCGCAGTCCTCAAGCAGGGAGATGAGGAAGTACATGACCATAACCAGGGGCAGGAAGCCGATAACAGCGATCACGCCGCCAAGAACACCGTCAACAAGCAGAGCCTGCAGAATGGGCTCGGCATTTGCGAACAGACCGCCGACCCAACTCTGGAAAGCCTCAAGCCAGCCGACGAGAGTGTCGGCGATGTAGGGGCCAACCCAGGCCTGAGAAATCTGGAAGACGAGGAACATTACACCGGCAAAAAGGACAATGCCGAGAATGGGATGGGTAAGGACAGCATCGATCTTATCCTGATAATTCTTATCCTTGGTCAGAACCTTGCGGGTCTCGACCTTGGCAACGATTCCGTTAACGAACTCAAAGCGCTTGCGGTCAGCAGTCTCAACAGCCTGCTTATTGCTCAGATCCACATCGCCCTGGTTGTAGGGAGCCTTCTGGCCATTACCCTTAAGGCCGATCGCGGTCTTGACCACTTCGGCAAGGCCGTCACCGGTGGTGGAAACAGTTTCAATGACAGGGCAGCCCAGCTTTTCGGACAGTGCCTTGGCGTCAATGACATTCTCCTTCTTCTCGTTCACGTCGGCCTTGTTCAGGGCGACCACAACGGGGACACCCAGTTCAAGAAGCTGGGTGGTGAAGAACAGGCTGCGGCTCAGGTTGGTGGCATCCACGATGTTGATAATGGCATCGGGATTTTCATTCTTCACGTAAGCGCTGGTGATACTCTCCTCGGAAGTGAAAGGCGACATGGAGTATGCGCCGGGAAGGTCCACGGCGATAACATCGTCCGCACCGCTGCAGTAGTTCTTCTTGATGGGATGCTCTTTCTTTTCAACAGTGACGCCCGCCCAGTTGCCGACCTTTTCGTTTCTGCCGGTCAGCGCGTTATACATGGTTGTTTTGCCGCTGTTGGGATTGCCGGCCAAAGCAATTCTCATTATCTGTTTCCTCCTCGTTTCTTTTCTTACAGGTTTAATCTCACAAAACTTACGCAAGTTAGAGCAGGCTAACTCATGCTCAAAAGACATTCAGCGAACGTCCGCCGCCCTCATCCGACACACTATGTCAGATGATGATAGCTTCTGCCAGCTGATTGTCGATGTTGTACCGGCCGTCCTTGATGGACACTACACAGTTGCGCTTACGGTGCTTTATCACCGTGATAGGCTCACCACTGTAGCAGCCCAGCGAGAACAAAAAAGCATTCAGCTCTTCATCATCGGTCTCTACCCGCTGAATTATGTACTCTTTGCCTTCCTGTGCGCTCATTAAGTTCATGTTTATCACCCGTCTCGATTAGGCTAAGCTAACCGATTTGTTGAAAATCGGGTTAGTTAAAACTAACCATATAGTAAGATACCTCTAATTTCTCCTTTTGTCAAGAGCTATTGCGGAAAAAAGGCGAAATCTCCCATCCCGTCCCGGCAGCCGGGCTTTCGCGCCGCATTAAAGCTTATTCACCGCAGGGGAGTAACATTACATTTCAGGTGTACGCCGGGTGCGCCCCATCCCTGTCCGCGGCGAAAGAGAGCCATCACGCCCGCAGTGTGCGCAAGCGGGCAAGTATTTCTTCGTCCGCAGGGCAGAAGGGGTAATCGTCCATTTCCTCCACCGTCATCCAGCGCAGGTCGTTATGCTCCAGCTTTCTCGGCTCACCATGGGGTATCGATGCGTTAAACAGGGTAAGCTGCACCTGAAGGTCGGGGTAGCTGTGGATAAGGGACATGAATTCCTCCCCCACCTGCACGGCAACGCCCAATTCTTCCATACACTCCCGCTCCAGCGCCTGCTGCTTCGTTTCACCGGGTTCGACCTTGCCGCCCACAAATTCCCACAGCAATCCGCGCGCCTTATGCGCTGGCCGCTGACAGGCCAGAAATCTGTCACCGCGCCAGATAAGCGCCGCCACCACCTGTGTCACAGCTTACACCCCCTTTCTGTTTTGCACCAGTATAGCAAGAGGCGTGACAAATTTCAATACGCCCCATGTAAGGGCATTGTCCCGCCCGGCCGCGGGTGATATAATCACAGTATCAAACTGCACATTGTCTGAGTACTGCGGAGGACAAGCCGAATGAAGATAGTGACCCTTATAGAAAACACCGCCTGCTGTGACGGGCTGGCGGCGGAGCACGGACTTAGTCTTTATATAGAAAGCTGCGAACGCAGGATACTGTTTGACGCAGGACAAAGCGGCGCCTTTGCCGACAACGCCGCCGCGCTGGGAGTTGATCTTGCCGCCGTGGACACTGCTGTTCTTTCTCACGGGCATTACGACCACGGCGGCGGGCTAATGCGCTTTATGGCGGAAAACAGCACGGCACCCATTCACATAAATGAGCACGCCTTCGGCCCATACTACAACGGCACTGACAAATATATCGGCCTTGACGCCGCACTGAAGGGCAGCAGCCGCATTGTATTTACCGGCGATGAGTACACCATTGCACCGGGCCTTACTCTGTATTCCGGCAGCGGCGTGCCGCAGAGCTACAGCCGTGACGCCTTTGGCCTGACCGTAAAGCTGGGAATGAGCTTTGTTGACGATGATTTTCGGCACGAGCAGTATCTGCTGATCGAAGAGGACGGCAGAAGAGTGCTGGTGAGCGGCTGCTCACACAAGGGCATCGTCAATATCGTCCGCCGCTTTGAGCCGGATGTGCTTATCGGCGGCTTCCACTTTACCGGGCTTGACCCTGACGGCCCGCAGTTGGAGCGCGCCGCCCGAGAACTCATGGGCCGCGGGACGAAATATTACACCTGTCACTGTACAGGCGCCGCGCAGTACCGCCGCTTAAAGCAGCTTATGGGTGAGCAGATCGGGTATCTGGCAGCCGGAAGCCGCATCGAAGTCTGAGCAGGATCGATACATTCAAACAAGAAACCCCGAAAGCTATGCTTTCGGGGTTTTCTGCACTGGGAGTCATTTGAATGCACTGCTGTTGTTGATGATAAGGGTACTGTAGATAAACAGAACATCCTGTCCGTTAAAATCGATAAAACTGCCGAGCCAGTCGCTGTGTATATATCTGGTATCAACCAGCGTTATTTTCGCGTAGCCCTCTGCCATCAGTGGGATGAGGCTGCCGGCGAAGGAGTCGCGGAAGACGATAAGCTCTCTGTCAGTGGCTGCGTTGGGGTTTTCCACCACCAAAAGCGCGTCGGAGCCACCAAGATACATTTCGTAAGGATCCTCGCCGTCAGCGGCGGACAGATCGTACATGGGAATCTCAACAGGCATGCCCGTATCGTAACTGATGACGGTGCAGCCGTCTATGGCAGAGTTGGTCAGATAATAAATGCTGTCCGGCAAAAGCGGCAGAGCCGACTGACCGTAATACACGCCGTAGAAGGGCTTATCAAGGGGCCTTGAGATATAGCTGGCGGAGATCTGGGTACCCATCGCCTCGGCAAGGGCCTGCGCCACGCCGCAGATATTCTCCTGCCGCCAGTGGGTATCGGTGCGGTAATAATCCTCAAGACTCAACAGCGGGAAAATATCGATATACTCGGCATAATCCATCTGAGAAGTAAGGCTCGCCACCATGCCGTCATAATCCATGGTCGGGTATCCGTTCGCTTCCGCCATGAAATAGTTCTTGTCGGGCACGAGGGAGACATACACATTGCAGCCGGCGGGTGCAATGTATTTGTCGTATATCTTTTCAAAATGGGCCGCGGCATTATCCACAAGTGTTTCGTTCAAAGGGTATTCCAGCTTGGAAACATAGCCGTCCACCACATAGATGCCGTTGCTGTCAAGGCGGCCGAAGGCAGTGTATTCCATCAGTGCCTTCATGGTTCTGAAGGTATCGCGAAGAGGGAACTGATCGAGGGTATAGCTGTCAAAATCGGAGGCGAAGTCGCCGGAGAGAATACTGTCCAGCGTCACGGCGGGTATCTGGGCCAGCGGGCGGCGCTCACTTTCAGAGACGGCATCCGCAGGCTTAAACCAACACCACAGGGCCAGGGCGAATAACACGGCGGCCATTACCCACACCAGAACTAGATTTTTGTTCTTTGTCGTCACTGTCCACACCCCCTCAGAAACGGAAATACAGGAACGGATTGAACGATCCGTCCACAAGATATGCCGTGCACAGCAGCAGGATCAGCACGAGCGCCACCGGTTCAAGCGCGTTCAATACCTTTTCGCATTTAGGCTTCCGGGCCAGTTTTGATACAGCGCCCGCCACAAAAGGCGTGGAGCCAACGGCCGCGATGACGATAGTCAGGCCGTAACTGCGCAGGTAGTAAACGGTCTCACCGGAAATGAGGGAGTATCCACCGATGCCAACCAGACCGCCTATGTCGCGCATGGCCTGAGCCATGTCAGAGGCGTTGAAGATGACAAAGCTGATAAGCACGGTAAAGAGCACATATAAATGGGCGAGCAGCTTATGCTTTTTAAGCCACTCCAGAAGCCACAGCTTTTCGATGACCAGCAGGACGGCGAAATACAGCCCCCAGATAATAAAGTTCCATGCCGCGCCATGCCAGAAGCCGGTGAGCATCCAGACAACGAAGATATTGAAAAACCAGCGGGCTTTGCTTACCCGGTTGCCGCCCAGCGGGATATACACATAATCTCTGAACCAGGAGCCCAGGGACATATGCCAGCGCCGCCAGAACTCCGTCACGCTACCGGAGACATAGGGATGGTCAAAGTTTTCGCGGAACTCAAAGCCAAACATACGGCCAAGTCCGATGGCCATATCGCTGTAGCCGGAAAAGTCAAAATAGATATGCAGCATGAAGGCCACGGCGTACAGCCAGAAAAACAGCACTGATTTGTCACCGCTGGCACGGAAGATGCTGCACAGCTCGCCAAGGGCATTGGCGATGAGCACCTTTTTACCCAGACCCAACACAAAACGGCGGATGCCGTAGGCCACCATGTCAAAGCTGTGGCTTCTTTCGTCAAGCTGCGCCGCGATGTCCGAATAGCGCACAATGGGTCCGGCAATAAGCTGAGGAAAGAGGGCAACATAGGCCGCCAGGGAGATGATATTCCGCTGTGCCGCGACCTGGCCGCGGTAAACATCCACGGTATAGCTTAGCACCTGGAATGTGTAGAAACTGATGCCGATGGGAAGAGCGATCCGCAGAAGCGGCAGAGACAGGCCGGTAAGGGCGTTGAAATTGGCAATAAAGAAGTCGGCATACTTAAAATATGCCAGCGCGGCAAGATCCAGCCCCACCGCCAGGATCAACAAAGCCTTTTTCCATCCGGCACTCTCACAGCGCTCCATAACAAGGGTCAGCACATAGGCCACCGTTATCGTCGCCGACATGAGCAGGACATATATCGGCTCACCCCAAGCGTAGAAAAACAGGCTGGCAAGAAGCAGCACTGCGTTTTTCAGCCGTTTGGGCGCGGCAATATACAGCAGCACAGTTGCCGGCAGGAAATAGTATAAAAATGGGATGCCCGAAAACAGCAAGCCGTTCTCCCCCTTTCAAACAACTTTACATCAGTATACAGGCCGTGGGCGTGATTGTAAACACACCCGCGGCCTGCGTCGGTATTATTCTCTGAAATTACTCAAAGCTGACAGGGCTCATGCAAAAGAACACGATGCTGCCGACGGTGCCGGTAACCATTTCATCTGCCTCAACGCAGATCTGCCATCTCAGGTCGGCATTGTCCTCAAGCATCTGAACGAATGCGTCAACATCTGCACCCTCATCCAGCTTGAAGATATAGCCGATGAAGGGGATGGAGCCGATCATGGGCATGAACACAGCGCCCTCACTGAAGCCGGTGATCTCATCGGCGGCAAAGCCGCTCAGCCAGCCGGGCTCAACCTCCGCCGCGCCGCCCATAAAGGCGATGACGGGATTGGAGATAAGCTCATTTGCTATATCCAGGGCAGACTTACTGCCGTCAGCAGTTACGATAGCCTCAAACTCGCTCTTGAGGATATTGGCAGGAGTGTAGCCGGAAGCAGCGCCGCTGTCAGCATCGGCATCGGTGTCAGGCTCCACGCCCATGTCGGGCATAACGCCCATCTCGGGGTCGATGTCGGAATCATTGACGGCGCCGCCTGCGGCAGGACCTTCACCCATCTCGGGCAGAACGCCGGCATCGGCATCGGGATCAACAACCACATCATCACCGGTGTCAACGACGGTGTCATCGGCGGCGTTGTCATTACTGTCGGCTGCGCAGCCGAAAAGGGACAGCAGCATCAGTGCCGCAAGAAGCATTGCAAAAACCTTTTTCATCACTTATTTTCTCCTTTTTCGTTATAATCATACTATAATGCCGCTATTTGCGGCACAGTGAATGTCCTTTTACATTCTACACCATTACAGACGAATTTAACAGCATAATGTTTCCCGTTTTTACTGACAAATTATATATCTTTTTATAAACAAAACCTGTCACTTTGCATTAGCGGAGCAACAAACCTCGGCCATGTGGGCACAGTCGGGCGAAAAAAAGCGTAATCAAAAGTATCCTAAAGTTCAATGTCAATCATTTCGGCATTACCGATGGGAAAAGGAGTTTCTTTGTTGGAATATACAATTCCATTCTCTATGCACGCAATCACATTTATCACGCCGCCATGTGTTACAAGAATGACATTATAATACATACCTTGAATGTCTCTCTTGAAATTATTCCACGCGTCCGAAATTCGGTTGTAAAACTGACAAGGGCTTTCTCCGTCTGGGTAAGGTTGTTCCCATTCCAACGCACCCCAGTATAGTCCGGGATAGTCCCGAGAAGCGACAAGATTATCTACACCCGCAAGAACGCCATTATTGGTTTCTCTGAATTCCGGCATTTCCCTAACCGGTATTGCTAATGCGGCAGACAGTAAATCCGCAGTTTGCCGGGCTCTGAGAAGATCGCTGGAATAGATCATCCCAATATTCAGTTTTCCTGCCGCTACGATCTTTGCGGCTAATTGTTCCACCTGTGTGACACCTTCATCGCTTAAAGGTGCGCTGCTCCAGCCGCCGCGTACAGAATCGTCATCCTTTCCGTGACGAACAAGATAGCAAATCACTTCATATTCTCCTTTGCGGTTTTAATGGAAGCGATCGGCATTACCCTCAGAGAAGTGCACTTGGAAGAAAGGGCATTAAAAGTCTGCTCATCAATAATATTTGTTCTGTGCAACAATTCAAGCCAATAACCCGTTTCGCTCGCTTCTTTTAAGGCAATTTCGAATTTTGAAATAAAGTCTTTCTTGCCTTGCGCATATTTGGATTCGTGAATATTTGCTCCAATACTTGTGCCGCTTCTGCCGATCTGGTTGGAGATGATCGATTCATGGCTAGATTTCAAATACTTTACGAGGTTAATAATATCTACAGAGAATTCCATCGAAAGGTCCGCAAGTTTATTTTCCTTCACAAAATCGCCTCCTTTTAGCGCAGTATATCACAAAAATCACACAATTCAATGATGCATCGCCTACGGCGATATGATGTTATGCTTTGCATAATGATGTTGCTTGTTTCACGCACAATGATGTGATGTTTGCCCCAAAACATCAGGCGAAGCCGACGTCATTAGCGTAAGCGGCATCATTAGTGAAACGACATCATTTGCCGAAGGCAAACATCATTCAAAAAGACCGCATTTATCCGGTAGACAAATGCGGTCTTTTTGTTGGTGCTCCAGCGCGGATTCGAACCGCGGACACCCTGCTTAAAAGGCAGGTGCTCTGCCGGCTGAGCTACTGGGGCGAATAAATATTGGCTGGGATGGCAGGATTCGAACCTGCGAGTGCGGGAGTCAAAGTCCCGTGCCTTACCGCTTGGCTACATCCCAATATACCAGCGGCGGGCAAAAGATACGCCCACCCGCAATCAAGAAGCTCTCACGAGCCGAGATCACCGGCAGGCTGACTGCGTTAAATGGGGTGGATAGTCGGAGTTGAACCGACGGCCTCCAGAGCCACAATCTGGCGCTCTAACCAACTGAGCTATACCCACCATAACGAAGGAGCGTGCCAACGCTCCCAATGGCACGCCAAGAGGGACTCGAACCCCCGACCTACTGCTTAGAAGGCAGTTGCTCTATCCATCTGAGCTATTGGCGCATATGGAGCGGGTGATGGGAATCGAACCCACGTCCCCAGCTTGGAAGGCTGGTGCACTAGCCGTTGTGCTACACCCGCACATTCCGACGCGGCTAAAAGATAATAACAAATTTACGAGTAATTGTCAATGCTTTTCTCAAATTATTGTTGTCCCGCGCTTCAAATTTAATCCACCGCACAGAACAGCCGCCTGCTTTATACAAAACAGGCGGCTGGTATCTGCATTAAAAACTGCCTTAAAGACTCTCGGGAATGGCCAGCGGCTTCTGGGTGAGAGCCAGCTTCACCTCGCCGGAGTCTGCGGTGATGGACATTTTGCTGATATTGAGGCTGAAATTATCGATAAGGGCGTTGGCGATCTTATCCTCGATCTCGCGCTCAATGGTGCGGCGCAGGTTGCGGGCACCGTAGGTGATGGAATAGGACTTGTCCACCAGATAGTCAAGCAGACTTTCGTCCCAGCTAAGCTCTATCCCCTTCTCACCCATGGAGGCCGCCAGCTCGCTGAGCATCAGCTTCGCAATGCGGCGGAAGTCATCCTCCGTCAGGCGGTTGAAGGTGACGATCTCATCAACGCGGTTAATAAACTCGGGACGCAGGAAATCGTTGAGCGCCTTCATAGCCTTCTCGCTGCTCTGCTCGGTAAGGCTCTGGTTGAAGCCCACGCTGCCGCCCTTCTTGTCGCTGCCGGCGTTGGTGGTCATGACGATAACGGTGTTCTCAAAGTTCACGGTTCTGCCCTGGGCATCGGTGATGCGTCCGTCGTCCAGAATCTGAAGCAGGATGTTCAGCACATCGGGATGCGCCTTCTCTATCTCGTCAAAGAGCACCACGCTGTATGGTCTGCGGCGTATCTTCTCGGTAAGCTGCCCCGCCTCGTCATAACCCACATAGCCCGGAGGTGAGCCTATGATACGGGAGACGGAGAACTTCTCCATAAACTCGGACATATCCAGGCGGATAAGTGACTCGGGCGCGTTGAACAGCTGATTGGCAAGCTGCTTTACAAGCTCGGTCTTGCCCACGCCGGTGGAGCCCACGAAAATAAATGACACAGGCTTGCGCTTGGGGGAGATGCCCACGCGGTTGCGCTTTATCGCGGAGCAGACGGCATCAACGGCCTTATCCTGCCCGATAATATGCTCACGAAGGCGATCCGCCAGGCCGCTTAGCTGCTCTTTCTCGTCTGCCTTGATGGAGCTTGCGGGAATTTTTGTCCACAGCTCTATAATGCGGGCAAGATTCTCCACGGTAAGCTGGGGCAATGGCGCGCGCTCCAGCTCGTCAATCTGCTCCTGCAGCTGCATTTCCCGGGTGCGCAGCTCCGCAATGCGGGCATAGCGCTGATCCAGCTCATCGTTGGTATACTCTTTGCCGTTTTTCGGCTGTGCCGACATGAGCATTTCCCGCTCTTTGGCGTAGTCGTCACGCATTTTGGACAGATCTTCCAAAAGCACGAGATCCTGATTCTTAAGGTTCACATCGGAGCAGGACTCATCTATAAGGTCGATCGCCTTATCCGGCAGGAAGCGGTCTGTGATATAGCGCTCAGAAAGCACAACTGCCTGACGCGCAACCTCATCGGAAATACGCACCTTATGGAAATCCTCATAATAAGGGGCGATGCCCTTTATTATCTCCACAGAATCCTCGATAGACGGCTCAGCCACGGTGACCGGCTGGAAGCGGCGCTCAAGGGCGGAATCCTTCTCGATATGCTTGCGGTACTCGGTAAAGGTGGTGGCACCGATAACCTGTATCTCTCCGCGGGACAGGGCAGGCTTGAGAATATTCGCGGCATTCATGGAGCCTTCGGCATCGCCGGCGCCCACAAGATTGTGCACCTCATCAATGACGAGAATGACGCGGCCGTGCTTCTTAATATCCTCGATAAGGCCCTTCATACGGCTTTCAAACTGGCCGCGGAACTGAGTTCCCGCCACAAGGGCGGTAAGATCCAGAAGATAGACCTCTTTATCCTTAAGTTTATAGGGCACATCCCCGTTGGCGATGCGCTGTGCCAGACCCTCAGCAATGGCGGTCTTGCCAACACCCGGCTCACCGATGAGGCAGGGATTGTTCTTCTGCCGGCGGTTGAGGATCTGAATGACGCGCTCCAGCTCGGTCTCGCGGCCGATCATTTTATCCAGCTTACCTTCGCGGGCGCGGTCGGTGAGGGAGATGCAGTAATTGTCAAGGAATTTGCTGCGGCGGGGGCCGGATTCCTTCTTATTCTCTCTGGGCTCGTTTCTGGGCTGCTCCGCCTCTTTGGGGGCGCCGGGATTGCCCATACTGCCCAGCAGACGGCTGAGGAAGGGGAATGTGGCAGTCTTGCCCACCTCATCATTCTCGTTCTCATCGCCTTCGCCTATCTCCGGTAGATTCTCTTCCCCGCCCATGACCTGAAGCATTTCATCCGTCAGACCGTCAACATCATCATCGGAGATGCCCATACGCTTCATAATATCGTCAATGGGTTTTATATTAAGTTCTTTGGCGCACTTGAGGCAAAGCCCCTCATTGGTGGTAACGCCGTTTTCAACACGGCTGATGAATATCACGGCCACGTTTTTATTGCATCTTGCGCACAGTGTTGGCTGCATTAACGGTTCTCCTCGCTGGTAATAAGATTTCGACTGCCGCCTCCGGCTTAAACGCCAAGGAATTCGGCAAGATAGTTGTTCTCGACAAAGTATTTGAAGAGCATGGTGCTGCTGATGGTCTCATCGGAAATGACTATGCCGGTAAAGCGGGTGATATACGCGATGAACTGCAGCACGCAGATTGCAAGGGCAAGTCCAAGGCACAGGCCAAAGATATGATTGACCAGCTCTATACCCGGCAGATTGAAAACAAGATCAAGCACATTTTCAATGACAATGAAAATGATGGAGATCAGGATAAAGGCAATGATAAACACGCCGATAAAGGCCGCCACACTGCAAAGCTGTTCGGACAAAAACTCGGACAGGTCGCTGTCAACATAATCGGCCACTTCAACCGCGCCCTGGGCGATATTTGCGGCCGTATCCTCATGGAAGCCCACCTGACGCAAAACCGCGAAGGCCACGGAGTAAACATCCTGCTTCTCCTCCTCGGACAGGACCACCACTACGGCGCGCTCAGCCCGCTCCTCTTCCTCGCCCTCTTCAGCGTCTTCTGCCGCCGGGACATCTTCATCGGTCTCGGGCGCGGCGCCGGTGACTTTATTTACCATCGTGTCCACGATGCCGTGGGCAAAGGGCTCAATAATACCGGTGAACTCAGCCGAGTATGTAGATGCGATGAGATTTGCCCCGTAAAAGGACACAAGGATAGCAAGGATGGAGCACAGGCCGCCGATGATTCCCTTGCGCCAACCCTTCCACGCGCAAAATACCGCTATACCGATGACAAGAATGTCAAGGATGATGCTCACACTGACAGGCAGTGTATAATCAAGACTAAAATTCACAGGAACTTCCTCCCACAAAGTGTTGGCCTCATCCGAAGATCAGGACCGTATTGTTACCGATCACGGCGGCTGTTCCGTCGGCACGCATCCATGCCCGACCGTCGGCGCCGTCAAGGGAAAATGAATCACATTTCTTAAGCTGGCTGTTATATATCGTAAGATCACCGCCGGCTACCACCGCCAGATAACTTCCGCTCTGGGACAGGCTGTCCACCCCGTTGCCGAAATCGGCGGCCGCGATTATCTGCCCGTCAGTGTCCAGGGTCATCAGGGTCTGCACCGGGCTCAATCCACCAGAAGATGTGGCGATGCTGATAAAGCCTTCTGAATAGGACCAGGCGCAAAGCCCGGCGTCACCCAGTTCAAGTACGCCCACCTGCTTAGCTTCGGCATCGATGATGTAAATGCCCTGTGTGCCCAGCAGGAGTATACGATTTTCTGAAAGGCAGGCAATATCCGCGATAACCGCATCGTCAAGCACGAAACTTGCATACGCCTGTGTTGCGTGCATATCGTATATATCCACACAGCTGCCGTCACTGTTAAGACGCAGCACCGCAAGACGGTCCGCTCCATCCGGCAGCACCTGCGCCGCCAGTGGATATCCTTCGGCAGAATATATCTTGTATATCGGCGCGCCCTCACGGGAATAGACCGTTACGGCACCCAGATACCTGTCCTCTTTGGTGCAAAGGGCAAGCCTGCCATCGGCGCCCACAGTGGCACTGATGACGGTATTCTCGCTCTCCAGCTCATAAACACAACCCGCATCGGAAAACAGCGCCACATTGTTGCCGCCGGCGTCGTATGCAACGCCGTATTTGCCGCTGCAATGTACTCTTGGCTCGGAAAACATCATACTTATGCCGTCGATAACCGCACCGCCGGAGCTGTACAGGGTCGCGCCGGACTTGGAAACCAGCAGCAGGGACGAATCCATACGACCCGATGCGGTATCCTCAGTGACGGTCACGGCAAAACTGCCGTCCCCATCCTGCGCGCTGTGAGCCGCGCTCATGCGGCGCAGATATATATCAGGGTTTATCACTCCCGTCACTGACAGCAGCACCAAAAGCGCCGCCAGAAGCAGCAGGATGATAATTACGGTGCGGGAAAAAGTTTTGAAAAATTGCTTCCAGCTCATTTATGTTGCACTCCTGCGCCTATTTTACCACCATACAAGGGAAAAAAACAGGACTATGAAGCGGTGATTCAGAGAACTTTTTGTAAATTTATATCGTTAGACTGATCTTTATTCATAAAAGTTCCCACCGGGTCCGGATACCACAGCCGGGTCATATACAGCCCCTGTGGCGGGGCGGTGGGGCCGGTGGCGGTACGGTCACCGTTTTCCAGCAGATGGGGTATCTCCTCCGGAGCGAGCTTGCCCAGAGAGCAGTACACCAGCGTACCGGTCATGGCGCGCACCTGGTTGTACAAAAAGCCGTTTGCGCAGACCTTCAGGGTTATCATGTCCCCCTGGCGGCTGACATCGTAATAATAAATGGTGCGCACGGTGGTCTTTGTCTCAGTACCTACGGAGCGCACGGCGGCAAAGTCATGGGTGCCGACAAAGTACTGGGCGGCGCGGTGCATTATGTCCGCGTCCAGGATCTGGGGATAGAACCACGCCCTGCTCTGCCAGAACGGATCGCGCAGGCGGGAGTTGTAGATGCGGTAGGTGTATTCTTTCTTTTGGCAGGACAGTATCGCGTTGAAATCATCCGGCGCGTCCACGGCATCCATGATGGCGATGTCGTCCGGCAGAAGGGTATTGGCCGCAAGGGGCAATCTGTCGGCGGGGATACGGCTGTTCCAGCGGAAATTGGCGCAGTAGCGCTCTGCATGGACGCCGGCATCCGTACGACCACAGCCCACGACCTTTACCGCTTCGCCCGAAAGCTGGCTTAAAACGCGCTCAAGCTCACCGGCGACAGATATTTGATCCCGCTGGACCTGCCAGCCGTGATATTTTGTGCCCTCATAACGAAGGCGTACAGCCATATTGCGCATTTTTCCACCTCACAGTCCCAGTACACGCAGGGCTATCACTGCGCCAAGCAGCAGCATAAACACCGCAAGCACCAGCCAGTCACGCCCGGCCATGTGGAGCTGTTTCATCCTTGTGCGGCCCTCGCCTCCGTGGTAGCAGCGGCTCTCCATCGCCACGGCCAGCTCATCGGCGCGGCGGAAGGCGCTGACAAACAGCGGCACCAAAAGGGGCAGCAGCGCCTTTGCCTTCTGGAAAATATTTCCCGTTTCGAAATCCGCTCCACGGGCCTTCTGCGCGCTCATTATCTTGTCCGTCTCCTCCACCAGGGTGGGGATGAAGCGCAGGGCAATGCTCATCATCATGGACAGCTCATGCACCGGGAAGCGCAGCTTTTTGAGGGGATTGAGCAGCCTTTCCAACCCATCGGTAATGGCGATGGGTGAAGTGGTGTAGGTCATCAGCAGGGTGGACGAAATCAGCAGCACAATGCGCAGCATCATACGCACCGCGGCTTCGATACCCTCCCAGCTTACGCTGAATATCCACAGCTTAAAAATCGGCTCGCCGCCGGCATAGAACAGATTCAGTATGGCGGTAAACACGATGATAAACAGGACAGGTTTCAAACCCTTCAGCAGGGTTTTGGGTCTGATCCTGGCAACCGCCGTTGCGCATACCGCCGCCGCAACGACAACGGCGTAGGAAAGCCAGCCGGAGGCAGTGAAAATGGCAGCGATGAAGATCACAACGACCAGCAGCTTCGTGCGCGGGTCAAGGCGGTGAACCAGAGTGTTGCCGGGGAAATACTGTCCCAGAGTGATGTCTTTAAGCATCGGCAGCACCACCTTTCAGCACCATAATGGCGTCGGCAGCCTGCTCAACCGTGTACACGGGCGGCAGATTGATGCCCATTTGGCCAAGGCGCATGGCAATATCCGTAACCGCAGGCACAGCCAGACCCATCTGACGCAGCTGTTCGCCGCGGCTGAACACCTCTTGAGCTGTGCCGTCCATGGCCACAGTCTTGTTATTCAGGACGATGATACGGTCAGCGTAGCTGGCCCCCTCTTCCATGTTGTGGGAGACCATCAGGATGGACGTTCCGCTCTTTTTGTGATAGTCATACAGATTGTCCAGTATCTCGCGGCAGCCGCCGGGGTCAAGGCCTGCGGTGGGCTCATCCAATATCAGCAGCTTTGGCTGCATGGCAATAACACCGGCGATAGCCACGCGGCGCTTCTGCCCGCCGGACAGCTCAAAAGGCGATTTCTGTAGCAGCTCTTCACCCACGCCGGTAAAGCGGGCGGCATCATGCACGCGACGGTCGACCTCGGCCTTATCCAGCTTCATATTTTTGGGGCCGAAGGCGATGTCCTCATACACCGTCTCTTCAAAGAGCTGATACTCGGGGTACTGGAACACCAGCCCCACATTGAAGCGCAGCTCATAGGTCTTCTTTTTTGAGGCGTGCACATCCTCGCCCCGCCACAGCACCTTGCCCCCGGTAGGGGTAAGAAGCCCGTTCAGATGCTGTATCAGTGATGATTTGCCCGAGCCGGTGTGACCCATCAGACCCACGAACTGGTTTTCATACAGTGTGAGGCTGACATTATCCAGCGCGGTCAACTCAAAGGGCGTGCCGCGGCTGTAGGTGCAGGTCAGGTTTTTTATCTCAATCAGTGGTGTCAACTGTCATTCCCCGTTTTAATTCTTTCTCGATCGCCCGGGCGCAGGCCTCAGGCGTCAGTGCATCCAGCGGCAGATCGAGCCCCCGCTGACGAAGCTCCCATATAAGCCGGGTTGTTTCCGGCACTTCAAGTCCTATTTCGCGCAGCTGCTCCACGCGGCTGAAAACCTCTGCCGGTGTGCCGTCCATGGCAATTTTGCCTTCGTTCATCACGATGATACGGTCGGCACCCACGGCCTCCTCCATGTGGTGGGTGATGAGCACCACAGTAACACTGCCGCTGTCGCGAAGCTTATGCATTATGTCAACCACATCATCTCTTCCCTGAGGGTCAAGCATGGCGGTAGGCTCGTCAAAAACCACGCACTCCGGCTCCATAGCCAGAACGCCCGCGATGGCAACGCGCTGTTTCTGACCGCCGGAAAGAAGATGGGGTGCATGCTCACGGAATTCGTACATGCCCACACGCTCCAGTGCCTTGCCCACACGGCGGCGGATCTCATCGGAAGGTACACCAAGATTTTCGGGCGCGAAGGCCACATCCTCCTCCACCACGTTGGCAACGATCTGGTTGTCGGGGTTTTGGAATACTATACCCACACGGCGGCGGATCTCAAGGGTCAGTTCTTCATCGGCGGTGTCCATGCCGCGGACATACACCTTGCCGCCGACAGGCAGCAGGACAGCATTGAAATGCCGTGCCAAGGTGGATTTACCGGAGCCGTTGTGGCCCAGAATGGCGGTGAAAGTGCCGGCCTGAATAGTAAGATCGAGGCCGTCTATGGCGACGGTATCCGGCTCTCCGTCCACGCCCTCATAGACATATTTCAGCTCCTGGGTACGGATTATATCGGCCATTTACCGCGCCTCCCATCTGCAGGCGGCACCGCAGGGCAGCACAAGACCGCTGTCGGTGGCGCGCAGCCCCAGCTCTTCACTGTGGGCGCTGCCCTTAAAGCGTTTGCCAAGTGCGGCCTCGCACATATAAGAGATGGTGGAAGCGGAAAGACCGGTGGTGTAGGAATTGATTATCATAAACAGCGGCTCATCGCTCATCAGCTCAGAACACAGGCATACAAAGTCCCAAAGGCTGTCCTCCAGCTTCCAGACCTCGCCACCCGGGCCGCGTCCGTAGCTGGGCGGGTCCATGATGATGGCGTCATACTTTCTGCCGCGGCGCTTTTCCCGGGCGGCAAATGCGAAGCAGTCGTCAATGAGCCAGCGCACAGGCTTTTCACTCAAACCGCTCAGGCGGGCGTTGTCCTTGGCGTGGGCGACCATTCCCTTTGCCGCGTCAACATGGCACACTGTGGCGCCGGCAGATGCCGCCGCAACAGTTGCGCCGCCGGTATAGGCGAACAGGTTCAGCACGCTTATAGGGCGGTTGGCCTCTTTTATCTTGCGGCGCATATAGTCCCAGTTTGACGCCTGCTCCGGGAACAGGCCGGTGTGCTTAAAATTCATGGGCTTAATGAGGAACTTAAGGTCACCGTAAGAGATGTTCCAGCTCTCTGGCACCTTCTTAATCTCCCAGCGGCCACCGCCGCCGCTTCGCTTATAAACGGCGTCTGCCTTATGCCAACGGGGGTCATCCTTGGGTGTATTCCATATAGCCTGCGGCTCGGGGCGGCGCAGGATATACTTGCCCCAACGCTCCAGTTTTTCTCCGCCGGAGCAGTCCAACAGCTCATAATCGCGCCAATTATCTGCGACCCACATAGAGTATTCTCCATTTCGAACATAGTTTTCCAATTTAACAATTGATTATATCACCACAGGAACAGTAAGTCAAATAGTGTGGGGAATGCGCATAAACAAAAGCACAGAGGTCTGAGCAGACATCTGTGCTTTTATTATCCATTCTTTTCCTGTCCGATCAACCACTCCATCGTAACCCCGAAAATTTTTGCAAATGTCATCAGTTCGTAATCTGTGACAAACCTATCTCCCGTCTCTATCTTGCTGATCGCTTCTCGCTCAATGATAACACCATTGACCTGCATTCTGGCAGCAAGGTCAGCCTGAGACAATCGTTTCGATGTTCTAAGTTGATGGATCCTGTCCCCGGAAATGTTCTTTCGTCCATCATAGTCGTAAATCTTCAAGGCCTCACCCCCAATACGCCTTGACAATAACATTATTTGCACATTATTCTGTAATAAAGATTTACAAACTATAATAAAAAATTACAAAACGAGGAAATATGACACAATGACTGCAACTGAAAAAAAGCAAGAACATGCTGTTTTACCGGACACAGAAATTTGCCGTCTTCTAAAATCGCAATGATATCCCAAGCCACAGCCAATATTGCCAAGGGGCTTATTACAAACAACGGTGTTCGTTACTTTGGTGTTGGGGGTGCAATAGGATATGATACACTATCTGCCAAAATTCTATTTTCACTAAAAGAAAACGAGTTTCCATATATTAAAATTATTCTGGTCTATCCCTTTGATGGATTTACAAGCCGTTGGACGCAAGAGCAAACCGCAGAATTTAATCAACTGCTACCCAAGTACGACAAGGTCGTATGCGTATCAAACACAGCCAAAAAGAACGCATATCTATTAAGAAACCGACATCTTGTTGACTGGTCTGCGTATTGCATTTGCTATTGCAACAGGAGCTATGGTGGAACTGCATACACTGTCAAATACGCCAAAGAACAGGGACTTACAATCTATAACACATATTTTGCGTTAAACTGATTAATATGAACGCTTGATCAGCGCAGGGCACAAAATTCCTCCCTTTAGGCAAGGGAGGCTTCAATAATGCTTTATTAATTGAAAACCAAACGCCCGTGGATATTCCACGGGCGTTAAGCATATTAAAACCAAATCATTTCGCCACGCTGATGCGGACGAGGGCGCGTTTAAGGCGGGCCTCGGCAAGGCGCTGCTCTTCACGGCTGAGATCATGGGATCTGAGCTTTTCACGGGCGCGCTCTTCAGATGCTTTGGCGCGGTCAACATCGATCTGGTCTGCCCACTCAAAGGTGGTGGCCACAACGCGGACCTTGCCGCCGATGACGGAGATCATGCCGCCGATGCAGGCGCCTTTACGAACCTGCCCATCGACAGTGGCCCGGGCCTCACCCATTCCAAGGGCGTTGAGGTAATCGGTGTGGCCGGCAAGAATGCCCACCTCACCGCTCACGGTGCGGACGACGATATACTCGGCCTCGCCATTGAAGAACTGTCCGTCGGGAGTGACGATTTCAAGCGGAAAGCTTTTCATAGCCATCAGCCTTTCTGAACACGGGCCAGAACATCATCGATAGTGCCGGCATAAAGGAACGCGGACTCAGGCACGTCGTCATGCTTGCCCTCGATGATCTCTTTGAAGCCGCGGATGGTCTCCTTCAGGGGGACGTACTTGCCGTCATAACCGGTGAACTGCTCAGCAACGTGGAAGGGCTGGCTGAGGAAGCGCTGCACCTTACGGGCGCGGGCAACTGTCAGCTTGTCCTCTTCGCTCAGCTCGTCCATGCCCATGATGGCGATGATGTCCTGCAGCTCTTTATAGCGCTGAAGGATCTTCTGCACGTTACGGGCGACCTCGTAATGCTCATTGCCGACGACGTCGGGTGAGAGGATACGGCTGGTGGACTCCAGCGGGTCAACGGCGGGATAAATACCCAGAGAGGCGATACCACGGTCAAGAACGGTGGTTGCGTCCAGATGGGCGAAGGTGGTGGCGGGGGCGGGGTCGGTCAGGTCGTCGGCAGGGACATAAACCGCCTGAACGGAGGTGATGGAGCCGTTCTTGGTGGAGGTGATGCGCTCCTGCAGGGCGCCCATCTCAGTGGCCAGGGTGGGCTGATAGCCGACGGCGCTGGGCATACGGCCAAGCAGTGCGGAGACCTCAGAACCGGCCTGGGTGAAACGGAAGATGTTGTCGATGAACAGAAGCACGTCCTGATGCTTCACATCACGGAAATACTCCGCAACGGTCAGACCGGAAAGGCCGACGCGCATACGGGCTCCGGGGGGCTCGTTCATCTGGCCGTAGACGAGGGCGGTGTTCTTAAGAACGCCGGACTCTTTCATCTCGTAGTAAAGGTCGTTACCCTCACGGGTACGCTCGCCAACGCCAGTGAAAACGGAATAGCCGTTATGCTCGGTGGCGATGTTGTAAATAAGCTCCTGAATGAGAACGGTCTTGCCGACACCGGCGCCGCCGAACAGGCCGATCTTACCGCCCTTTGCATAGGGGCAGATCAGGTCGACGACCTTGATGCCGGTCTCCAGGATCTCAGTGGTGGACTGCTGCTCATCAAAAGCAGGGGCCTGGCGGTGGATGGGCCAGCGCTCAACATTCTCGGGGGCAGGCTGATCGTCAACCGGCTCACCAAGGAGGTTGAAGATGCGGCCGAGGCAGGCGTCGCCGACGGGCATGGTGATGGGCATACCGGTGTCCACGGCGGGGATGCCGCGGCGCAGCCCGTCAGTGCTGCTCATGGCGATGCAGCGCACCACGTTGTCGCCGATGTGCTGGGCGACCTCAGCGGTGAGCTTTGTGCCGTTGTTATCTATTTCGATCGCGTTAAGCAGATCGGGCAGGTCGCCGTTCTCGAAGCGTATGTCGAGAACAGGGCCGACGACCTGTGCAATTGTTCCGATGTTCGCCATTTGATTCGGTCAGCTCCTTATCCTAATTCTCAGAACCCGCAACGATCTCAGTAATTTCCTGAGTGATCGCGCCTTGTCTTGCGCGGTTGTACTTAAGGCTCAGGTCGTCTATCATTTCCTGAGCGTTCTTGGTCGCAGATTCCATGGCGGTGCGTCTTGCACCCTGCTCGCTGACAACGGATTCACAAAGGGCACCGTAAATCAGTCCGCCGATATACTCCGGCACGATGGCAGCGAACACTGTCTCGGCATCGGTGTCATAGGTCAGCTCTGCCCCGCTCTTATCCTGCTCGTCCACCACAAGGGGGAGCATGGACAGATACTGAGGGGTCTGGCTGAGCATTGAGTTGAACATTGTGTAGCACACGGTCAGCGAATCGATCTTTTCATTCAGATAGTCCTTTGACAGTGCGCGGGCCATGGTGAAGCAGTCACTGACGCCAAGGTCATCAGCCTCAGGATAAGCGGCGGAATAGACATTGTAGCCCTTGCGGACACAATACTCCATCGCCTTTTTTCCCACAGGCAAAACGGTCACACTTTTTCCGGCGGCCGCATCGGCCTCGATAAGCGCGCCGGCCATCTTCAGCAGGTTGTTGTTATAGCCGCCTGCAAGCCCACGGTCACCGGCAATGACCACATAGCACGCTGTTTTAATATCGCGCTGGGTGGTGTAAGGTGAGGTGAACTCATCTGTTGCGGAAACGATGTCCTGCAGCGTGGCATGCAGTGTTTCGTAATAGGGGCGGCTGCGCATGACCCTGTCCTGAGCTTTACGCAGCTTTGATGCCGCCACCAGTTCCATGGCTTTGGTTATCTGTTTGGTGCTCGTTACGCTTTTTATGCGCAGCTTGATGCTTTTCATATTGTCGCCCAAGCTCAAGCACCTCCTTTCAAGTCAGGCTGGGGATCAGTGATTCTCACAGAATTTGGCGGTGTATGCGCCGATGGCCTCAGCCATAGCGTCATTGTTTTCTATCCTGCCGGTCTTGCGGATGCTCTCCAGCAGGTCGAAGTAATTGCCGTCCATGAACTCGTACAGGCCGCGCTCATATTCCTTAACATCGGCAACTGCCACATTCTTCAGATAGCCGTTGATGGTGGCGTAGAAAATGCACACCTGATGGGCGACCTCAACCGGCTCATTGCGGTCCTGCTTAAGGACCTCAACGATGCGCTCACCCTGGGCAAGGCGCTCTTTGGTGTCGCGGTCAAGGTCACTGCCGAACTGGGCAAAGCTCTGCAACTCGCGGTACTGGCTGTAAAGCAGCTTCAGCGAGCCGGAAACAGACTTCATGGCCTTGATCTGGGCGCTGCCGCCTACACGGGAGACGGAGATGCCGGGGTTGACCGCCGGCATAACGCCGGAGTGGAACAGCTCACTCTCAAGGAATATCTGTCCGTCAGTAATGGAGATGACATTGGTGGGGATGTAGGCGGAAACGTCACCGGCCTGAGTCTCGATGATGGGCAGGGCGGTCAGTGAACCGCCGCCGTACTCGGGGGCGATGCGTGCCGCGCGCTCCAGCAGACGGCTGTGGAGATAGAATACGTCACCGGGAAAAGCCTCGCGTCCGGGGGGACGGCGGATGAGCAGACTGAGGGCGCGGTAAGCAACCGCGTGCTTGGACAGGTCATCGTAAATAACCAGGACGTCCTTGCCCTGTGCCATGAAATACTCACCCATGGTGCAGCCGGAGTAAGGCGCGATGTACTGCAGGGGCGCCAGCTCAGACGCGGTGGCGCTGACAACGATGGTGTAATCCATGGCGCCGGCCACGGTGAGGGTGTTCACCAGCTGGGCAACAGTGGAGCGCTTCTGGCCAATGGCCACGTAGATGCAGATGACATCCTGCCCCTTCTGGTTGATGATGGTGTCGGTGGCAATGGTGGTCTTACCGGTCTGGCGGTCGCCGATGATAAGCTCACGCTGGCCGCGGCCGATGGGGATCATGCTGTCGATGGCCTTGATACCGGTCTGCAGAGGCTGAGAAACGCTCAGTCTCTTGATGATGCCGGGTGCAGGGCTTTCGATGGGACGGTATTCTGCGGTCTCAATGGGGCCCTTGCCGTCGATGGGGGCGCCCAGTGCATCCACAACGCGGCCAATAAGTGCCTCACCAACAGGGACGGAGACAACCCTGCCAGTGCGCTTTACGATGTCGCCCTCTTTAAGGCCGTCATCGGGGCCAAGCATAACGACAGAGACGCTGCCCTCTTCAAGGTTCTGCGCCATGCCGTACACGCCGTTGGGGAATTCAACCAGCTCATTGACGATACAGTTGTCAAGGCCGGATACTCTGGCGATACCGTCGCCGATGAGTATGACGGAGCCGGTTTCATTCTGCTCGATCTTGTTTTCGTAATTCTTGATCTGAGCCTTTATTATCTTAGTGATCTCGTCAGGTCTTAATTCCATATTTCGCCAACTTTCTTATATCGCGATTTCGGCCAGACTGCGTCCGATCCGCTCGATACGCCCGGAAAGGGTATCGTCATAGCTCTTGCCGGCAGCTTCCACGCGCATGCCGCCGATAACAGCGGGGTCGACCGTCTCTTTAAGATGGATGGTCTTTCCCGTGGATGCGGCCAGCTTCTCACACAGGCGCTGACGCTGCGCATCGCTGAGCGCAACAGCGCTGACGGCGCGCACCTCAAGAATGCCGTTGTCGTCATTGTAACGGGCGCGGTACTCTTCAAGGCAGCCGGAAAGCTCTTTAAAAATGCCGTTTTCACAGAGGATCTTGAGGAAATTCAAAAGGTAGGGGTGTACCCTGCCGCCGAAAACCTCTTCAATTACGCCGCAGCGCTCAGCCTTTTGAAGCGCAACCGAGCTGACAAGGCGCACAAAATCAGGGTTCTCCCCGATTATTCCCACAACTGCCTCCAGCTCGCTGAGGATCGCAGGGGATGCCCCCTCTTCCTTTGCAAGGTCATACAGGGCTGTGCCGTATGTTTTTGCAGTCTTGGTCATCAGGCGTCACCCATTCCGTCGATGAAGCTGTCGATAAGCGCGGTGTGGTCGCCTTCGTTAATTTCGCGGCCCACCACCTTGGCAGCGATGTCCACCGCAATAACGGAGATCTCACCCTTGAGCTCATCACGGGCCTTTTTCTTCTCAAGCTCGATATCGGCAAAGGCCTTGTCCTTGATGGCCTCAGACTCCTGCCGGGCGGCAGCAATGATCTCATCGCTGCGCTTCTGGGCGGTGCTCTGCGCCTGGGAGATAAGCTGGGCAGCCTCCTGCCGGGTCTCGGCCAGTTTCTGCGTGTATTCGTCACGCAGATTGTTGGCCTGGACGCGGGCAGCCTCGCCCTCGGCGTACAGGTCATCGATCTCTTTCTGGCGGTCGGCAATGAGCTTCATCACAGGGCCGATAAGGAACTTTTTGCCGACAAAAAATATTGTCAGGGTGTTGAGCAGTACGAACAGCGCGGTCCAGAAGTTTACGCCAACAAAGCTTTCAAATTGTCCAACAAATTCCATTCGCGTTCACTCCTTTCTTTGCAACGAGAAAGAAGCATCAGTTCACGGCGAACAGGATAAGGATGGAGATAAGAAGTGCGTAGATACCGGTGGTCTCAGTGATGGCGCAGCCAACGATCATGTTGGTACGCAGAGTGCCGGCGGACTCAGGCTGGCGAGCCATGCCGTCAAGGGCGTGGGAAACGGCGTTGCCCTCTCCGAGAGCCGGGCCGAGAGCGCCCAGACCCATGCACAGACCGGCGCCGATGGCGCAAGCAGCTTTGATTATTGCGTGTTCCATAATTTTAATCCTCCTGAAAGTGTTTATATGAAATATGATATGAATAAAAATATGGCTTACAGATTAAGCGGCGCTGCCGGCCTCGTCAGGCTCGGGCAGGGAACCGGAAATATACACCATGCTCAAAAGACTGAACACCAGCGCCTGAATGAAGCCGGAGAACAGGTCGAAGTAACAGCTGAGCACAGCGGGTATACCCAAAGACAGGATGGGCACACCGGAGAGAATGTCAAGGGCCTGCAGCAGGCCGAAGAAGCCCAGAACAGCGGAAAGCACACCAAAGATCATAGCCGACTTCTTGCCGTTTTTCTTCCACAGCAGGATAAGACCCGCGCCGGCCGCCAGCATCACAACAGCCACCAGCCTGCCGCTCCGGGAGATCACATTGAGAATTGCAGCAGACAGCATAGAAAGGGCAGTGTACAGAATGTTGGTGATAACGCCGCCGCCGGCCACATTGCCGAAATGACGGAAGGCCATGGATACCGGCTGTGCGATTTCAGAAATGATATTCATGGGGGTCATGACCACGATGGGTTCGGTGAAGCCCTTCAGCCAGCCAACAAAGCCGTTGTTTTTGATATTATTATACCAGATGATGACGGAAACCATAACGGCCCACACCAGGGTACAGCTGAGGTCAGCGGTGGAAGACCGGAAGAAGCCGGTCAGACCGATGAAAGAGCCGCACAGGGAGCTGAGAAAAATTGTGGCGATAAACGGTGTCCAATGGACATTGTGAGCGCCCATGGATTCCACAACCATGCCCTGGAGCATCATCACACCCTTTTCCACCATGACCTGCAGGCCGTCCGGCCGCTTGGTAAGCCGCTTTCCCAGGTAGACCGATGCCCAGCAGAGCAGTATCGTCACCAGCAGGAAGGAAACTGTGGTCTGCGTCACAGGGATTCCTCCGAGGATCGGGATCTCAAAGTATATAAACGAG
>JAZUPH010000045.1:0-9191 GCA_045605145.1 Oscillospiraceae bacterium | reverse complement strand
GGATAATCCGGTGGTGTCTCATGCCCCTTCCACCACGCTTCGCGCGGTCCCCCTCCCCCATTGGGGAGGCTGAGGAGTGTGGTCATTTTAGATTTTTACAAGGTCTATATCGAAACGCCCGTTCTGTCTAAAGTATCCCAGATTAAATATTTCACCCGGGTGTTTTTTACTCCACCGTTCAGCAACTGTCTTTAACTCCTCTCGCCGTTACTTACCGCGCAGGTACTCTTTCAGATACAGGATGGCCCGGCGGTAGCCCTCGAAGCCCAGGCCTTTATAGGTCTTTATGCAGGCCATGCCGGCGTAGGAGATCTGACGGAAGGGCTCGCGCGCGCTGACATCGGAGATATGCACCTCAACCGCCGGGATGGACACAGCCTTCAGCGCGTCCAGTATCGCCACACTGGTGTGGGTGTAGGCGGCGGGATTGATAACGATGCCGTCAAACCGGCCGTAGGCCGCCTGGATCTTATCCACGATGGCGCCCTCATGGTTGGACTGGAAATGCTCCAGCTCCACAGCCGCTTCCCTGCCGCAGGAGGCGATAAATTCAAGAAGCCGGGCATAGTTCTCCGTGCCGTAGATGTCCGGCTCACGCAGACCCAGCATATTGATATTGGGGCCGTTTATGACGAGAAATTTCATTGTATAACCTCCATTATCTGCCGCAGGGTGTCCGAAAGCGGGCCGTTATTGTCCACCCGCAGGTCGCAGAAGCGCTCATACATGGGTCGGCGGATGCGATAAAGCTCATTAAGGTCGCCCGATTGGGATATGGGTCGCCCCTCTTTATCCAATGCCGCAATATCGCGGCCAATAAGGACTATCACGCCGTTCTGGTGCAGGAGAGGATAATTCTCCGTCCGGGTGACGCAGCCGCCGCCGGTGGATATTATCGCGCCGGACATCTTGCCCAGCTCGCCCAGCACCTGCGTCTCGCGGCGGCGGAAGTCCCCCTCACCGTATTTGGCGAAGATCTCCGGGATGCTCATGCCCCCGCGCCGGGCGATGATCTCATCACTGTCGTACAGCTGCCGTCCGGTAATCTCAGCCAGCGCCTGCGCCACGGTGCTTTTGCCGCAGCCGGGCATACCGATGAGGACGATGTTCTGCATATCGGCGCTGAGCTTTTTTTCAACCGCAGCGATGATGCCGTCGTCAATGCTGCCGCCGGTGAACAGCTCTGCCGCCCTTTTCGCCTGGGCCACCAGCATATGAAGCCCGCCGATATTGGGGATGCCCAGCTCTTCCGCCTGAAGAAGAAGGGCGGTGCGCGCCGGGTTATACACCACATCGGCAACGCCGGAGCATTTGGGGAAAAGGCGCAGGTCAAGCGGGGCAGTGCCGTTATCCGGGTACATACCCAGAGGGGTGGTGTTGACGATGATGTCCGCGTCTGCATGGCGGTGGAGATTGGTATAATTGTCCGCGCCGCTGCGGGAGATGACGGTGACGCTGCCGGCGGCAAGCCGCTTGAGCACGGCCTGCGCCGTGACGGAGGCGCCGCCGCTGCCCAGGACGAGGCATTTTTTGCCCCGGGGGTCGATGCCGGCGCAGCTCAGCATACTTTCAAAGCCGAAGGCGTCGGTATTGTCGCCGTACAGGCTGCCGTCCGGCAGGCGGACGATGGTATTCACACTGCCGATGGCGGCGGCGGTGGGAGAAAGGCGGGCGCAGTAAGGCATGACCGACTTTTTATAGGGGATGGTCACATTAAGGCCGTCAAAGCCGCCCGAGCTGAGAAAGTGCCCCAGCCCCTCCGGCTCACACTCATAGAGCTTATATTCATAGTCGGCCAGCATGGCGTGTATGGCGGGTGAATAGCTGTGACCCAGCCTGCGCCCCAGGAGTCCGCACTTTTTCATCACACTACCTCGCTGTAGCTGCCAAGATATGAGTACTCCTCGCATATATCGCCCAATTCGCCCATGAGCTGTATGAACTGGGGCGAGTAGACGGAGGCCTCTATATCGAAGTAGAACATGAACTCAAAGTTCCGGTCGGGCATGGGTCTGCTCTCCAGCTTGTTAAGGTTGATGCCCAGGGCGTAGAAGCGGCTGAGCGCCTTGTAAAGTGAGCCGGTCTTGTGGGGCAGAACGAGCATAAGGCTGCTGCGGTCGGCACCGGGATATATCTCCAGCTCTTTTGAGATGCAGATGAAGCGGGTGTAGTTGTTGCCCTGATCCTGAACCGAGGCGGCAAGGCACTCAAGGCCGTAAAGCTCAATACAGGAGCGGGAGGACAGTGCCGCGATGTCACCCCGGTCAGACTTTGCCACCATCTCGGCGGCCACGGCGGTATTGGCGCAGGCGGTAATTTTGACCCCCTTGAGGGTGGACAAAAAGCCGGCGCACTGGCTGATAGCCTGCTCGTGGGAGAAGATCTCCTTCACATCCTCCAGCTTTGTGCCGGGTTTTACCAGGAGGTTGTGATCCACCTTCAGCCGCACGGAGCGCACGATGCTGAATTTATGGTGCATCATCAGGTCGTAGACCTTGTTCACGGAGCCTGCGGTGCTGTTTTCAAGGGGGATGATGCCGTAGCGGCACAGACCCTTTTCAATGGCGGAGAACACCGACTCAAAGGTGGGGAAGTAGAAAATGTTGGGCAGCTTGAAAAGCCGCTGGCAGGCGAGCTGGGAATAGGCCCCCTCCACCCCCTGACAGGCCACCACCGCATTGGCGGGGAAAAGGGCGGGGGTGTCATTTATGGCGGCGCTTATCTTTTTGGCAAGGGGCGCTGCGGCACCCATGCTGCGGTTCTGATAGCTGCGGCTGAGTTCGAACATGAGAGAATACAGCTCGGTGCCGTATTCACGCAGCTCTTCGGGCAGTTTTGAGGCGATGTCGCTGAGCTTCGCCCGCTCACGGGAGGCGTCCAGCACCGGCATACCGTTGGCGCGCTTATACTCTGCGATACCCGCCGCCACATCCATGCGCTCTTTAAACAGGTTTACAAGCTGCTCATCGATGCGGTCTATATCCTTGCGGTACTCGTTAAGGTCTTTCACGGTCATATCCTCCCATATTTTCGCTGCTCCAAAAGGGCGTCGTACACGGCGATGGCGGCAGCCGCCTCAACCACGGGGACGGCACGCACCGCAACGCATGGGTCGTGACGCCCGCCGATCTCCAGCTCTGCCGGCTGCATGGTGTCCATGTCCACGCTGCGCTGGGTTTTTGAGATGGAGGGGGTGGGCTTGAATGCGGCGCTGAAGGTGATGGGCATGCCGGTGGTGATGCCGCCAAGAATGCCGCCGCAGTTGTTGGTTTCGGTGACGATGCGCCCGTTTTCCACGGTGAAGGGGTCGTTATTCTCACTGCCGCGCATTTTCGCCGCGGCGAAGCCTGCACCGAACTGAACGCCCTTTACGGCGGGGATGCCGAAGACGATGGAGGCGATGCGGTTCTCCATGCCGTCAAACATAGGGTCACCCAGACCCGCCGGCACGCCCAGGACGGCACATTCCACGACGCCGCCAACGCTGTCCCCCCGGTCACGGGCGGCGGCGATAAGGCCCTGCATCTTCTCGGCAAGGCTGTCGGTGACTACGGGGAAGGGTTTATGCGCCGTGCTCTCCGTGAGGGGCGCGGTATCCTCAATGCCGCCGATGGAGGCGATGCGGGAGATGATCCGGATACCCTCCCTCTCCAGAAGCTGTATCGCGATGCCGCCGGCGATGCACAATGGCGCCGTGAGCCGGCCGGAGAAGTGTCCGCCGCCGGCCGCGTCCTGTGCGCCGGCGTATTTCACCGCGGCGGTGTAGTCAGCGTGACCCGGTCGGGGCGTATGGGCAAAGGGGGCATAGTCGCCGCTTCTGGCGTCGGTATTCATAATCACGGCGCACAGGGGCGCGCCGCAGGTAACGCCGTCTTTAAGTCCGGAGAGGAACCGGGGCGCATCCGCCTCTTTCCTTTGGGTACTCAGGGCGTTCCTGCCCGGGGCGCGGCGGTCAAGGAAACGCTGCAGCCGCTCCATATCCACTTTTTCCCCGGGGGGCAGACCCTCAACGGTCACGCCGATGCCGGCGGAATGGCTCTGCCCGAAAATCGTCAGGCGAAGGCTGCTTCCGTAGCTGCTGCTCATAATTCGGCTCCTTTCAATGCTTCAAGATCCGCCCAGAAGCGGGGGTAGGATTTATTGACACACTCGCTGACGGCGACTGTGACCGGGCCCGATGCGGCGCAGGCCGCAACCGCGGCGCTCATTGCGATGCGGTGGTCGTTCCATGATGACACGGTGCCGCCGGTGAGGGTTTTGCCGCCGCGGATGATAAGCCCATCCTCCAACACGGTGACATCCGCGCCCAGATTGGTGAGCAGATCGGCGGTGCTTTCCAGCCGGTCCGACTCTTTAAGGCGCAGGCGGGCGGCGTTTATGACCCGGGTCTCTCCCTTTGCGGCGGCGGCAGTCACGGACAGCACGGGGATAAGGTCGGGTATGTCGGATGCGTCAATGGTGACGCCGTGAAGCTCGGCCCTTTTTACGGTGACGCCCTCATGGCTCACCCTCACATCGGCGCCCATGCGCCGCAGGATGTCCAGCACGGCTTTATCACCCTGTGCCGTGTCCACGCTCAGACCCGGGAGAGTCACGCCCTCATCGGACAGGGCGCCCATGCACAGGAAAAACGCAGCGTTTGACCAGTCGGTCTCGGCACGGACGATTTGGGGCATACGGGCGCGCTGATGGCCGGGGATACGGTACCCGCTGCCGCTTTTTTGGAGAGTTACACCGGCTCTATAAAGCACATCCTCCGTCATTTTAATGTAGGATGCCGACTCCACCCTGCCCGTGACATCAAGGCGGCTGTCCCCGTCCAGAAGGGGCAGCGCCATGAGAAGACCCGTAACATACTGGGAGGATACGTCCCCCGGGATGGAATAGTCGCCGGGGCTGAGTCTGCCGGAACAGAATAGGCTGTCCCCGCGCTTTTCCACGGTCATGCCGTGATCACGCAGAACAGCGTCAAGGGGCGCGATGGGTCTTTGGGGCAGGCGGCCGGACATCTTAAGCTCCGCCGTCACGCCCAGTGCGCCCACAACAGGCAGCATGAAGCGCAGGGTCGACCCGCTCTCCATACAGTCAAGGCGGCAGACCCCATCCGGCGGGGCAATTACGGGCGCGACGCGGAATGCGCCCTCACCCAATGGCTCGACCCCGGCACCGAGGGCGCGAAGGCAGCCCGCGGTGGCCCAAATGTCGGCGGAAAGACCGTCACACTCCACGGTTGTGGGTTCAGTGCCCAGCGCCGCCGCGATGAGAAGGCGGTGCATATACGATTTTGAGGACGGGATGCTCACCCGGCCGTTGCGCGGCCCGGGCGCTAAGGTGATGTTCATTCTGTTCCCCCGGCGCGCAGCCAGTCGAGAGCCGCGCTGACACTGATGGCTTCTATACTGCACTGTCCGATGCTGCGGGGCACCACAAGGTGCATTTTCGCATCGGCGATTTTTTTATCGTTCATGGCAAGGCTGTGTATCTCACGGGCGCTGTAGGGCGACTTTGTGGGCAGGGCGTACTTATTGAGAATATCCTCCACAGCAGGGGGCAGGGCGGCGTCGCAATAGCCCATAGCCGCCGCGGCACGGGAAATTATCGCCATGCCGATGGCAACGGCGCTGCCGTGGGAGATGCTGTAATCGCTCAGCGCCTCCACCGCGTGGCCGAAGGTGTGCCCCAGATTCAAAAGTCGGCGGGCGCCGGTGTCAAACTCATCCTGCGCCACAAGGTCCCGCTTCATGGTCACACAGCGGGTGATGACATACTCCGCCTGCTCACTGACGGGAGTGGCGGCAAGGCGGTAAAAGAAGTCCGCGTCACCCAGAAGGCCGTACTTTATAACCTCGCTGCAGCCGTCGCGGTAGACCGCCCGGTCAAGGCTGTGCAGCACATCCGTGTCGCACAGCACCAAAGATGGCTGATGAAAGCTGCCCACCAGATTTTTGCCCGCGGGCAGGTCAACGGCGGTCTTGCCGCCCACGGAGGAGTCCACCATGGCAAGCAGTGTGGTGGGCACCTGTATAAACTCTATCCCGCGCATATAGGTGGCGGCGGCAAAGCCCGCCATGTCACCCGTCACGCCGCCGCCCAGGGCGACGATCAGGTCACTGCGGCTCAGGCGGTTTTCGGCAAGGAAGTTTAACAGCGCGGCGTATGTGTCAAGATTCTTCGATTCCTCGCCGGCGGGGAACAGGAAATGCACCGGCTCAAACCCGGCGCGGCGCAGGGATGCCTCCGCCCTGCCGCCGTAGAGGGGCCACACATTGCTGTCGGACACCAGTGCCGCCCTGCACGGGCGGTGTACGCACGCCGACAGCTCGCCCAGCCTGTCAAGGATGCCGGGCTGTATCAGCACATCATAATCCCGCGATGCGGTGACGCGCACCACTGTCATCTGCCGTCTACCTCCTCTTTAATTCTGCGCCCCTCGTCAAGCAGACGGGTCAGGCCCTCAAGGTCGCCGCCCTCCATCGCCGCCCTGTATTCGTTCAGTGAGGCGATAAAGCAGTCAAGCTCATCAATAAGGCAGTCTTTATTCTCCATAAACAGCTGAGCCCACATGGTGGGGTTGAGCCATGCCACACGGGTCAGATCCTTGTAGCTGCCGGCGGAGAAGCCCTTGTGCCCCCGGGCGGTGGGGCTTTTTATATAGGCGTTGGACACCAGATGCGCCATCTGGGAGGTGAAGGCTATCATCCTGTCATGCTCCCGGGCGGTGGTGAGCGAATAGCTGCCGAAGCCCGCAGGGGACAGCAGCTTTTCCGCCCTGTCAAGCAGCTCAATGCTGTCAAAGCTCTCCGGCACCAGCACCATGGGCGCCCGGTGGAACATATCGGCCCTGCTGTATTTATAGCCGGAGTTGTGGGTGCCCGCCATGGGGTGGCCGCCCAGATATGTGATGCCATGCTCTGCGGCGATGGCAAAGCAGCGCTCACACACAAGTCTTTTGGTGCCGCAGCAGTCGATGACCAGGGGCTTTGTGCCGATGTGGGGCGCCATTTTCTCAAAATACGCCACAGCGCCCATGGGGTAGATGCAGATGAGGACAAGGTCGCAGCTGCCGATATTATCCTCGCCAAGCTCTTCGTCCACCGCGCCGTCCATGATGGCAAAATCAAGTATGCTGCGGTCTATGTCCCAGGCGAGCACCTTATGCCCCGCCTCGTGATAGGCCCTGGCGAAAGAGCCGCCGATAAGGCCCAGTGCCGCTATACCCACCGTCATGGCTTCACGACCTCTCTGACGCGCATTACATCCTCCACCAGAAGGGCGTACTCATCCGGGCGCAGTGACTGGGCGCCGTCGCACAGAGCATGGAGGGGATCGTTATGCACCTCGATAATCAGGCCGTCCGCCCCGCAGGCGGTGCCTGCCAGCGCCATGGGGCGCACAAGGCGGGCGATGCCGGTGGCGTGGCTGGGGTCGATGATGATGGGCAGATGAGTCAGCTCACGCAGCATGGGCACCGCGGCAAGATCCAGCGTGTTGCGGGTGTAGTCGTCGAAGGTGCGGATGCCCCGCTCACACAGGACGATCTGTTCGTTGCCGCCGGCCATGATGTACTCGGCGCTCATAAGCAGCTCTTTAAGTGTGTTGGCAAGGCCGCGCTTTAGAAGCACCGGCTTTCTGAGCTTGCCAATTTCACGCAGCAGGTCGAAATTCTGCATATTCCGCGCGCCGATCTGGACCATGTCCACATCCTCGAAAAGGGGCAGATCGTTGACGCCCATGACCTCACTGACGATGGGAAGGCCGGTCTCTGCCCGGGCGATCTTCAACAGCTCAAGACCCGTGGCCTTCAGTCCCTGGAAGTCGTAGGGTGAAGTGCGGGGCTTGAATGCGCCGCCGCGCAGCATATTGGCGCCGGCGGCCTTGACAGCGCGGGCCACCTGAAGTATCTGCTCCTCCGTCTCCACAGAGCAGGGGCCGGCGATCATAACGAAATTGCCGCCGCCGATCTTCACATCGCCCACATTTATAACGCTGTCCTCGGGGTGGAACTTGCGGTTGCAGCACTTGAAGGGGTCGGACACCCGCTTGACCGAGTCAACGATGTCAAGGCTGGCGATAAGATCCATGTCCACATGGGTGGTGTCGCCGATAAGGCCGATAACGGTCTGGTAATGCCCCTCATACAGATGCACGCCAACGCCCTGGGCCTGGAGCCAGTGGGCGAGCTGATCCTGCTTGTTGTGGTCAACATTGTGCTTAAGTACGACTATCATTATAATACTCCTCCGCTGTGAATGAAATAGGGATGTACAAATAAAAAAGATGCGGCACAGTAACCTGTGCCGCATCGGGTTTACGAAATCTATAAGATATCCGCGCGCATCACAAATTACCTTACCATGTTTTACACGGTAAAGTAAAAGTAATAAAAGTATGCGCTGCAAATATTCTTCATTACACTAACCTCACAAACTGTGTGGACATGCTGTGATTTTATGCCCATACAAACCGATTGTCAACCATCAATTTTCACAAAATCACGGTTTTTCGCGCCGGTCTTTTCCATGCAAAGGCGCAAATTATGTATCGCCCTGCCCCGCGTTTTCGCCGGCGGCGGCGATCTTGGCGCGCGTCACCTCGTCCACGGCGGCCTTCAGCGCCGTCATGTAGGGGGAGAAGGTCACATTCTCCCGGCCGTAGTTAAGCTGCAGCTCGTATTCCAGGGGCAGCCAGGTTGCGATGTCCGACTCGTTGTGCTGTATGACCGCCTCCAGCTTGTCGATGGCCTTGTAGAGCTTCGCCTCCGCCGTTTCCATGGCGTCCATCTCAGTCATGAGGGCGCGAAACTCCTCCCTCTGTGCGGCAGGGAAGCCGTCCACCCAGCGGTTGAAATGCTGCTGCTCGGTTTCGGCGTCGTCGCTGCTTTTCAGGAAGGTGGGCACGTCCCCGGTGAAGGCCTCACCCAGGTCGTGGATAAGGCACATTCTTATGACTCTGTTCACATCAAGGCCGCGAAACTCCTCCGTACCGCCGATGAGCATGGCCATCAGTGCCGTGCGCCAGCTGTGCTCGGCCACGCTCTCCGGCCGTCCGGCGGCGGTGACGCAGTGGCGCGTCACGCTTTTAAGGCGCTCGGCCACGGCGAGTATTTCAAGCAGTTGGTTCGGTGTCATGGCGTCTCCTTTCGGTGGGTGTGCAGTGGCGTGTGTGAGGTGGGGGGTGCGTTGCGAACCGTT
>JAZUPH010000044.1:0-38200 GCA_045605145.1 Oscillospiraceae bacterium | reverse complement strand
TTTATGACATTGTCTTCCTAAGACCGCTTGGCCTCCGACTTCCCTCGACACATTCTTTGGTAATTATAACTTTTTCGATCCGCTCATCAGAGGGAACGGCAAACATGACCTGGGTCATTATGCCCTCGGTAACGGTTCTAAGTCCGCGGGCGCCGATATTCATCTCAATTGCCTTGTCGGCGATAGCACCCAGAGCATCATCAGTAAACTCAAGGCTTACACGGTCATAGCTCAAAAGAGCCTTATACTGCTTGGTAAGGGCGTTCTTCGGCTCGGTCAGGATGCGCACCAGATCCTCGCGTTCAAGAGCGTTAAGGGGTGCAAGAACAGGCAGGCGGCCAACCAGCTCGGGAATAAGGCCGAACTTTAACAGGTCGTGAGACTGGACATTCTGCAGTATCGCACTTACATCACGCTCATCCTTGGATTTAATGTCCGCGCCGAAACCGATGACCTTTTTATTCATGCGGGTCTCGATGATCTTATCAAGGCCGTCAAAGGCACCGCCGCAGATGAAAAGGATATCGGTGGTGTCAATGGGAATAAACTCCTGCTGGGGATGCTTTCTGCCGCCCTGAGGAGGTACATTGGCCACAGTACCCTCGACAATCTTCAAAAGCGCCTGCTGCACGCCTTCGCCGGACACGTCACGGGTGATGGAGGTGTTTTCGCTCTTTCTTGCGATCTTGTCGATCTCATCCACGTATATAATGCCCTTCTGCGCGGCCTCAACATCAAAGTCAGCCGCCTGAATGAGGCGCAGGAGAATGTTCTCCACATCCTCACCGACATATCCCGCTTCAGTAAGCGTGGTGGCATCGGCAATGGCAAAAGGCACGTCAAGCAGCTTTGCCAGTGTCTGTGCAAAGAGGGTCTTGCCGCTGCCGGTGGGGCCGATGAGAAGGACATTGCTCTTGGTGATCTCCACATCCTCATTCACTTCGTAGAAGATGCGCTTATAGTGGTTATATACAGCCACAGAGAGGACGATTTTCGCCCTCTCCTGACCGATGATATATTCGTCAAGAACAGCCTTTATCTCAGCAGGCTTGGGAAGTCTTTCAGATACATTCTTCCTGACGCCGCTGTCCACGGATTTTGCCGTAATATTGAAGTTTTCACCGAGGATATCGTTGCACAGGGACACGCACTCATTGCAGATGTACGCGCTGTGACCGGCAATCAGTCGGTCTACCTGATCCTGCCGCTTGCCGCAAAAGCTGCAGCGCACGGCGCGGTCATCATATTTCGCCATAAGGCAACCTCACATTAAAACGAATTATCGGATAAAGTTCAGCGCTTGGTGATAATCTTATCGATGATGCCGAACTCAAGTGCTTCCTGCGCGCTCATGAAATTATCTCTCTCACAGGCCTCCCGCACTACATCAACAGGCTTGCCGGTATTCTGGGCAAGGATGGTGTTGAGGTTGTCCTTGATGCGCAGGATGTTCTTCGCATGGATGCTGATGTCGGTGGCCTGCCCCTGGAAGCCGCCGGAGGGCTGGTGGATCATAATCTCAGCATTGGGAAGGCAAAGACGTTTGCCTTTGGCACCCGCGGCAAGCAGAAATGCGCCCATACTTGCGGCCATGCCGATGCAGATGGTAGACACATCAGCCTTGATATACTGCATGGTGTCATATATGGCCATTCCGGCAGTTACGGAGCCGCCGGGGCTGTTAATGTAGAACTGGATGTCCTTGTCGGGATCCTGCGCTTCAAGGTAAAGGAGCTGTGCAACGATAAGGCTGGCACTGGTATCTGAAACCTCTTCGCCCAGGAAGATTATACGATCCTCAAGCAGGCGGGAAAAAATGTCGTAAGAACGCTCTCCCCTGCTGGTCTGCTCTACTACATACGGTACAAGACTCATAATAAACCTCCTAAAACGATGAATATTGCGGTTGAATCATACCCTTTGCGGGCAGATATTATTCAGCCACTTCCTCAGCTTCAGAAGCGATGACGGGTTCGGTAGCGACAGCGCAGCCGACCACGAAGTCTTCTGCAAGCTTTTTCTTAAGATCTGCGGCAACATCGTCGGCGTTGAGGAACTTCTTCACGTCCTCAGCCTTCATGTTGTACTGGTCGGCGATTGCATGATACTCAGCCTCAATTGCCTCGTCAGTGGGGACAAGGTTCTCAGCCTTGGCAATGGCTTCGAGAGTCAGGTCGACCTTCACGCTCTTGGCGGCGGAGGGACGCAGATTCTCTTTGAATTGCTCAAGGGTGGTGCCCATGAACTGCATATACATATCAATGCTCAAGCCGGAACCCTCAAGATTGGCGGCGTAGTTGTTCACATAGCTCTCAACGCGCTCTTCGACCATGACAGCAGGAATCTCACCCTGTGCATTGTCGGCGATCTTCTCGAGCAGAATGCTGCGGAACTCATTGTCAGCGCGTGCCTCAAGCTCGGCCTTCAGCTCGGCAGCGATGCTGGCGCGGTACTCATCGAGAGTGTCAAACTCGGAAACATCCTTAACAAACTCGTCATCCAGCTCGGGAAGCTGCTTTTCCTTAATCTCATGGGCGTTGATGTGGAAAACGGCGTCCTTACCGGCGACTTCGTCACTGTGATACTCAGCGGGGAAGGTGACATTGATATCCTTCTCTTCACCGGCGGAAATGCCGACTACCTGCTCTTCAAAGCCGGGGATGAAGCTGCCGGAGCCCAGCTCAAGGCTGTAGGACTCAGCGGTACCGCCCTCAAAAGCGACGCCATCGATAGTGCCGGCGTAGCCCAGCTCAACGATGTCGCCCATCTGAGCGGGACGCTCAACGGTAACGATGCGGGAATTGCGCTCACGGACGGAGTTGATCTGAGAATCAACCTGCTCGTCGGAAACTTCAACAGAGGCCTTGGGAGCCTCGATGCCCTTGTACTCACCGAGAGTGATCTCGGGATAAAGGGTCAGCTGGAATGCGATCCATGCACTCTTGTCCTCATTGACAAAAAAGTCAACGATTGCGGGACGGCCGACATAGCGGATCTCGCCCTCGGACACGGCAATTTCAAGAGCCTCGGGAGCGATGGCCTCGAACGCGTCATCATAGAAAACGGCTTCGCCGTACATATTCTCAATCATCTTTCTGGGAGCCTTGCCCTTGCGCCAGCCGGGGACATTGATCTTGTTGCGCAGCTTGGCATATGCCTTGTTAACGGCGCTGTTAAACTCCTCAGCGGTGATTTCCACTTTTACTTCGATCTCGGTGTTGTTGTTCTTTTTCTCGGTGCTGATAACCTTCACGATCTGTTTCCTCCAATTTATCTTTTGCGTACGACAGCTATATAAAAATAAAATATAATATATGAAGCCATAGGCGCAGAAAATTATACCACAGCCTCACATAATATGCAAATAATTTTTCACGAAATGACGCCAAACCCCGCAAATTATGGGATAAGCTGAGGTTCGAAGCCGATATAATCGGCAGATATGAGTCTGAACTCAATGCCTTTGTAATTGCCGGTAAAGGCCACCTTAGATCCCGCATGGTGAATGTGGCCATAAAAGCAGCGCTTCACCCCATAATCCGCCATCAGCTCTATCATTTTTGTGAATTCCGCTCCGGCGTGCTTTGGCGGATAGTGCAAAAAGCATATCTTCTCCCCTTCTCCGGCGGTTTTCAGCGAGGCCTCAAGACGCATAAGCTCCCGCTGCATGATCTTTGCGTCGTGCCCCTGTGATTCTGGCGGAGCCACCATCCATCCGCGGGTGCCGCAGATCCACTTGTCATCCACTTGATAGGAATTGTTATGGAGTATTTTAATTGTTTTTATCTCATTTTTTGCAAAAAACGCCTCAATCTTCGCTGCCGTATTCCACCAATAGTCGTGGTTGCCCT
The DNA here is from genome assembly GCA_045605145.1 of Oscillospiraceae bacterium. Taxonomy (GTDB): domain Bacteria; phylum Bacillota; class Clostridia; order Oscillospirales; family Oscillospiraceae; genus CAMNAO01. Next base: position 34,349 of record JAZUPH010000044.1, on the reverse strand, counting down.
TTAGCACTATCTTCTGCCCAGGAAGCGAATCAATAAAGCGGAAATCCTCAAGGCAGCCGTCAAGGTCCATGCCCCATGATGAATCGCCGCACAGTACACAGGTGTCGGCATCGGTAAGGCGGGAAAAACCGCTGCGCAGGCGGGAAACATATCCCTCCCACCCGGGAAAAATATCCATTTTTTTGTCTGCAGCCAGAGACAGGTGCAGATCACCGATCACATAAAGCATATTTCACCTGTTAGATTGGAATGAATAAGAAAGCCGGGGCCGGGGAATATAATGCCGAGACAATCAACGCAAAGGATGGTAACAACATGGAAAAACGCGACAGCATCCGCGAGGTAAACTGCGAAGTAACCAGCTGCAGATACCACGGCATCGACTGCAAGTGTCACGCAGACAGCATTACCGTTGAATCCCCCAGCGCAATGCGCAAGGGCGAAACCTTCTGCGGTACCTTCGCACACAAGAACGGCAGCAACGGCTGACGGCATGGGCGCAATGCGCCCATACATATTATTTCAGCACAGCCAGGAAAGCACAGACTGCTCCATCTCCATAGGCTGGACACAGGAATCGAAACGAACAGCAGCACCCTTCAGGCCTGCCAAAGGCGCGGGTGCGGGAACGGCGGTCAGGCTCTCCAGCTTTTCAAGGTCGCCTATACCGCTGCCGTCCGGCTCATGGCCCAGGGCGGCAATGACCGCGGGCGAGAACTTATACGGGCTGGCGGTGGAGACAATAACCATGGACGCCGAGGCGACCATACCCTTTGCGGCGCCATAGGCCACGGCGGTGTGGGTATCGATGAGATATCCGTCACTGTTCCACATCTCCCTTATAGCGGCAGCCGTGTCTTCCTCAGAAAGGCTGGCGGCGGCAAAATCAGCACGCAGGCTCTTCATAATATCATCGCAGACAACATATTTACCCTCAGTTGAAAGCGCCTTCATATATCCTGCCACCAGATCACTGTCAAAGCCGGACAGGTGGAACAACAGGCGCTCAAGATTGCTGGAAATGAGAATATCCATCGAGGGTGAGGTAGTCAGGAAGAAGGGCCTGTTGCGGTCATAGACTCCTGTCTCGATAAACTGAGTGAGAACGTCGTTCTTATTGGACGCGCAGATAAGCCGCCCCACAGGCAGGCCCATCTGTTTTGCATACCAGCCGGCAAGAATATCGCCGAAGTTGCCGGTGGGGACGCAGAAGTCTACGGGGTCACCCATTTTCACCTCTCCCCTGTTGACAAGGCGCAGGTAGGTCCAGATGTAATACACTATCTGGGGCAGCAGACGACCCCAGTTGATGGAATTGGCTGAAGACAACACATAGCCGCTGTCCGCAATCTTTGCAGCTATATCTACTGAAGAGAAGATGCGCTTTACACCGGTCTGTGCATCGTCAAAGTTGCCGTTAACGGACACAACAGATACATTGCCGCCCTGCTGTGATGCCATCTGCAGCTTCTGTATATCGGAGACGCCATCCACCGGGTAGAACACCATGATGCAGGTACCGGGCACATCGCGGAAGCCTTCAAGTGCTGCCTTGCCGGTATCACCGGATGTGGCAACAAGGATGCACACCGTCCGCTCCTCCCCGCACTTCTTCATGGATGCGGTAAGAAGATAGGGCAGCATCTGCAGCGCCATATCCTTAAAAGCGCAGGTGGGACCATGCCACAGTTCAAGAAAATACATTCCGTCAGCCTTTCGCACGGGCGCGGTGTCATAAGAATCGTAGCGTCCCGGGCAGTAGGCCGCGTCGGTATAGGACTTCAGCTCATCGGCAGAAAAATCCTCAAGATAGCGGCCCATAATATCTGCAGCCAGTTGTGGATAGGTAAGTCCCGCCAGTTTTTCCAACTCTCCACTTGCAAAGTGGGGTATGACCTCAGGCACGAAAAGGCCGCCGTCCGGACTGAGCCCGCGTACTATCGCCTCGGCAGAGGACACTTTCAAACTATTGTCTCTTGTGCTGATATACTTCATAATAATTTCTCCAGAATCAAAGGCAAAATGCGTTTTCGATATGGTTTATTTCTGCTTCGGAAAGCTCATCGTTGTAGTAGACCTCAATTACATCAAAGCGCGGCTGCAGCTTAGTCTTATTCTCTGACAGCCACATAGCCGCGCAAGCGGCAAGTTTTCGCTGCTTGTGCGCGTCAACATACTCCATGGCGCGGGCAAAGGAAGCACTCTTGCGGGTCTTGACCTCGACAAAGGCCAAATATTTCCTGTTGGATGCGATCAGGTCAATCTCCCCGTAACGGGTCCGGTATCCCTGCGCCACGATGGTGTAGCCTTTTTTAATAAGGTACTCTGCCGCCCTGGCTTCTCCCCAGCGGCCGATAAGTTTAGTATCCATATTTGCCGCCTCAGTGCATCTTTTTCAGAAAACTGCGCCTGTGTTCAGGTGAAGGGCCGTGTTCCCTTATGCGCTCATAGTGCAGCTTTGTGCCGTAGCCCTTGTGCTTTTCAAACGCGTACTGGGGATATCGACCGGCGTAATCCAGCATATATCTGTCACGGCTGACCTTGGCAAGTATAGATGCCGCAGCAATGCTGGCGCACTTTGCGTCACCACCTACAACACAGCGGCAGTTGTACGGGATTCCCTCACAGCGGTTGCCGTCTATAAGGCACAGCTCCGGCTCAAGCCCCAGGTTAGCTATTGCAAGGCTCATGGCTTTATATGTAGCGTTGAGTATATTGATCTGATCAATTTCCGCCGCACTAACCGATGCAATGCCGTAGGCTATCGCAGACTCCACAACCCGGTGGTAAAGCAATTCCCGTTTCGCCTCACTGAGCTTCTTGGAATCGTTTAGCCCATCGATGACAGCGCCCTCCGGCAGAACAACGGCCGCGGCGTACACAGGGCCGCACAAGGGGCCGCGCCCCGCTTCATCCACGCCGCAGAAGAGCCGAAGTCCATCCACACGCAGTTGGCGTTCATATTCATACAGGTCGATCTTCTCTGCAGTCTTTCTCATTTGACCGGCACCTCAAGGCTGATGCGCCCCAGCTTACCGGAGCGGAAATCATCAATCAAAACGGCGGCAGTGCGCTCATAATCCGCCTCACCGCCGCGAACGCGGTAGCCGCGTTTTTGCGCGATAAGCTCAAGAACAGTGCGCGGTTCGGCTTCATCGGGGATAGTGATGCCGTATCTCTCAGTAAGGCGGTCACGGTAGCGGCCGAGAAGGCGCGACGCAAGAGCTTCGGCCAGCTCCCAAATGTCAATAATATCGTCCTTGATCGCGCCGGTAATAGCCAGATTTTCGCCGGTCTCAGGCGCTTCCAGTTTGGGCCAGAGCACACCGGGGGTGTCCAGCAGCTCAAAATCCGGTGCGACCCGTATCCACTGTCTGCCGCGGGTAACGCCGGGTCTGTTGGCAGCCTCCGCCGCCTTGCGCCCGGCAACGCGGTTAATAAGGGAGGATTTTCCCACATTGGGTATGCCGACGATCATGGCACGCAGCGCGCGCCCGGTCTGCCCCTTACTGGCGTAGCTTTCTATCTTGTCGCGGAGCATGGTCTTTACCGCGGCAGGCATGGCGGATACGCCCTTTCCTGTCTTGCAGTCTGTCATGACGACACCCACGCCGATACTGCTAAAATGCGCTTTCCACATATCGGTCACAGCGGGGTCCGCCTGATCGATGCGGTTGAGAATAACCACACGGGGTTTACCCTGGGCGATGCGATCCAACTCCGGATTGTGGCTGGACAGGGGTATGCGGGCGTCAAGCAGCTCACACACGCAGTCGACCATCTTAATATCGTTTTCCATCTGGCGTATGGCCTTGGCCATATGCCCGGGGTACCAGTTAATCTGAGCCATTCAGGCCACCTTCCCAAATCTTGTCCAATCCCGCTCTCCGTCTCTGTCGTATGCCGGCAGCAGGATGCATATCACTTTTCCAATAATACAGCGCTCGTCAACCATGCCGATACGCTCATTACGGCTGTCAGAGGATTCGTTGCGATTGTCACCGAGGACGAATATACAGCCCTCGGGGACAGTAACGGGTCCTTCAAAGCTGTCGCGGAAATGGATGGCTGCGTTGACATAGCTTTCATCCAGAGCCGCGCCGTCTACATACACGATGCCCGCGTCAAAGTCAATATCCACTGTCTGCCCCTCGGTGGCGATAATGCGTTTTACCAGTGGGCTGCTGCTGTAGCTTGTGGTGCGCAGGACCACCACATCACCGGCTTTCGGCGAATAGAACAGGTTTGAAACAATAACCTCGTCCCCGTTGTGCAGGGTCGGGTACATGGAAGAACCCTCTATATTAATGGCGCGTCCTACAAATATAAATATGAGCACCCCTGCAACAAGGGCAGAAACAACACACTGCACCCAATCATAGAGACTCATTGCTGAGGATCGCTTCTTGCCTTCATCAGATGCAGGAGCCGTTTGCCAAGCCGCATCCGGCATATCAGCAGGCGGCAAGTCAGATGATTTGCCTGTGTCAGCGTCGTTTTCAACCTCTTCGTCAACACGGACTGCATCAATGTCTGAAGAGACTTCACGCATGGGCGCGGCTATATCAGTCCCAGCACCGGATGTTATACTGCTATCCAGCACCTTTTCAATAAGCTCAAGGTCAAGCTCGTCAAATTCCTTCATCGGAAACCTCACAAAAATGTCCAAACACAATGTGCCTGTTCAATGATACCTAATCTAATATATTATACACAACAATTTGCCAATAATAAAGATGTATCGCAATGTTTTTTAAAAGCACGCGCCCTGATTGCTTCTGCGCCGTTACGGAGGCTGCTCCAATATGCAGGTAAAATCTTCGCGGCTTTCACGGATTGCAGTGCAGCTTAAATTTTTGCAAAATCTAGCGCTTTGACGAATACAAAAGAAACAAATGCCAAATTCTGCAAGTTCAGCAACAACATTACTGCGTGATGCAAGTTTTTTACAGGCAAATTTCAGATACTTTGACCATTTAAAACACAACGCACTGCATTGAGCGGCTTAATTTTAACAGAATTTTAGTGTTCTAATCAAGTGTTAGCATAATTATTTGTTATATTACACAAAGATTACGCCTGTCCCCCACAAGAATTTTTGCAATTCTGGTTGATAGAAAATTGCATTTTCCTATTGCAATCTTGTTTTCTTGCCTGTATAATAAGACTCACATCAAGCGCTATCCATTTTATCTCTTGGAGGAAACAATTATGAAGAAAAGATTATTTTCCATCGCCCTTGCAGCTTTGATGCTGCTGTCACTGTGTGCCTGCTCCGGTTCCGATGCCGCTTACAAAGCCGGTGACAACCTGACAATGGGTACCGGCGGTTCATCCGGTACATATTACGCCTTCGGTAACGTCCTGTCCACCTACATGGCTGACGAATCCAGCTCCCCCATCACTGTCGTCTCCACCGACGGCTCTGCCGCCAACATCTACGGCATTGACGACGGCATTTATCAGCTGGCCACCGTACAGTCCGATGTTATGGCTTACGCCTGGCAGGGTGTCAAGTCCTTTGCTGAAGACGGTGCAATCGACAGCTTCCGCGTGATCGGTGCCCTCTATGCTGAGTGCGTGCAGATCATCACCATGGATCCCAACATCAAGACCGTTGCTGACCTGGCAGGCAAGAATGTCTCCATCGGCGCAGCCGGCTCCGGCGTTTACTTCAACGCCATCGACGTTCTGGCTGCTTACGGCCTGAGCGAAGATGATATCAATCCCCAGTACCTCTCCTTCGCTGAATCCACCGACGCTATGAAGGACAACAAGATCGACGCCGCTTTCATCGTCGCCGGCGCTCCCACCACCGCAGTTGTCGAGCTGGCCAGCACCAATGATGTTTACCTGGTAAGCATCGAGGATGAGATCGCTGACAAGCTGATCGCCGATTGCCCCTACTACACCAAGTACGTCATCCCTGCCGGCACTTATGAAGGCATTGACACCGATACCGCTACCGTCTCCATCATGGCTACCATGATCGTTGCCGCCGACGCCGATGAGGATCTGGTTTATGACCTGACCAAGGCCATCTTCGAGAACATCGACTCCATCACCAAGGCTCACGCAAAGGGCGCCGAGCTTGATGTGAACACCGCTACCAGCGGCATGGCCGCTCCCTTCCATGCAGGTGCTGCCAAGTACTACGCCGAAAAGGGTATCACGGTTGACACAGGCGACTGATATAGTGTATTATCAGTATGTTGCTTCAGTAATGTACTTACACAACTGCCGCGATCACTCGCGGCAGTTGGCCTATTACAGATAGCTAATATAAACAACAGCAATTGAGGTGCTCCAATGTCCAACAGCAAAGACGTCAGCAAAGTAACACCTGACATCGACATCACCATCAGCGCCGAAGAACAGGCGCAAATCGATGCTACGGTGCAGGAGGTCATGAAAAAGTATGACCGCGAATCAAATACCAGAATATGGACCGGCAAGTGGAAGGGATTTGTGACTGGTCTTCTTGCCGCGTTTTCCCTTATGTGCATCTATGATGTCCTGTTCAACACAGGACTTATCCAGCAGGCAAGACTCGCCCTGTTCGTGGGTCTGCTGGTCGCCCTTGGATATGTGATTTATCCGATAAAGAAGGGCGTACAGCGGGAAAATTATATGCCCTGGTACGACATTGTTATTATGGTCGCTGGTACGGCAGCGTTTATGTATTTTGCCTATAACGCTAAGCCGCTTATCGAGATGCGCATAAGCAAGTATGAATGGTACCACATTCTTGCCGCTGTAATCGCCATCGGCTCACTTGTCGAGCTGTGCCGCCGCAGTGTGGGTCTGCCGATTCTGTGCGTTGCAGGCATTTTCATTGTCTACGCCCTGTTCTTTTATCAGACTAATCTGGCCTTCGGTCTGCGTCTGCGCAACCTCATCAAAACCCTCTTCTACAGCACCGAGGGCGTACTGTCCACACCCATAAATGTGTGCGCCAAGTACATAGCCGTATTTATCATCTTTGGTGCCTTCCTGGAGCGCACCGGCATTTCTGATTTCTTCGTTGAACTGGCAAACTCTGTCGTTGGCTCTGCCAGCGGCGGTCCCGCCAAGGTGGCCGTTATCGCCAGCGCACTTGAGGGTATGGCCTCCGGTTCATCCGTCGCGAATACTGTCGGCAGCGGTTCGGTCACTATCCCCATGATGAAAAAGACCGGCTACAAGCCCGAGTTTGCCGCTGCGGTTGAAGCCGCGGCATCCACTGGCGGTCAGATCATGCCTCCCATTATGGGTGCGGCCGCCTTCCTTATGGCAGACTTCGTCGGTGTCCCCTACTCCAACATCGTGGTAAGGGCAATTCTCCCCGCGGTACTTTACTTTGCCGGCATTTTTATCTCCGTCCATCTTGAGGCGAAGAAGCTGGGTCTGGCAGGCATTCCCAAGGAGCTGCTTCCTAAGTTCCGCAGCCTTATCAAGAAGTCCTTCCTGCTGATTCCCATCCTGACCCTTATTATTTTCATCTCCGGCAGTTTCATGACCATACAGAAGGCCGCTGTTCTGTCCATTCTGTTCGTCATTCTCGTTAGTATCTTCAACAAGGATAACCGCATCAACCTGACCAAGATCATTAACGCCCTGTCCGCCGGCGCACAGAGCACCATTGCCGTTTGTGCCGCCTGTGCGATGGCAGGCATCATCGCCGGCTGCATAACAATGACCGGTCTTAGCTCCCTGTTGAAGGCAGCCATCATCACCGCATCCCAGGGCTATCCCATTATTGCCCTTTTCATGACCATGCTTTGCTGCATCGTTCTTGGCATGGGCGTTCCTACTACCGCAAACTACTGCATCATGGCCTCCACCTGCGCACCGATTCTTGTTGAGATGGGCATCCCCCTGCTGGCGGCCCATATGTTCGTATTTTACTTCGGCATAGTAGCCGATATCACCCCGCCCGTCGCACTGGCGGCATATGCCGGTAGCGCAATCGCCAAATCAAACCCCATGAAAACCGCGGTCACCGCCACAAGGCTTGCAATCGGTGCATTCATAATCCCGTATGTTTTTGCGCTCAACTCTGCGATGCTTTTTATCGGTGATATCACGGTATTCAGCGTCATACTTATTGTTGTCACATCTCTCATAGGAATGCTCGGTGTATCCGCCGGACTTACCGGCTATGGTGTTGGGCACATGCACTGGACACTGCGTATTCTTTCCATCGGCGCTGGTATGTGCCTTATCGAACCCTCCCCCCTGACCGATGTCATTGGCATTGCCGTCCTGGCTGTTGTTCTGTTGCTCAACTATAAAATGAGTCACAGGAAGAACACAGCCGCTGCGCAAGACCCATAAGAACGACTACATAATAACATAAGAGCTGCCGTTATAACACGGCAGCTCTTTTACAACGCAAGGAATAAGCGCGCCTGTCAAATACTAACAGGCGCACTTGTGTTATTCATTCTGTTTTGTTGATACGGCAAACGAGTTTATACACCCCAATGCCGACAAGGCTGACAGCGATGGTCACGGCAAAGATGATCAAGGCGGGCATATACGCCTGTACACCAAGCGCACCACCGCCAACGGTAGAGGCAACAATATTAGGCAGGCGGCCAAGGGAGGTCATAATGAGCCACTCCGGCCATTTCATATCTGTCAGCCCCGCAAAGTAACACAGAAGCGCCTTTGGCGTGCCCGGTATGAGAAACAGAAGCCACATAAGGATACGGCGCTTTGGCGAATCGCGCAGAAACAGCAACGAGCGAATCTTTTCCCCGGTAAAGAAAACCTCGACAAGGCGCACACCGAAGCGGCGCACAAACGCAAACACCAGCACGCCGCCGATAGTTGCACCAAGAACACACAGCATCGTACCCTCAAAGCCGCCGAATGCGTAGCCGGCACCAATCTCAAGGGGCTCACTGGGTATCACGACAGACACGACCTGCAGGACGATTATTCCCACAAAGGACAAGCGCCCCCAAATCCCCTTATTGTCCAGCCAGGCACGAAAACGCTCCGGCTCCTGCACAAAGCGGACAAGGGGCACGCCCACGCGCCACGCAAGCAGCAGCACAAGTACTGCATAGGCCACCATGGCGCAGCCAAGAATCAGTCTTTTCTGTTTAAAAGTTATTCTCTCTCTGTTCAAATCCATGACAAATCCTCCGCTACGGGTAGATGATACCACGAAGCGGAGGATTTTGAAACATATTTTTTGTTAAGTTTCCATTGAGATTTTATGTACCGCTCAAATATCACGGTTAATCTCAGTCGAGAACCGACTTATAAAGGTTGACCCCATGCCTGAAAGCAAGCTCCAGCGCTCTGTTATAAAGTGCCTCATCCCACACCTCCCGCAGTGCGTGAGCATCGGAACCGATAATGGTTCTGTTGCCTATCTCACCGGCAATAGACCAGAAGGTTTCATTGGGATAATTTCTGCTGCCGTCAAGACCGTGGAGATTTATCTCCAGCGGAATGTCCAGCGCTTTAAGACCGCTGCACAGTCGAGTCATTTCACTTTTGTAAAGCTCACTGTCACCAATATAGTTAATAAGATCCGGGTGGGCCATGATGGCAAAATCACCCGTAGCTGCACCCTCAAGCACACTATCCACATATTCGCACAGCAGGTCGTCATCGTTTGTGGGATCGAGTGTCATATAATCGCCCTCACGCAGGAAATGCTGACCGAAAACGAAGTATTCTACGCCCACTTCGCGATACATGTCAACCAGCACCCGGTGCAAACGAGGGATATACTCCAGCTCAAGTCCAAGTCTGATATTGATTCTGTCCTTAAACTCTTCTTTCAGTGCAAGAATGCATGCCGCGTATTCGGAAAGCTGTGGCATATCCATTCTGACGCTGTAGACTTCATCGGAGTAGCCGTCCGGCAGCGGAGCATGATCGGAAAATCCAATATCGGTCATGCCTGCTTCTATGGCGCGCAAAATGTACTCGCGCTCGGTTCCGCCGGCATGCTTGCAGCGCCATGTATGTATGTGCAAATTCTGGTACATAATATTCTCCTTCTAGCGTACCGCCACAGCGGTATCACGCATCATCAGATATAGTTTTGCAGCCACCTGCGCGTCACACCGGGCCCGGTGTGACTCAGGCTGGGCGATGCAGAAATAATCGGCAAGGAAAGTAAGTTTATAAGACGGCAGCTTATACCACGTTTTACGGGCGAGGGTGAGTGTATCCACCACGGGGGATGTGATCTCACGCCCCACAACAGCGGCATCACGCCGCAGAAAACGCAGATCAAAGCGCGCGTTATGAGCCACAAGAGGAAGGTCACCCACAAAATCCAGAAACTCCCCGATCACAGCGTCAATATGCGGCATTTGGGCGACCATGCTGTCGCTTATACCGGTAAGGCGCTGCACTGCGGGCGGAATCAGCATTCCTGGGTTAACAAGCTGAGAGTACACCTGCACAACCTCGCCGTACTCCACCTTGACCGCGCCGATTTCAGTAATCTGCGCATCTGCATCCAACCCGGTTGTTTCAAAGTCAAATGCCACAAAGCTGTCATAGTTTCTGTTGGAAGAAAAAGGTGGATGCTTATGAAATTCTGTATTATCGCGTTTAATAGGCGGCACCTTCATCACTGTTTTGTTAGAATTATAGCATATGAGCTCTCACGCCGCAAGGTACAGTCCTACCGTATCAAGATACACTGCGCACGGCAAAACACCGTGCGCAGCAATATTTAAATCAATATCTGTTTATCTGAAACCGCCACCAAAGCCGACAGCAGCCTTGCCGTAGACAGCAACCTTCATAACGCTGCCGTTCCTGCCGGGGCGCTCCTCGATCACGGCGGTGCCCTCTACCACAGAGCGGTATGCCTCCACAGCGTCATCAAGCAGACCGGGGCGCTGGCTGAAGTTTGCGGTATTGTATCCAACAGCGGTGTGTCCGGGGAACATACGGTCAAAATCACAGCGATACTTCTTAACCTTGGTGAATATCTCAAGATTCAGTTCCGGCGGATTATTGGGTATGCTGAAAGCGGAGTTAAATGAGTCGCCGGTGAACAGGATACGGGTCTTGGGATCCACAAACACGCAGCAGCCCTTTGAGTGGCCGGGAGTGTGGAGGACCGTTACCTTGCGGCCGCCAAGGTCGAAAACCTGCTCATCATGCATGGGGCGAATCTCAGGCAGGTTATTCTGGTCGATGCCCATAAAAGTGCGATTGGAATAATCATAATAATCCTTGCCACCAAGGGAGCTGCCGGGATAATCAGCCGGAGTGCCGTCGGGATATGTGGCGGGATGAGTGCGCCAGATGTTGGGATTCTCCCAAAGCTGCTGATTTACACGGAAATCATCGTGCACAAGGGCAATATCCTCGGGGAACAGCCAGACATGATCATACTGGCACATAGATCCGCAGTGGTCGCCATGGGCATGGGTAATGGCCACATCATAAGGCAGGGGGCACAGATGCTCAATCAGGCTCTTGGCATCAAAAGAGCCGCAGCCGCAGTCGATAACAAGTCCCCTCTCCTCTCCCACAAGGACATAGAAATTGGCCATACCGAACTCATTGACCTGATATGTATGATCGGCAATTTCATAAATAATGGGAAAATCGGGAATACGGCGGGTATCGGGCGCCTTTACAAAGTCAGGCGTCACATGAGGATCAACAAAGATATTATACTCGTGGGTGGAAAACGGCCCCATCATATCAGGGGTAATCTTACTCAGATCGGTAAGCAAAGTACGGTTTCTCTTATGCATAAGAATTTCCCTCCAAGTTTAATGCTTATATATTGAGTATAACACTGCCACAAAGTGCAATCAACGCCGGACTGTGTCGTAATTATGGCAAGATAGTGTCATGGTATATTTAATTACAAGCACGACAATCACACGCAGCAAAGGATGTTGACAAGTCAACATCCTTTGTGTATAATCAAGTTGTTGACAAGTCAACATTACATCATCAAAGGAGCTACTTATGATAAGCCGCTTTGAAAAATTCACATTCTCCATTTCCGTACTACATCGGTATATTCAAATGATCGCCGCAGATGAAATGGAAAAATACGGACTTAAAGGAACCTATGCCTTCTATCTGACAGCGATGGCGCGTTACGCCGACGGGCTTACTGCGGCGCAGCTTGGGCAGATATGCGGCAAAGACAAGGCCGCAGTTTCCCGCGCCGTGGCCGAAATGGTGGAGAGCGGTCTAATTTCCCGTGAGAGTGTGGGCGGAGGGCTTTACCGCGCCAAACTTACGCTGACCAACAAGGGACGGGAGGCCGCCACGATCGTCAGCCGCCGTGCCGATGTTGCCGTTGAGGAAGCCAGCCGCGGTATGACAGAAGAAAACAGGAAAGTGCTGTACGATACCCTCGACCTAATCGCAACCAATCTGCAGGCCATCACTAAAGAAGGTCTGCCTCAAAAATGAAAGGAGACTGCAAATGGCAGTTCGTATTATAATCGACTCCACCTGTGATGCTTCGTCCAGAATTAAAGACAGGCTCATCACTGTACCGCTGACAATAAACTTCGGCGATGAAGAGTTTATCGACGGCGTAACCATAGACCATAAGTCCTTCTACGAAAAACTTATTGAGAGCGATGTCATGCCCACTACCAGCCAGGCCACACCCGCCGCATTTGATGCTTGCTTTAAGCAGGTTGCCGATACAGGTGACACAGCAGTGGTGCTCACTGTAGCATCAAAGCTGTCCGGCACATATCAGAGCGCCGTCATCGCCGCTGGTGACTATCCGGGTATTATTTATGTCGTCGACTCACACACCGTTGCCATCGGCTGCGGCATTCTGGCAGAATACGCGCTTAAATTGGCTGACAGCGGCTTGAGCGCCGCCCAAATCGCAGAATCTGTCACGCAGGTACGCGACAAGGTACAGGTAATCGCCATGCTGGATACCCTTGAGTACCTTAAGCGCGGCGGCAGAATTTCCAAGACGGCTGCCATAGCAGGCGGGCTTCTGTCAATTAAGCCCGTTGTGTGCATCAGAGACGGCGAGATCATCATTCTCGGCAAGGCGCGCGGCTCAAAGCAGGGCAATAATCTGCTGGTAAAGGAAATAGAGTCGGCCGGGGGCATTGATTTCTCCCTGCCCCTGCTGATGGGTTACACCGGTCTTAGTGACCTGCTCCTGAAAAAATACATAGAGGACAGCCACTTCCTGTGGGAAGGCAATGTTTCCGGCCTTGAATCCGAGTGCATCGGCAGTGTTGTGGGCACCCACGCAGGTCCCGGCGCCATCGCCGCCGCATTCTTCAGTAATCCGTAATAACGACAGGTCTTCATTTGATCTTCTTTTCAACAAAACCAGCAGAGCACTTTGCTCTGCTGGTTTTGTCATTACTGTGTATTACCTTATCTGTCGGCGCGCTTGCGGTTGAGGTAGATGCCCAGCTTATCTTTCATATTGTCGGGCATCTTTCTGTCAACAGGACACTTTTCGGCGCAGGCCATACGCTGTGTAAAGGCGATGATAAAGTCTATATCCTTCGCCGTCTGTTCGGCACTCATAACCTTAATTGTGTCATAGCTGTTGTGGATAGTTGCGGTATTATGGGGCGCAAGACGAGCAAAGGACACCGCAGGAATGCCCTTATCAGCGAAGGGCGTCGAGTCGCTGGAATATACATCCTGCCGCGCGGTAAGTCCCCAGCCCAGCTCAGACGCCATATAGCCTATGTAATGCACCAGCTTGTCCTCTGAGGTGCAGCAGGCGATAAAGCGGCCCATGATGCTGCCAATCATGTCAAGATTGATGTTCAGGACCACATTTTTCAGCTCATCCTCATGGGCGGCCGTATATGCCTTGGAGCCGAGAAGTCCGCGTTCTTCACTGCCGCACCAGATAAAGCGCAGGCCGTAGCGATGCGGGTGGATGGCAAAATACTCCGCAATGCCAAGAAGTCCCACGCAGCCGGACATATTGTCATACGCCCCCTGAGAAAGGGAGGTTGTGTCATAGTGGGCGGTGAGGATGATAGTCTCGTCAATTTCACCGAGCATATCCAGCACCACATTATGGGATGTTCCCTCATACTCATCCTGTTTGAGGACAATTTTCGCAGTGGTGACACCCCTATTTATAATCTCGATGGCGGTTTTTGCGTTTATATTTACGCAGGGCAGCTTGTTCCCCTTGCTGACAAAGCCGCGCAGCTCACGCTGATCGATGTCGTAATCCACATAATTGGCGTCGCCATCATAGGTCACAATACCGACAGCGCCGTTTTCAAGAAGATCCTGATAAATCCAATAGCTAAGATATCCGTCTATCATGACGATCTTACCCTTAACCTGAGAGAGAGAATAGGCATCCGCAGAAGGAAGGTAACAGAACGGCGCCTCCACCTCGCCGCTGCCCGCGTTGAGATAGCCCTTGCAGGTAACGATCACCCCGTCGGCATAAAACTCGGCGGTGTGGATGGTGGCCATGTCCACGGCAAAAGGCTCTATCACAGCATCCAGACCCACATCAGCGCAGCAGCCACGGATATATTCGGCACAGCGCAGCTCTTCCTCGCTGCCGCCCATACGGACATAGGCAGTATCTTCAAAAATCCTCATGATCTTGTTTGCGTCCATAATGCTTCCTCCGGAATTTTCAAATTTTCCGCACCCGGCGGCAAAGTAAGCTAGTCCATTATATCCCATTTACTGCCCTGTTTCAACGGCATGCAGCAATCGGCGCGGAAAACAATTATTGCTGTTATCTACCGGGCATGATATAATGCGGGTTAGACAAGCAACTATTACACGATACGAGGCGATAATCATAGAAAAGCTGACTGTAGATAACCGAGAAAAGGCCGTGCTGGTAGGTCTTTACGCCGACAGCATGGAGAAAGAGGAGCGCTCCACCGATGAGAGCATGGATGAGCTGGAGGCGCTGGTTGAGACCGCCGGCGGCGTCAGCGTAGGCAGAATCATGCAGATGCGCCCCACTCCAGACCCCCATAGCTTCATCGGCTCAGGCAAGGTTGAAGAGCTGAAGGCTCTCATCGAGGCCGAGGGCTGTACTCTGGCCGTGTTCGATAATGAGCTGTCCCCCTCCCAGAACAGGGCGCTGACAGAAGAGCTGGGCGTCAAGGTGCTGGACAGAACGTCTATCATTCTTGATATATTCGCGACCCGCGCCATGACAAAGGAAGGTCGCCTGCAAGTCGAGTTGGCGCAGTACAAGTATCTCCTCCCCCGCCTGACGGGCATGTGGGGGCATCTTGTGCGCCAAACTGCATCCGGCGGGGCCAACCCCATCGGCACCCGCGGCCCCGGTGAAACTCAGCTCGAGACCGACCGCCGCCACATCCGCCGCAAGATCGCCCAGCTTTCTGACGAGTTGGAGGATGTGCGCCGCGTTAGAAGCGTACAGCGCAGCCGCCGGGAGAAAAACAATGTTCCCGTTGCCGCCCTTGTGGGTTACACCAATGCAGGCAAATCCACCCTGCTCAACGCACTGACCGGTGCGGGAATACCCGCTCGCAACCGTCTTTTCGACACTCTGGACACCACCACCCGCCGTATGGAGCTGGACAAATCGGCTGATATACTCATCTCCGACACGGTCGGCTTTATCCGCAAGCTGCCACACCACCTGGTAGACGCGTTTAAGGCCACATTGGAAGAACTGAGCTATGCAGACATTGTGCTGCATGTTATCGATGTTTCCCACCCCGAGTGGCAGGAGCAGGCAAAGGTTGTCGAGCGCATTATGGTCGACCTGGGTGTGACGGATACACCGGTGATTGAGGTTTACAACAAGTGCGACCTGGCGGATGTGGACACACTCCCACGCGGCGGCGATTGCGTGCACATTTCCGCACTGACCGGTGAAGGGACCGATGCTCTGATCGCAAAACTTGGAGAAGTATTGGACAGGCGCAAGAAGAAAGTTACCATTTTGCTGCCCTACGATAAGGCCGGCGTGCTGTCTCAGCTTTACAGTGACGCAGAGGTTAAGAGTGTTGACTATGCCGACAGCGGGATAGTTATTCAGGCGGTTATTGCCCACGATGTGTGGGCAAAGTACTCTCCGTGGGTGGAGGACGACAGCAATGGATGAGCGTTATCTTGTTCCCGCCGCCTACGGCGAGGATGAGTATGTAGAGAAAAAATCCCGCTTTATCGGGCGCGTGTGGCGCGTTCAAAGCGAGGATGAGGCCATGGCGCATCTGAATGAGATCCGCGCCCTTGAGCGTGACGCGCGCCACAATGTATGGGCATATATGCTGCACAGCGGCGCAGTGCGCTGCTCAGACGACGGTGAGCCGCAAGGTACCGGCGGTGTACCCGTGCTGGATGTGTTCCGCAAGCGGGGCGTTACCGACTTTTGCTGCGTGGTTACCCGCTATTTTGGCGGCATTCTGCTGGGTGCCGGCGGGCTTGTAAGGGCATACAGCAAAGGTGCTTCCATCGCCCTTGAGGCCGCGGGCATTGCCACCATGCGCCCACTGGAGCAGCTGCTGATCGAATGCAGCTACGGCCAGTATGACCGCATCCGGCAGGAGCTTGCCGCCGCCGGTTGTAATGAGCCGCAGACCCAGTGGACGGACAAGGTCACTCTCCGCACCCGTATCCCCGCCGAAAGCGCCGAGGCATTCACGAAAAGGCTGTCGGATATGACAGCCGGCACCGTCACCGCCCAGTGCATGGGACGCATTTTCGATGCCATGCCCGACAGGTGATCCATTGAGGATAGGTGCAAACAGGAATTTTTGTAAAAAATGCAAATTCACGCTTGACAATTTCCGCACCGCGTGGTATATTAATCAAGCGCTTGGGGGCGTAGCTCAGCTGGGAGAGCGCTTGAATGGCATTCAAGAGGTCATGGGTTCGATCCCCACCGTCTCCACCAAAAGCCTTGGAACTTATGTTCCAAGGCTTTTTTCTTTGTTTTGATAACTTTTCTCATGGGCCGGAGCTCTTGAATAACTGCCAAATCTGAAGCATTCAAGAGGTGCAGACACCGAAGCAACAGGCTGACGGATAACCCGTCAGCCTGCTCAACTCTATTCAATCGCATATGGCCAGCTCATTATGCCGCCGAATTCATACACCTGTGTGTACCCAAGGTTTGCCAATGCCTGCGATGCGGTTTTACTGCGATTGCCGCTGCGGCAATAGACAAGGACGACTGTATCCAACTCCGGAATCGCCTGTGCGGCACTGTCTTTATCTATCTGCCCCACCGGCAGCAGAACGGCGCCGGGAATATGACCGCCATCGTACTCACTTTGCTCGCGGACATCGATAACGACCAACTCTTCCATCTCATCCATCATGCGCCGGGCTTCATCCTGCCCTATTTGCTGATATGAATATTTCTCCGTAGTCTCAACCGATGGCATGGTGTCCCCTCCACATCCGATTAGTAAGGATAGTATTAGTATTGCCAACGCAGGCGGCAGTATTCTTTTCATTGTCCGCTCCTTCATCCGGTAAATATCCCTCACAACCGGCGGTAGTCATCACGCACAAAGGGATGGGTGATGCACTCCTGCGTCAGAAGTTCATATTTCCAGGGACGGCGGTATGCGTTTCCGTGTACCTCACTTTCCCGATAGGTGCGCAGCATATCCAGGTCGATTTCGGCGATATACACGCCCTCCTCCTCCCCTCCCTCAAAGACGCAGGTGTCCCGCGACCCGTTCAGCTCCGGCAGGTAGGCAACCCCGTCAAACACGGAGGAGTGACCGTTACAGTCGGGCTGGTCGGCGGGATAGTTAACCGTAGCAATGGCGACCATATTCTCATACGCCCTTGCGCGCAGTTGAGAAAGGCGGTTAATCTCCATAGGGCAGGCGTTAGGCACAAGGATTAGCTCCGCCCCCTTGAGCATGAGAATGCGGGCGCTCTCAGGAAACTCACGGTCATAGCAGATCATGGCACCAATCCGGACGAGACCCTTGGCCGTGTCAAGCTCAGTGACATAAAAGTCATCACCCGGAGTCAACAGGCGCTCGTCACCAAAGTCGCAGGTATGCACCTTGGCATAGGTCAAGACGCGCTGTCCAAAGCGGTCGAACAGACAGAAGCTGTTTCTAGGCGAGGGCGTGTAGTCCTCAAGAAAGCTCACGCCTATAGCCATGTCCAGCTCCTTGGCGAGAGACGCGAAGGACAAAACAAACTTTCCGTATGCAGGCACGGCCATAGCGCGTAGCATACTCTCATCATCGGGGATTGTGTATCCGCAGCTCCACATCTCGGGAAAGACAGCAATATCGGCGCCCATCGCCTTCGCCTTGCGGCAGGCGTCCTCACCGATGCAGTAATTCTCTTCAGCGCCCCAACCGGGCATAAGCTGCAAAAGAGCAACTTTAAGTGTATTCATAGTTATCTCCTGTTTCACTCCGGCAGCACGGCAAAACGACGCAGGTATTCCATGGCCTGTGCGTCATGCTTCTTGGAGAATCCGTGGGCGCCTCCGTCAATCAGGTAAAGGGATACATCGCCGCTCTGCTTATATAGCTCATAGGCACGGCGGGAATATTCCGGGGCGACGATCTTATCTTTTGTACCGTGGACGATAAGTACAGAACCCTTATAACCACCGATTTCGGCGTAGGGGTCCATACCCAACACATCAGCAGGATAGCAGCGCCCCAGTTTCATGGGGCCGCAGTTGATAACTTCGGGCAGGTTCTGTGGATCGAACCGGGCGAACATCATCTTCCCTGCGCGTGCATCATCAGGAATACACAGGGCGGGATAAAACAACGCCAGCTTCTGCACAAGTCCGGGATGCTTTGCCGCCGTCAGCGCGGATACAAATCCGCCCTGGCTGCAGCCCATGAGCAGCAGCTCGTCACCCACATAGTCAAGTCCCTTAACATAGTTGATAACCGCCTCAAGATCCCGCACCTCGGTAAGGACGGACATATCAACTGTCCTGCCGTCACTTTTCCCCTTTACCACACAGCCGCCGCAAAAATCGAAACAGTATGCGGCGTAGCCCAGACGCGCCAGCTCTTTGGTGTAGCCACGCACAGTGTCCTGAAAGGCCATGAAGCCGTGGCAGACGATGGCGGCCGGCAGATTATCACCGGCGGGTCTGTACTCTGTACCGCGTATGGTAAGATCGCCCCGACGGCAGGTGAAAACAGATTCGGTTATGCCCGAATCGGCTGTGCTTTTCTTAAGCAGTGAGAACATTAAATGCCGCGCCTCCCGTAATCGGCAATAGCAAGCCGTTATAATACAAAAACAGGGCACGAACCAATGTGCCCAACAAGTTTATTATACTAAAGTACAGCCAAAAATGTCAACACAATTTGGTCAATCTGAATTCAAATCTCCGTTTCCAACAATTACCCTTAGTGGATTTTGTACAAAATTCCATATTGCAATCGGGCAAAACCTGTGCTAAATTATAGTCAGAAAGGGTGATACCGATGTACACGTAAACACCTGAAGGCTCTTAAAATTTTGACGTGAGCCTTTGGCGCAGCAGATCAGACAGCATTGCCGGTGACGGCTTCTCAATCGAGAAAATGTAATTGAGACTTTATCATCTCAGCGGTTGGCAAAAGCAGAAGATCAATCTACAGCAGCGTCAAGTCAAAGAAAGAGAGGTTAACCAATGATGTTAGATACTAAGAATACAGAGAGATAACCCTTGACGGTCGAAGTGATTAGTTGAACCGTCAAGGGTTGTCTCTTTTTTAAGCATAATTCAATATTACTTTTCGGCACCCGGGGCGGTGCCTTTTTTGCTGCCCCAAAAAACGCTGTTCAATACGGCAGGATGTTCTGAATGTCGTAGGGCGTGGTCTGGTAGACGAAGTAGTTCAGCCAATTCTGGAACAGCAGGCTGGCATGTCCGCGCCATGAGACAACGGGCGGCTGAGTGTCGTCATCATTGGGGAAATAATTCTCCGGCACATGAATGTCAAGGCCCAGATTCTTATCCCGCTGATACTCACTGTTGAGGGTCATGGCATCATACTCGGAGTGACCGGTGACAAAAACCTGCCTCCCCCCTTCGGTGGCCATTGCATAAAGTCCAGCCTTCTCAGATGAGGCCAGAATCTTCAGCTGAGGACAATTCTCCACGTCCTCACGCCTTATGCTGGTGTGGCGGGAATGAGGCACCATGAAGGTATCGTCAAAGCCGCGCATCAGCATGGAAGAGCGCCGCTCAACCTTGTGGGGGAATACACCAAAGAGCTTCTCGGGCAGAGGGTACTTGGGTATGCCGTAGTGGTAATAAAGGCCGGCCTGTGCGCCCCAGCAGATGTGGAAGGTACTGTAGACATGGGTACGGCTCCAGTCCATAATGCGGCACAGCTCATCCCAGTAGTCTACTTCTTCAAAAGGCAGATGCTCTACCGGTGCGCCAGTGATTATCATACCGTCGTACTTGTTGTCACGGATGTCGTCAAAGGTCTTATAAAAGCGGATAAGATGCTCCTGCGAGGTGTTTTTGGATTCATGGCTACTCATGTGGATGAGCTCCAGCTCCACCTGCAGAGGGGTGTTGCCCAAAAGGCGGGCAAACTGAGTCTCAGTTGCTATCTTGGTAGGCATGAGATTGAGAATGACGATCTGCAGGGGACGAATGTCCTGGCTTACAGCGCGTGTCTCACTCATGACGAAGATATTCTCTGACGCCAGAGTCTGGGCGGCAGGAAGTCCGTTGGGAATCTTTATAGGCATTCTGCTCCCCTCTCAGTTAAGCGCCTGCTCAATATCGGCGATAAGGTCTGCAGCATCCTCAAGGCCGCAGGAGAAGCGTACGAGGTCGGGGGAAACGCCGGCAGCCACAAGCTCAGCATCGTTCATCTGGCGATGTGTGGCGCTGGCTGGATGAAGGCAGCAGGAGCGGGCATCGGCAACATGGGTCTCGATCGCGGCGATCTTCAGCTTGCGCATGAACTCTTCCGCGGCGGCGCGGCCACCCTTGACGCCGAAGCTGACAACGCCGCAGGAGCCGTTGGGCAGATACTTCTGACCCAGCTCATAATACTTGTCGCCGGGCAGGCCGCAGTACTGGACCCACGCGATCTTTTCGTGCTTGCTCAGATACTCGGCAACAGCCTGCGCGTTCTCACAGTGGCGCTTCATACGCACATGGAGGCTTTCAAGGCCAAGGTTGAGATAGAAGGCATGCTGGGGGGACTGGATGGAGCCGAAGTCACGCATGAGCTGTGCGGTGGCCTTGGTGATAAAGGCCCCTTCAAGGCCGAAGCGCTCGGTATAAGTCACGCCGTGATAGCTGTCATCGGGGGTGCACAGGCCGGGGAATTTGTCGGGATATTTGGTCCAGTCAAACTTACCGGAATCAATGATGCAGCCGCCCACAGAGGCGCCATGTCCGTCGATATACTTGGTGGTGGAGTGGGTAACGATATCAGCACCCCACTCAAAGGGACGGCAGTTAACGGGAGTTGCAAAGGTGTTGTCAATAATCAGCGGCACACCATGGGCGTGAGCGGCCCTGGCAAACTTCTCAATATCAAGGACGGTGAGTGCGGGGTTTGCAATGGTCTCACCGAAAACGGCCTTGGTATTGGGGCGGAAGGCTGCGTTCAGCTCTTCCTCGGAGCAGTTCTGATCGACGAAGGTGAACTCAATACCCATGCGCTTCATGGTGACGCCGAACAGGTTGAATGTACCGCCATAAATGCTGGAGGAGCTGATGACATGGTCGCCGCAGGAGGCGATGTTGAAAATGGCATAGAAGTTGGCCGCCTGGCCGGAGGAGGTCAGCATACCGGCAGTGCCGCCCTCAAGCTCAGTAATCTTGGCGGCGACATAGTCGTTAGTGGGATTCTGCAGGCGGGTATAGAAATAACCGGAAGCCTCAAGGTCGAACAGCTTGCCCATTTCGGCGCTGGTGGCGTATTTGAAAGTAGTGCTCTGCACGATGGGTATCTGGCGGGGTTCACCATTTCCGGGAGTGTATCCGGCCTGCACGCACTTAGTGCCAATGTTGTAGTTACTCACTGGAAAATCCTCCTGAAACTTAAATGTAAAGGGCGACATAAGCAAAACCATGATCGCCCCGAATCTGCGATACGGTAACAAACACACAGGATATTTTATGCCATGCCCACCCTATTGTCAAGGAATTTCACGTTTTAACGACCAAAAGACAACACAGGCGCTGACAGCAGTGCAAGATGTCGATCAACCTGACTCGTATATTGAAAACACCCCGATGCCTACCAGCACCGGGGTGTTCATATTGGCCTCGGAATTACTTAACGATAAGGGATTCGCCGGTCATAACAGCAGGCTGCTCAATGCCCATAAGCTCAAGCATGGTGGGCATCAGGTCGGCAAGGCGGCCGGGACGCAGCTTGACATCGGCACCAACAACGATCAGCGGGACAGGGTTGGTGGTATGAGCGGTGAAGGGAGAGCCGTCCTCATTGGCCATCTTATCAGCATTGCCGTGGTCGGCAGTGATAAGGGCGACACCATTCATCTGCTTGACGGCATCCACAACTCTGCCAACGCAGCTGTCAACGGTCTCAACAGCAGTGCGAGCTGCATCGAACACACCGGTGTGGCCGACCATGTCGCAGTTGGCGAAGTTAAGGATAACTGCATCATACTCACCGGAGAGGATGCGCTTGCAAACCTCGTCACAGACGGCAACGGCGCTCATCTCGGGGATGAGGTCATAGGTGGGGAACTCTTTGGGGGACGGGATCAGGCAGCGATCTTCACCCTCAAACACGGCCTCAACACCGCCGTTGAAGAAGAAGGTTACATGAGCATACTTCTCGGTCTCGGCGATACGCAGCTGCTTCATGCCGCGTCGGCTGAGAATCTCACCGAAGGTGTCAGTCAGCTCTTCGGGCGGATAGGCCACGGTGACATTGGGGATAGTTGCATCGTACTGAGTGGTGCAGACGTAAGTCAGGGGGAACATGCCGTTTCTGCGCTCAAAACCGTCAAAGTCGGGGTCGACGAAGCAGCGGGTGATCTCACGGGCGCGGTCAGGTCTGAAGTTGGTGAAGATAATTGAATCTCCGGCCTTGACCAGGCCATCTTCACAGCAGACGGTGGGGATAACGAACTCATCTGTCACACCCGCGTCATAGGATTTCTGCATGGTGTCGATGGGGCAGGGATTATGGTTGCCCTCACCGTAAACGATGGCGCTGTATGCCTTCTCAACGCGGTCCCAGCGCTTATCACGGTCCATGGCATAGAAACGACCCATAACGGTGGCGATCTTGCCAACGCCGATCTCTTCACACTTGGCTACGCACTCTTCAATGAAGCCCTTGCCGCTGGAGGGAGGCACATCTCTGCCGTCCATGAAGCAGTGGATAAAGACCTTCTCAAGTCCGCGCTGCTTTGCAAGCTCAAGGAATGCCCATGTGTGGGTATTGTGGCTGTGGACACCACCGTCAGACATAAGGCCCATCAGGTGAAGGGCGCCGCCATTGGCCTTGGCAGCATCGATGGCATCACAGTAAGCCTTATTGCTGAAGAAAGCACCGGTGCGGATGTCGCGGCTGATCTTGGGAAGATCCTGATACACAACGCGGCCGGCGCCGATGTTGGTATGGCCAACCTCGCTGTTGCCCATCTGGCCCTCGGGAAGACCGACGTCCTCACCGGAAGCCTGGAGCTGAGTGTTGGGATATTCGGCAAAGAGTTTATCGATATTGGGAGTATCGGCAACATAGACAGCATTGACATCAGAATCTGCGTCAATACCGAAGCCGTCCATAATTACAAGAACATAAGGTTTTTTCACTGGTTCCTCCTATGCGGCATTGCCGCTCATAACATCCGCCCGGCAGATAATACCGGGCGGACAAATGCTTGAATGAATTACTGCTCTTCGATGTTGGAAGCGTTGATAATAGCTGCAAACTTCTCGGGAACGAGAGATGCGCCGCCGATCAGGCCGCCGTCGATGTCAGGCTTGGAAAGAAGCTCAGCAGCGTTCTTCTCGTTCATGGAGCCGCCATACAGGATGGAGACAGCACGGGCGATACGGGCGCCGTACAGCTTGCGGATGAGGGCGCGGATCTCGGCGCAGACCTCTTCAGCCTGGTCGGCGGTAGCGGTCTTGCCGGTGCCGATGGCCCAGATGGGCTCATAAGCAATGACGATGCGGCGGATCTTGTCGGCAGGAATGCCGGCCAGAGCGGCCTTAACCTGGTAGCTGATGTACTCCATGGTGACATCCATCTCGCGCTGCTGCAGAGACTCACCAACGCAGAGGATGGGGTTCAGACCGGAGGCCAGAGCGGCCTTGACCTTGGCATTGACGGAGAAATCGGTCTCGCCGTAGTACTCACGACGCTCACTGTGGCCGATGATGACGTACTTCACGTTCAGGTCGGACAGCATCTGAGCGGAGACTTCGCCGGTGTAAGCACCCTTGGGGTTCTCGTTGACGTTCTCAGCGCCGACAGCAACGCGGCTGTCCTTAAAAGCCTTGAGAGCGGCGGGGATCATAACATAAGGGGCGCAGATAACGGTCTCACACCACTTAGCCTTGGGAGCAAGAACCTTCAGCTCATCAGCAAAGGCCTTGACCTGGGAAGCCAGCATATTCATCTTCCAGTTGCCGGCGATAATAGTCTTTCTATACTTTCTGTTCACAGCTTATTCCTCCAACACTTCTTATGAAAAGATCACTTATCCAGCAGGCACACAACGCCGGGAAGAGCCTTGCCCTCAAGGAACTCGAGAGAGGCGCCGCCGCCGGTGGAGATGTGAGTGATCTGGTCGGCAAGGCCGAACTGGGTGACAGCAGCAGCGCTGTCGCCGCCGCCGATAACACTGATGCACTCGGAAGCAGCAAGAGCCTTGGCAACTTCGATGGTGCCGTTGGCGAACTTAGCAAACTCGAAAACGCCCATGGGGCCGTTCCATACGACGGTGCCGGCGTTGGCGATCTCAGCAGCATAGAGCTTCACAGTCTCGGGGCCGATGTCCAGACCCTGCATGTTCTCGGGAATCTCGCCGCTCTTGAAGGTGACAGGCTCTGCATCGGGGCTGAACTCAGCTGCGCAGACGTTGTCAATGGGAAGCAGGAGCTTAACGCCCTTGGCCTTGGCCTTCTCCAGCATCTCCAGAGCGTACTCAAGTCTGTCGTTCTCGCAGATGGACTGGCCGATAGCGCCGCCCTGAGCCTTGATGAAGGTGTAGGCCATGCCGCCGCCGATCAGGAGAGTGTCAGCCTTCTCCAGCAGGTTGGAGATAACGCCCAGCTTATCGGAAACCTTGGAGCCGCCGAGAATAGCGACGAAAGGACGCTTGGGCTCATCAAGGGCGCCGCCCAGATGCTCAAGCTCTTTGGCAACCAGCAGACCGCTGACTGCGGGCAGGTAGTGAGAAACACCCTCGGTGGAGGCATGAGCGCGATGGACGGTACCAAAAGCGTCGGAAACATAGATGTCAGCCATGTCAGCCAGCTTCTTGGCAAACTCGGGAACATTCTTCTCCTCTTCCTTGTGGAAACGGAGGTTCTCAAGCAGCATGATCTCGCCGCTCTTCAGCTCGGCAGCCAGAGAAGTGGCACTGTCGCCGATGACATCCTCAGCCATCTTTACGGGCATATCCAGAACCTGAGACAGACGCTCAGCAACACAGTTCAGAGAAAGGCTGGGCTTAAACTCACCCTTGGGACGGCCAAGGTGGGAGCAGGCGATGACTGCAGCGCCGTTATCAAGCAGATACTTGATGGTGGGGACGGCGGCGACGATACGGGTATCATCAGTGATGGCACCGGTAGCCTTGTCCTGAGGCACGTTAAAGTCGCAGCGCAGCAGAACCTTTTTGCCCTGTACATCGATGTCTTTAACAGTTTTCTTGTTGTAATTCATCTTGTTTTCTCCTTTATTGAAATTGAATAATTAAACTATTGAGTTAATACGGCGCTCAGGCTCCCCCGCCGTTTCAAGGCCGGGAAACCCCTGCTGCCGTAGTGCTTCATAACACATGATGGCCGCGGAATTGGACAGATTCAGACAGCGGGCGTCGCGCATCATGGGTATCCTGACGCAGCTGTCATGATATCTGGAAAGGATATCCGGTGAGATGCCCGCCGTCTCCTTGCCGAAGATGATATAGCAGTCATCCGGGTAATCCACATCGGCATATGACCGCTCTGCCCGTGACGTTGCAAGGCGGAGAACATCGTTGCCATGGGCGGCAAAGAACTCATCCGCACTGTCATAGAGGAAGATATCCACCATATACCAGTAGTCAAGTCCCGCGCGCTTGACCGCCTTGTCCGAAATGTCGAAACCCAACGGGCCAACAAGATGCAGGCGGCTGCCCGTTGCGGCACAGGTGCGGGCAATATTGCCGGTATTCATCGGAATCTCCGGTTCAAGAAGCACGATATTTACCATATCTCACACCTCCGGAACCGAGTGCAGCGCGCACCCTGACACAAATACATTGTACATCAATAAATGTTGTATTTCAACATCAAAATGGAGAGATTTTACAATTATTTATATGTCAAAAATGTCATTTTAACACTGGGGATCGTCAGCCGTGTAACCAAGAACCTGCTCTTTAATCTCAGAGGACAAATACAGGCTTCCAAAGGCGCAGATCACACCCTCATTACCGGCGGTTTTAAAGGCCAGGTGCACGGCCTCTTCCACACTGTCACAACTTACCGCATCGACAGAATTTGCCCGAACGATTTCCGACAGGCGCACAGACGAAAGGGCGCGCCCATCATCGGGCGCAACGGCTATGATAGATTCGGCAATGGGAAGCGCGATTTCAAGAACCCCGCTGTAATCCTTATCTTCCATTATGCCCATAATGAAGATAAATTTTCTTTCCGGGAAATAGTGCGCCAGACTCGCGGCGGTAGCCGCAAAGCCGTGGGGATTGTGCGATCCGTCAAGTACAAATACGGGCTTTTTGCACAGCACTTCAAACCGCCCTGGCCATTTTACATTGGCAAGTCCGGCAAGTACGGCCCCCTCTCCTATATGCCAGCCCTGTAAGCGCAGAAAATCAACAGCGGTGAGGGCGAGCGCGGCATTACGCGGCTGATATGTGCCGACCAGAGGAAGATGTATATTCTTATAGCTGCCGAAGTCAAAAATAAGTTCGTCAAGACCGGAGCTTAGCACATTTATGGCATCAAAGTCGGGAGAGCGAAGTTCTGCACCCACCTTACGGCACTGCTCAGAAAAGACAGCATTTACGTCCGCATCCCCCGGGTAAACCGCAGCTCTGCCGCCGGCCTTAATGATGCCGGCCTTATTGGAAGCAACCTCGGGCAGGGTATTGCCGAGAACACTGCAATGGTCAAGGCCGATGGGGGTAATCACCGCAACTTCGGGCACAGGGATAATGTTAGTTGGGTCAAATATACCGCCAACGCCAACCTCGAGCACGACAATGTCACAGCGGCAGCGGTCGAAGTACAAAAATCCCGCCGCAGCGATAAGCTCAAACACTGTAGGATACTCTTCCATACTGTTGGCCACCGGCTCAAGAATGTTGGCAAGCTCAATAAGGTCAGCATCGGGAATATTCTCACCGTTGACCGAGATGCGCTCATTAAAATCCTTGAGATGGGGCGAAATGAACATACCCGTCTTATAGCCCGCATGGCGCATTATTGACTCGATACAGGCGCAGGTGGAGCCTTTGCCGTTGGTACCTGCCACATGGACAAAGCGAAGCCTTTCCTGCGGGTCACCAAGAAGGTGCATGAAGCTGCGCATCCGGTCAAGGCCGCGGGTGCGCTTTATTCCCTTGACATCAAAGAAGAAATCAACAGCCTGTGATACCGTTGTGATACCGCCCATTATTCAGACCTGCCTTTTGCCCCGGCAACACCCATAAAGTGGCTGAGCCGCTTCATCAGCTTGCGAATAATAACAGCGAAAAGGATCGCAACAATGATTCCGGCAACAACACGCGAAATAATATTTGCCGGCAAGAGAACTTCAGTGTCATACTGGAAGATAAGAGCATCGAAATACATCACCGGGGTATTCAGCGCCGTGGTAACCAGAGCGCTCAGTACCGTTATAAACAGAAGCTGACGGTCGTCCAGCTTATAGTCATGATACTTTGCATACCAGCCGACCAGCAGTCCCCGCATTCCGTGGGGGAATATCCACATAACGGTGGTAACGCTAAGGCCGTATTGGCCAATTAACTGGCCAAGGAAGCTGCCCAGAAAGCCGATTATCATACCGTCCACAGGGCCATACATCAGGCCGCCGAGTATTATCGGCAGACCCTCGAATGTGAATTTCATGACCTTGGCATCAATGCTGACATAGGCACTGAGCACGGCATGAATCGCCATAAGAAGGGCGCTGAATACCAGCTTGTGTACATTGAATCTTCTGTTCTTGTGATCTGTGATTTTTGACATAATAATACCTCCATCATATGCTGTCTGCATAGAGGAGGTGACCCAATATGCAGCAGTGGGAATCGGCCCCAGCACCGCGTCCAAGACTTCGTCCGGCAGCAACTCCCTGTCTGCTCGGCACTTAACGCGCTGTGGCCTACTCTGCGCTTTGTATGTCAGATTACGATTAATTCTAACACCAAATCTACTGTTTGTCCATTGGCTCAGCAATATTCGTCGGAAATATTTTTTAAAAAAAGAAAACACGCCCGATCCGTGTCGGATAGGGCGTGTCTGGTATTTATTAATCTCACATAGCCTCGTTCTTCTGCTGAAGATAAAGTCTGTCGGCTATCATGGCAATAAACTCAGAATTCGTGGGCTTTCCTTTAATTCCGGATACTGTGTATCCGAAGAATTTCTGCAGTGTTTCAATGTCTCCTCTATCCCAGGCAACCTCGATGGCGTGTCGTATCGCGCGCTCAACACGGCTGGGCGTGGTGCCATAGCGCTTTGCAACCTCAGGATATAGGACCTTGGTAACAGCGTTGATCACATCCATGTCGTTAACGGTAATCATAATTGCTTCACGAAGGTACTGATAACCCTTAATATGGGCAGGAATACCGATCTCATGTATGATCTCGGTAATAACATTCTCAAGATTCTGCTCAAGCCGTCTGGTTGAGGCCGGCTGGGAACCGCGTGCTGCCCCTCCCCTGCCGGAAACCTGACGGATGCGCGAAAGCAGTGCTTCGGGGTCACAAGGCTTGGGCAGGAAGAACGCAACCCCAAGAGAGGATGCCGCGCCAAGTATATGTTCACTGCAGAATCCTGCCGCCATGATGACCACGGGGCGTCTGCCCTCCATAGTCTTATTGATGCGCTCAATTACGCCAAGGCCGTCAAGACTGCTGAGAATGGTGTCAACAAGAAGCACATCAGGCTTCAGCTCCTGCGCAAGTTCCACCGCCTTCAAGCCGTCACCTGTAGAGCCGACAACCTGTATATCCCCTTCATTTGCAGCCAACTCAGAGAGCAGTCTGCGGAATTCATCGCCGGAGTCAGCTATAAGCAAAGTGATTTTCTTTTCCATAAGGTTTGTCTCCTTCGTAATATGTAAATCCACAGGAGTGTTATATCTCTCTTGCCTGCAAGAAATAATTTAACATATAGTTATAGAAATTTCAATACTTTTCAGGAAATATTCAGAAATATATTAGTCTGAATTTCCCATATTTGCAACATTCGATAATTTTCGACAAATTTCGACAAACGGAGCATTTTGTGCTGTCAGCACATATTTTCAGTCTGCTTGGGACGAGCATCAGGCACAGCAAAACTTGGCAGCACATTTTGTTGTGCTCCTGTTTCCGGCTGTTTCACAAGATGTTGATTAAGCCGTTATTGCCATAATTTCGTCCGTGTCGCGATTGTTGCATTTTGACTCAGTATACACTCTATTGATTGAGTTTCGTCCCTTTCTCGAGCCGACACTGTTCGCCAAGGGACGAAGATGCCATTTACACCCAAATCGGCGCGTCAAGAAATTGAACGCACTCCGATTCTAACCGCACAGGTGGGAATATTCTGTCTTATTGTGTACCGCCATTGAAAAATTCACACGCCGGTTACCGGATAAAGAAACACCGCAGAGAGAATTCTCCGCGGTGTGTTTTACAGCATAATACTTTCGGCTTACCCAATCGTCCCTTCGACACTCAGTCCACCCGCTACGAGACGGTATGTGCCGGCAGGCAGGTCGGGGTACATATAGGAAAGGGTGTAGGTTTTCTCATACTCTGCGCCGGGCTCCAGCATATATGCGATGGAGTTAAAGCCCCAGTTCCCGGGGACAGAGGGTACCAGATACCACTCACCGTCCAGGAGCACATGGAGAGCGAAATCCTCACCAAATTCCCAGTATCCATCGGTGTTGTTGACAAAGCGGATGCTGACTGCATCCTGCGACCATGATTCGAGAACCATTTCAACGCCCGCAGGGGCCGCAGGCTCAGACGCCCGGGTCATTGCCGCAGGGCACCACACTGTGCCATCTGTCATCAGCCACCAGGAACATGGCAGGACAGAAGAAAAGTCAAAGCTGTTGGAGAAGTCCCAATCGTAGTTCTCCAGTAGAGATTCAAAATCGTATTTGAAGCTGTAGGCCGCGCCGTCTTTTGTGACCCAGTAGCCGTCTGACCAGGCAGCCTCAATGGTCCAGCCCTCGGTATCGCCGATCTCAAGGCCGTATATGGGGGTATTAACATCTTCACAGCTCCAATCGGCAGCTTCCTCCACCGGAACTGCGTCAAGTTCAGCAAGAACCTCATTTATGTCCTGGGCGCTGAACAGATAATAGCAATCGGCCGTATCACCATCGTATACATATAGGGCCAGCGCACTGGTGGATGGGGACGCGCCGTTCATAAGGCCGTTTGGAGCAGTGCCTTTTGAACATGACGAAGCAAACGGGACGCACAGGCATATCAGAACAAGGGCAACGATAAATTTCCTCTTCATGTTATTCCTCCGCTCATAGTGTTGCGGCACAAGGCCGTATGCGTTTAAGACGAAAGGGCAGTAAAATTGTTCCTTTGCACTTACAGGATTTTACTCCCGTTGACGACAAGGCTGAAGGTCGCCGAGAGCATATCCGCAGCACCGCGGCTAAGAAGCATGCGCTCAAGGAAGATGTCGAAATAATCGTACATGGTACAAACCGACTCATCAACCGTAATGCTCAGAGTAATTACCCGTCTGTCCGGGTCAACCGTCAATTCATTGCCGGTAACGGCATAATTCACCCTGTCGTGGATATCGAAACCGGATAATTCCTTGGTGCGGACACGGTTGCGGCGCACATCCGTCTTATCGGCAATAATAGGCGCCGCGGAAACAGCATCCACTGCGCCTCCGGTGGACTCATCATGGTTTGCAATGGCCGACACAACTGTTACCCGATCCTCAAGTGGCATATCCGTGTCGCGCAGGATAGTGTTCGCCAGGAGCGAACCGTACTCAGCATGGCGGCTGCGGTTGATAGCGTTGCCCATATCGTGCATAAAGCCCGCGATTTGCGCCAGGTCCTTCTCCCGCTGGGAATAGCCCAGCGTACTCAGTACATATTCCGCCCTATGCGCCACAAGTCCGCAATGCGCATTGGCGTGATCCGTATAACCCAAAACACCCAGATTTGCATCGCCCTTGCGGATAAAGGCAAGAACCTCTTCGTTTCTTCTTATATCGTCAAAAGTTACAGACATATTTACCTCGATAAAAATTATTTATTTTCAGCCGATGCGGTCTGCATCCACTGCTATTATTTCAAGTTTACCACACAAGCATCAAAAGAAGGTCAAATATGTTTAAAAATCCTGAAAATTATTTTAACGGGCGCAGCCGCGCAGAGCAGCCACACCCGTTAATACAGCATTTATTTACAGATGGAATCGATCCACGCCAGCACATCGCCGGGATAATCTGCCTCACTGTGGGGCTGATCCCAGACAAGGGCGTAGTCAACGGTGCCGCAGCCGTACTTTGCAAGTTTAAGCGCCAACGACAGGGAGATCATAAACGAAGTATCGGCATCCATCGCGCCCACACGGATGCGGTAATGTTTTGCCTGACTGCACTGCTCCCCTGTTCCGATAAAGGACATGGGGTTAATAAGTCTCACGCGCTCGGCAAGGTCAGCATCGGCGGCATCAGATGCAAAAGCCGCATAGTATTCGCCATACTCTTTAGGGAATGCATCTTTGAGTTCAGCCAGAGCCTGGACAACAGTGGGGCTGAAGTGCATATAATCCACCTGGGGCGTACCGAAGGCGTGATTCTCACTACTGCGTTTATTGAGATCGTCAAAAGGAGTACAGGGCTTCATCCTGCGGCGGTGGTTGAGGACGTAGGAATCGAGATCCTTAACCTGCGCAATGCCATCATTCCAGGAAAGCCACGCCTGCTTATTTTCACCCTTCTTTTCCACCATCTGCGGCTTAAACTGCGGTCTCGGCGGTACACCGGGTGTGCGAGCGACCATATCACCAAGTGTGGGTGCCGCTGCAGGTCTGCCGCCCTGTGCGGGAAGTTCAACTCCCGGGCCGGCGTGATGCGCATCGGCACTGGGCGGAGGACCCTGAGTACGGGGTGCGCGGGCCATGTAGATATAATCACCCGACAAATACTGCTCCGGAGTACACTGCATCGGAAGCTGCCCGCTCTCCAGCTTGCTTAGATACTCAGTTGCGGACGCACTGAGGCAATTCATCAGATAATCGTAGGCGCTGCCGCTTCTGCCGTCATCGTTAATGCGCAGCGGTTCACCGCTGATGGGATCAACGAGTTCAAGAGAGTTGAAATACTCAACATATTTGTCAGACAGCACCTTTGACAGCGCATCCTTAAAGGGGGACATTATTTCGGAAGGGCCGCTCATACAGGCTTCGCTCTGTTTATCAGCGTGGAACATCCACTCATACGCCATATCCGCATGCTCAAGGTCGATAATGGGACAATAGATCTGAGCCGCGAATACCGCGTCACTTTCATCCATAAACGCACCGTTGGCCTCAAGATAAGGGATGTACGCCGCATTGTCGCCGGTGACCGCTATAAGGCTGCTCATTGCGCCGCCAGCGCTCCATCCCACGCTGATAATGCGGTCAAAATCGCCGGGCAGAACATTTTTGTTGTGGCGCAGGAAACGAATTGCTGTTTTAAGGTCAACAAGAGAGCTGGGGCCCTTACCGACATTCTGCCCCTCACCGTTCACGGAGTTTCTGCCGCGGCAGCCGGCGGAGACATATATAAGGCCATGGTCAAGATACTGCTGAGCGTAGCAGCGTGGGCCGTCAAGCCAGACATGGGGCATCTGCATATAACCTGCGGAGTTGTTCTCAAAAACAACAGGCACATTCTTGGCAGACTCTTTAAAAGTTCCGTCAGCATTCACAAGCGAGGCGGGCACAAAAATGCTCAGTCGCTGGAACTTGGGCATCACGGGCGTGGGAGTGTAGATTACATCCTCAAGGCACCAGCAGCCGCGCTCAGCATTCAATGTCCACTTGTCACTGCATTGGGAAAGATCCATTGTTTCGTTGATGATTGGTATAATTTCGTTCATGTTTATGCCTCTCTTCATTTTTTGAATTTTCATCATTATAACACCAATTCCCCATTATTCCCATATCATCTGCAGCACATGCGGAGAATTTGGCGTTGAAACTGTCACAGGTAGCAGATATAATTGTTCTAAGGGAGGTGGGGACATGAAAAGAAAACTCCATGTCAGCATCCCGACACAAAATCCGTGGAGCATTATTGGCGCCGGGTTTATGGCGGCTGCCGTGATTATCAGGCTGCTGCGTTATCTGCCGGAAGTGGGCAGCATATCGATCTGGGTGCCGCTGGTTCTGCCGGTATCGGCGGGCGTAGTTTTCCTGTTGGGCATGATAATCGGCGGCAAATGGGCAAAAATCGCGGCCATGTCCGCGACTTTTCTGGGTGTTCTGTTTTTTATACTCAAGGCCACCGGTTTTACGCCGATACATCAGACACTGTGCACGATACTGTACATAACGGTTCTGCTGCTCTTCACCGGTACCCTGCTGGGTCTGTTCCCAAGCAAGAAGCTGCTGTACCCCCTGTTTGGTCTGCCGCTTATTTATCACATTCTCGTTGAGGACACTCAGCTGTACTTCTTCGCCGAAACGCCCTTTTCTTTTTGGGCGTTCATGCCGGAGTTGAGCGTACTGTGCATTATGGCGGGGCTTCTGTGCCTGTCAATAGGCCTTGAGACGGAGAAGATAACTGACGATGCGCGCAATTAAATGCTGCGGGAGAGCATGACTATATCATATCCCTCGCTTCTGCTGACAACGCCGGTGGGCTCAAAGCCGTTTTTCAGCCAGAAATGCTCACTCTGCGGGTTGCCCGAAACATAGCCCAGGCGGATAAAACGGTAATCCCGGCTAAGTGCGGCGCACAGCTCATCAACCAGGCGCGATCCAAGACCGCTCCCCTGCCGAAGGGCATCCACCAT
>JAZUPH010000043.1:0-11045 GCA_045605145.1 Oscillospiraceae bacterium | reverse complement strand
AACACAGCAGTGCCGCACGCGGCGGCGTACGGCACTGAGAATTATAAGAATTATCTTTCCGGATTGATGACGAAGCGCTGCTGATCGCTGCCCAGACTGATGATCGTGCCGGGGGAGACGGTGACCTGCTGACCGCTGGGCACGCGGCGCACGCCGCCTACCATCGTGCCGAAAGAGGAGCCGCGGTCGATAAGTATCGCCTGTCCGTTTGCTGCGGGTCTGATCTCACAGTGCACGCTGCTGACGCCGGCGGTATCCGCGGAGAACACCAGAGTGCAGCGACTTGCGTCACGGCCGATGACGATGGGCGAACTGCTGCTGACCTCTTTACCCTTAAACTGGCCGGATACGCCGCGAATCTTCACTGTGGCGCTGCCGGCTGTTGCAGGAGCGGCTGCGGGGGTGGGTGCTGCGGGGGTGGGTGCAGCGGAATATCTTGCTGCCGCCGCCTGTGACGGGGTCACGCGGGGAGCTGCGGCCTGACCGGGTGTCGGGGAGGGCTGCTGGGGACGCACAGGCTGCTGAATGGGCTGCGCCTGCTGCACGGGACGCACAGGCTGCTGAACGGGTCTTGCCTGCTGCTGGGGACGAGCGGCCTGCATGGGGGCGTGGATATAGCGGATGATCTGGGGCTTTTTCTTCGTGGCTACTACGATTATCGCTACGGCAACTATGGCCACCACCAGCACCACGCCGATGACAATGATAAGGGTGTTGTCCTTCTCCTTGTCGGCACTGTTGTCGACTTCTTCCTCGACCTCATCGCGCCTGTCCTCCTCGGGCTCTTCAGGCTCCTCGGGTTCCACTGGTGCCGTGACGGTCTCGGCCTCTTTGGGCTCCTCCTGAGCGGGGGTGTTCGCGGCGGCATTGTGCTCTGCGCGGGACTCAATGATGTCATATTCAATGCCCAGCTTATCCAGAGCTTTGATGATATAGTCCACGCTCAGCGCGTAATTGGCGCCTGCGATCTCGGTGCCGCTGGCATCCACAAAGCCCAGGGTGTTAAGGCCGATAACAAAACCCTCCTCCGTCAGCAGAGGGCCGCCGGAGTTGCCGCCGTGTATGGTGGCGTCATGCTGTATGTAGTTAACGCCGTCGGCGGCAGTGAGTTTCTTGGATACGGTGCCGGAGGTTACCGTGATGTCATCAACGGTGGAGTCGATGTAGCCCTTGGTGAAATAGTCGCTGGTGCCGGGGAAGCCCAGGGCGAAAACATCCTCCGCCACATAGACCTGGGACGTATCCATTACCGGCAGTGAGCTGCGCTCGGTTATTACTCTGTCTGCCTTTAGGATGGCATAGTCCACCTCTTCGTCATAGTCCAGGATACTGCACTTGACAAATTCACCGTTCTCATCGGTGAGTACGATATACACGCTGTCCGGCGCGTCGGCCACAACATGATAGTTGGTCACGAAGATGTCGGATGAGGCACCGTCCTTGCCCACAGCGAAGCCGGAGCCGGTGGAATAAACCTCTTCCCCCTGATATCTGAAGGGGCCGGTGAATATGCGCACCACGCCGTTGCGTGCCTCGTTTACGGCCTGATTGGATGCGGCCATGGCCCCAACGCCCGCCGGCAGAAGCAGAAGAACTGCCAGAAATGTGATGAGAAAACGCGCAAAAAGTCTGTTTTTCATATTGCCCAACTCTTTCCTTGTTTCTTTGTATGTGTCCGCGCCCTTAACCCAGCAGTTCGCTGATGTAGGCAAATGCCCAATCTGGTTCATTTTCAACGATCACAGCGGTGCGGAGCTCACCCTCGCTGTCGTTATAGAAGAACCACAGGATCACGCGGCCGTTGAATCTGCCGACGCACAGCCTGAGGGGATTTCCACCCGGATCGTCCATGAGCTTTTCGGTCCTGCCGGTACTCAGGTCGTAGGCGTATATGCCGTGGTCGTCGTAATCGGAGTAGTACAGTACGCCGTCATAGATGTTGAAGTAATATGTGCTTATGGCCAGGGTGTCGACCACTCTGCCGTCCATACTCAGCACCGCCATGTCATAATCGCGCACACAGTACAACAGGTCGTCGCAGAACTGGAAGAAATACACCGTTCCGCCGCCGTACAGCAGGGAAGCCTCCCCGCCGTCAACCGGCATGGTCATCAGATTACCCTTATTGTCCAGCCAGTATATGCCGCCCTTCCAGCAGACCATTTCGTCCACCGTGCCGCCGCTGTAAAGCACCTGACGGCTACCGCTTTCGGACAGGCGGCATACCATGCTGTCATCCTCACAGTAGTACAGGGCGCCGTTGTACCAGTTCAGGTTCATAATGCTCCCCGTGGTGGAGTAGAGGACGGTTTTGTCCCCGCCGGAGTGGTCGGTGCGGCAGATGCGCGCGGCACTGCCGGAGAAATCCACAAAATAGAGATAATCGTCGGTGTAGTTTATGTACAGCACGCCCTCGCCGTCGTTGAGCGTGAACACGCCGTTGTCATTCTCAAGATATGGCGCAAGGTCGTCGTTGCAGTAGTAGATGGTGTTCTCGTGACCGGTGCCTTCCACACTGAACAGGAAGTTGCCGTTGAGGATGTTGTTGGCAAGGCACGTCTCCTGCGGGTCATAGACCACCACCGGCTCTGGCTCTTCTGCAGGCTCCTCCGTCGGCTCCTGTGCAGGTTCGGATGCGACCTCATCCTCCGCAGCTGCGGGAACTTCTGTATCTGCAGTGGCCTGGGATGACTGTTCATCCGCCTGACCGTCCTGTGTGCCCAGGGATGCGGTCTGGTCAATTTCGTCACCCTCGTCAGCTTTATCCTCATATTTGTCGGCCTGGGGCATGCTGGAGTGAAGGGTGGTGTCGTCTTTTTTGCTGCCGCCCGAGACCAGTATGCCGATGCCCACAGCGGCGATCACAAGAATGGCCGCAATGCCTGCGATAAGTCCGGCATTGCCCTTCTTTCCGGAACTGTGCGTGCCGTGCATGACCTGCACCGGATGCGTGACCTGCACCTGCTGCCGGCCGGGCACGGTCTGCATGGGCTGCGGGGCGGCACTTACATTGACCGCCTGGGGGTAAGCCGCGGCAGTGGGATGCTGCACCGGCTGTACCGGCGCAGAATAGGCCTGCGGCGGTGTACTGCGGACTACATTATTCACGGGCGCGCCGTAGACCGGCTGCGCCTGCGGGCGGGCGGTCAGCGCCAGATAGAAGTCACGCATGGACTGGAAGCGGTCAGCGGGGCGGATGGCAAGGGCGCGCATAAGCGCCGTCTCCTGCTCGCGGCTGATCACCGCGCCAAGACGCACCGGCGGCACGAGAGTGTCCGCCTCTATCCTGCCGGTAGCTTCCGGCGGCAGTGTGCCGGTGATGCAGTAGTATATCGTGGCGGCGAAGGCGTAAACATCTGTCCACGGTCCCTGTCCGCCGCTGCCGGAATACTGCTCAATGGGACTCAGCCCGCGCTTGAGAGTGAGGGCGACGGTGGTGTTGCCGCTGGGCGCGGAGCTTTTAGCCGCGCCGAAGTCCAGAAGACGCGTTCTGCCGTCGGGCAGGACCATTATGTTGTCGGGGCTGATGTCCCGGTGTATAAGACCGAACTGCTTGTGAACGGTGTCCATGGCGCGTATAACGGGGCCAAGAAGGGAGATGCATTCATTCATGCTGATGCGCCCGCCCTTGCTGCGCAGATATTTCTGTACCGTCACGCCCTCGATGTAGTCCATGATGATGTAAACGGTGTTGTTGGCCTCAAAAAAGTCGCGCACGCGCACTATCTCCGGTATGCCGTCGCATTTTGCCATGGTGCGCGCCTCGTTCAGGCTCTTCTGCTTGCCGCTCAGGAAGAAATCCTGCGCCTGCTGCCCGCCGACACAATCCACAGCTGTGCCTACGGCGCAGTCGCGGCTTACAAAACCCGCGGGAAAGTATTCTTTTATCGCCACCGTCAGCTCAAGGGTCATGTCCCGGCCGATATAGGTGATGCCGAAGCCGCCTTGTCCCAGCACCCTGCCGATAAGGTACTTGCCGTTGAGTATGGTGCAGGGCGCAAGCTGATGGGGCTTGGGCTGATACGCGGCTGCGTCAAAGCCGCACTTCGGGCACGGGCCGGGAGCGCTCAGTTTGCCCATGCAGCCGGGGCAGATGTCAAATTGCATACTCATCCTCCCAAAAGAGATTTGTTTGTGCCTTACAGGGATACCTCAAAGGTGGTCTGGGGCCCGCCGAGATAGAAGCGCTCACCCGGTGAGAGCATCACCGATGTGTTGGGTGCCACCTGCAGTCCGCGGCAGAAGGTGCCGCTGGTGGAGCCAAGATCCTTCACCTCAAGCTGACCGCCGCGCTGGCGGATCATGCAGTGTACGCTGCTCATGCCGCGGGTGCTGTCGGGGAATACCAGATTGCAGCGGGCGGCGGAGCGGCCGATGGTGACCTCACCGTTGATGCGGAACTTCTGCCCCGCGTAGTAGCCGGAAATGCCGATGATGCACAGCCGCTCACCCGGATGGTAGTTGCCGGCCATGGGAATATCCGAATCATCCTCACCGCGTCTGTTCTTCCTGTTGTCGGGCAGATGACCTGCCGCCACCTTCCTGCGGTAGGACAGGTAGCTGTAGCCAAGTATCACGGCGAGCGCCGCGATCAGTACAAGCGTTACAATAAGGCCGACACCCGGACCGTCCTCGTTGGGGGCGGTAACATGGGTGCCCTCTTTATATCCCAGGGCGCTGATGATAACATCCACCGGGAAGAAGGTGGTCAGATCGCTGTCGGCAACGAAAATGCCCACAACATGTCCGTCCTCATTGACCACTGCGGCGCTCTCCCAATCGGCACTGGCCGCCGCGTCTGCCAGAGTATAGAAGGTGTACTTCTCACCCTCAAACGAGGCGGATACGGTGGTGTCGAATGAGCTGTGCATGGCCCTGGTGTTGGAGCCGGACAGCCTTGTCCAGTCGAAGCCAACCACCTTCACCTCGCCGCCGATGTCAATGCGGGTCGAGTCGGCCATATACAATGCAGTTGCGCCGGGGATGCTGCCATCCACCTTATACAGCGCCACGCCTGCGGATATGTCGTACACGGTGGCGGTTATGGCGCATGAACCCTCGTCGGTGAATGCGGTGGGGGTGATGACGGTGTCGCCCTGACCCACAAAGTCAAGGTACGAGCCGCTGCCGGCAATGACGTACTGCTGTCCGTCTGGGTCGGCCACTACGAAACCGTTCCAGTAATTACCGCTTACGTTGTTGCCCTCTTCATCCGCGCCGTACAGCAGAACAAGCCCTTCCATGGCGCTGCCGCCGGGTGCGGCAAGTGCGGCGGGGGATATGGCTGCCAACAGCAGGGCGATAATCAGGATAACGCTCAGCTTCTTTGCTCTCATATGTAATCGTGCCTCCAAAACGAGTATCTTGATAAATGGTCATAATCAGGCAGAATAAATGTTAAAGTACATTATACACCATCCCGGGGCATCATTACAAGGGTTTAATCAGGCTAAAAGCGGGCTTATTTTGCATCAGATCGCCAACATTGTCCGCCTGCACCAGCCCACCCAGATCGGTCAGGGGGAGGGTGGGAAAAATTTTGTATTCTATACCCCGTGCGGCAATAAACTGCTCCATTTGCCGCCAATCCGGGTGCCCGGCGGCGTTGCCGAAGAAGATGAGCCTGCCGTCCAACAGTGCGGACGCCCCGCCGATAAAGCCCGTGTCATAGCCGGGCAGCAGGATATGACCGGGGCGTATGCGCAGCACATCAATGCCTGCACCCTCCAGCGCCGCTGCCATGCCGCTGTCGGCGGTGATGGCGGCATTATCGCTCACCCTGCACACGCTGCAGGCGGCGTAGCCCTGTTTGACGGGAATGACGGACATCCCCAAAGCCCTTGCCGCGTCCAAAAGGCGGGGTGAGGCTGATGCAGTGCGGCAGAACAGCTTGTTTTGCATCACAAGGGCGTTGAAGGCGGTCTCCTGCGGGTAGCCGGGGGTCAGTTCGTCCTCAAGGGCGCTAATAATGGCGTCCTCTGTCAGCCTGCAGATGAACATATCCGCGTGGCAGCGCACCGGCGGCAGCACGCCCCGGCCGGTGAGTGAGTAGACCTCGTGACCGAGGGATTTGATGTATTCTATTATTTCCCGGGGTGCTTCGGCGGAAATGATGATGTTGGACATAAAGGCTCCTTTGGGCGTTGTTAACGAAATTTTGCTTGAAGATGTTGATGAATTGTGATATAATGCACAACGTGAACGCTTGATAATATGGTGGAAGGAGATTTGTTTGCGATGAAATCAATTAAGAGAATGTCAATTTGGCTCGCGGCTGTGCTTGTTGTGACTTTGCTTGCAAGCATGCTTGTGGCCTGTAATGATAAAGGCAGTGCGGTGGACGAAACTGCCGGTATGACAGAGACGTCAAATATTGAGGTGACGGTGCCGGATACAAATAACGAAAAAGAGGACGAAGCGGAAGCAAACGTCGAAGAAGAGCCAGTTCAAGATGAGAGAGCAGACGAGCCCACCCAGAAACAGCCCGGCTCCCTTGATATGAGTATAAATGGCGGCGCGGTGTGGGGATATTACGGACTTGGCAATACCGGCGAAAAAGCGCCGATAGGCGACCTGATAGAAGGCAGCTTCGGCGATATGGCGCGAGAAAGGGGCTGGACGGTTCGCGTTGAGCTGCATAAGGCGCTGGAGGGGGAAGAACCCTCACAGCAAAGCGCACAGGAGCGGGCTGAGGCGTTTGCGCCCAACATTGTTGCTGAGGATGGCGGCGCGGTTGAGTGTTTGGTATATGTGTTGTACGATGCAGACCTGAATGATGCGTATGTTTACATGGCCGGTGAGGATCTGCCCAACATTGACACGGCATATATCGAAAGCATTTTCGAAGACGAGGCTGTTGCTGACCCATACGACCGTGTTGTCAATGGAATAAATGCCCTTGCAGATGCTCTTGGACAGGGCATGTAAAATCGAACGTTTACCAACGCCGCCCGGGGTTGCTTCGGGCGGCGTTTTGTATGCCGTGTGGGTGGCTGAAAGATTGATTGTCTCTAATGGTCTGCAAAATGCACCGCACCCCTGTCATCCTGAGCGCAAGCGAAGGATCTTTTTGCAGTGCAGTATCGGTTAAGATTCTTCGTCACTACGTTCCTCAGAATTTTAGTGCCGCTCGGAACGCAGTGACATAGCGGCACTTAATGCAAAGCTGACAAAGAAAGCCGTAGGGGTGATTAGCGAATTGCCCGCGATGCGCTGCCACGGTCCAGGAGCCGGGAGCAAGCCTCCACCTTGCGGTATGTGTGCATAATTGCTCATAAGGGACGGGGATGGGGATTGCCATGGTCGTGTTTCCGACACTCCCTCGCAATGACATTTAAGATCGCAAAATTGCAGGGATATGTGCGGTGTTTATCAGGTCAGCCTGTCATTGCGAAACCAGTCCGCAGACTGGCTGTGGCAATCCGCGCCTTATGTGCGGCGCAGGCCACAAAATTAGCGCAGGAGAAAAAACGGATTGCCACGTCGCTTCGCTCCTCGCAATGACATGCAAACTTGCAGCGCTCCCTACGGACAGCTGTGTAACATTGCCAATCCATCCACTCCTCACTGCCCGACAATTATACCACAGCCGTTGTACGGCGAAAAGAAAAACAAACCGTGAACGGGCAAAATTATGGTTGATAAAATTTGACCCATGGGTTATAATACCATGGTGAAAGTCCATGGACGGCCATGGGCGAAGGCTTTTTTGCTTTGTCAGGTGCGCCGCCTGACAAGGCCGCACTGATCGGGGAGCTAGCGGTGCCCTGTACTCGCAATCCGCTACAGCGGGGATGATCCCGGCCCCCGGCTTTCCTGTGTGATGCAGCCTTTATCTGACAGCGCTGAAGGGTCGGTCTTGCGCAACGCAGGACTGTGAACCATGTCAGGCGGGGAACCGAGCAGCATTAAGCGGAACCCTGGGTGTGCCGCGAGGCTACCGACCCGGAGCTGAAGGGTATCGAAGCGGTCATACAGGGATTGTCAAAGGCCGGTGTGCGGTCTTGTCGGGCGGCGCACTTTCCATATCCATTTCCGCCCGCGGGGCAATTTCCCATAAGAAGGAGGCAGACCGTGTATCAGGCACTTTACCGCAAATGGCGTCCGCGCAGCTTTGATGACGTGGTGGGGCAGGAGCATGTCACCCAGACCCTGAAGCGCCAGGTGCGTGAGGATAAGATCTCCCACGCCTATCTGTTCGTGGGTACCCGCGGCACGGGCAAGACCACCTGCGCCAAGATACTGGCCCGGGCCGTCAACTGCGAAAATCCCATCGACGGCAACCCCTGCAACTGCTGCCCTTCGTGTCTGGGCATTGAGAGCGGCGCCGTCATGGATGTTGAAGAGCTGGACGCCGCCTCCAACAACGGCGTTGACAACATCCGCGCCCTTAGGGAAGAGGCTGTCTTTTCCCCGGCAGAGGTGAAAAAACGCGTTTACATCGTGGACGAGGTACATATGCTCTCCACCAGTGCCTTCAACGCGCTTTTGAAGATATTGGAAGAGCCGCCGGCTCATCTTATATTCATCCTTGCTACCACTGAGCTGCACAAGGTGCCGGCCACCATTCTCTCCCGCTGCCAGCGCTTCCAGTTCAAGCGCATTTCCGACGACAGCATGCGCCGCAGGATGGAGTATGTCGCCGCCCAGGAGGGGATGAGCCTTACCGAGGATGCCGCCGCATTGCTCGCCCGGCTTGCCGAGGGTTCTCTTCGTGACGGGCTGAGCCTTCTTGACCAGTGCGCCTGGGAGGGTACGATCGATACCCAGCGGGTCAACGACACTGTGGGTCTTGCCGGTAATGACGGCACCCGCCGCCTTCTTGACGCCATCGCCGCCGGTGACGCCGGTACGGCTCTGTCCGTTCTGGACGGCCTGTGGCGTGAGGGTAAGGACATGGCCTCCGTTCTCGGCGAGCTGAGCGGCCTTATGCGTGACGCGCTTATCGTCCGCGTCACCCGCGACAGAAATACAAATCTTCTTAGCGGCATGTACGACCGTGATCTGGTCATAAGCTGTGCCAAGGCTTTCGGCCCTGCCCGACTCACCGGCTGTATCAACGCGCTGCAGTCCGCCGTGGCAGAGATGTACCGCAATGCCGGGCGCCGGACCGTTGCCGAGTTGTGCATTATCCGCATCTGCCGTGAGGAGCTGGACGATGCTCCCGCCGCCCTTTACAGCCGCGTTGAAAAGCTGGAAGAGGCGCTCAGAAACGGCAATTTCGCCGCCGCCCCATCTGCGCCGGTTGACATAACAAATGAAACCCCCGCTCCCACCCGTCCTGCAGCGGCGGCAAAGCCCGAGCAGGAGGATCTTCCCTGGCGTGATGACCCGCCGGAGCCCCGGCCTGTACCCAAGGCGCCTGCCCCGCCCGCCCGCCGGGCCGAGCCGGAGCGCCGTCCGGTGAGTACTGCACCCAACGCAGCGCCTGTTCGTGAAGCGGCGGCACAGCAGCCCACTCCCA
This sequence comes from Oscillospiraceae bacterium, assembly GCA_045605145.1. GTDB lineage: Bacteria > Bacillota > Clostridia > Oscillospirales > Oscillospiraceae > CAMNAO01. Next base: position 1,582 of record JAZUPH010000043.1, on the reverse strand, counting down.
CCCAGCCCGCTGCCGGAGATAAAGGCGGCTGGTCCGCGATATTTGAAGCGGCAAAGCCCCGGCTGGAGCGGCTGGCGAGGATATACCTTTCCAACGCGGCGAATTTCCGTGCCGAGCTGAACGGCGCCCGGCTGGAGCTGGGCATATACGCCCAGGGCACGCTGGACTACCTGGACAGGGAAGAGGTGCGTTCTGTCCTTGGTGAGGCGGTGACGCAGGTCACGGGCAAGCCCGCCGTGGTTACCATGGCACTTGCCACGCCACAGGTGCAAAAGCGCAGCATGGACGAGCTTGAGAATCTGCTTAAGCTGAAGGGCCTCGGCTGAGTGCTTAGCCATCCCATCGCGGCGCTTGAAAAAGGCGCTGCGTTATATAAAGATAAGTGACAACATACACATAAAGAAAGGAAGATAATTATGGCAAAAGGCGGATTCAGAGGCGGCAGCTACGGCGGCGGCGGACGCGGCGGCTATGGCGGCGGCGTAAACATGGATATGCTCAAGAAAGCGCAGAAGATGCAGCAGGATATGCTCAAAAAGCAGGAGGAGCTGCAGGCGCAGGAATACACCGCATCATCCGGCGGCAGCATGGTCACCGCCACTGTCAGCGGCAAGCATGAGCTTTTGAAGCTGGAGATAAATCCCGAAGCCGTGGATCCCGATGATGTTGAAATGCTCAGCGATATGATCATCGCCGCCGTCAATGAGGCGATGCGTACCGCGGACGCGGCAATGGAGAGCGGCATGGCCTCCATCACCGGCGGCATGGGCATGGGCCTGGGCTTCTGATAAGCTGCACGGCCCGAATATTGCAAGAGGCAGCCATAAAAACATTCAAAAACTGCCCGCAGAATGGGCGTATGATTGTGAAAATTGTAAAAATATGATTTTCGCATCATATAATTGCTGCAAAACTGTTGCAATTTAACCCGGCAAAGCATATAATAGCCCCAGTCCCTGAGACTGGGGCTGTGTTATTTGAACTGCAGCGGCATAAGTCCGCATGAAAGGTGGTCAATATGGAAATCAACAATGCATATCTCAACGGTGTATATACTGACCTGTGCAAAAAGAACCCCCACGAGAAGGAGTTTTTGCAGGCAGTTAAAGAAGTGCTTGAGTCTCTTGCCCCCGTGGTTGAGGCTAACCCCGCCTATGAAAAGGCCGGCATTATCGAGCGCATGGTAGAGCCTGAGCGCACCATCATCTTCCGCATCCCCTGGGTGGATGACAGCGGCAAAGTGCGCGTGAACACCGGCTACCGTATCCAGTTCAACTCCGCCATCGGCCCCTACAAGGGCGGTATGCGCTTCCATCCCAGCGTAAATCTGTCTGTTATGAAGTTTTTGGGCTTCGAGCAGACCTTCAAAAACAGCCTTACCGGCCTGCCCATGGGCGGCGGCAAGGGCGGCAGTGACTTTGACCCCAAGGGCAAGAGCGACGGCGAGGTCATGCGCTTCTGCCAGAGCCTTATGACCGAGATGTACCGTCACATCGGCCCCGATACCGACGTGCCCGCCGGCGACATCGGCGTCGGCTCCCGCGAGGTGGGCTATATGTTCGGCCAGTATAAGCGCATCGTC
>JAZUPH010000042.1:0-2959 GCA_045605145.1 Oscillospiraceae bacterium | reverse complement strand
ATCTTGACGCCTACCGCGGCTATATCTGGCCCGTGTCCAGCAGAACGATAAACTCTTATTTTGGCTACCGCTCTCCCGAAGAGACAAACGGCGTCGGCAGCACATACCACCGCGGCATCGACATCGGCCGTGTTTACTACTCCACACCCGTTAAGGCATCAAAGGCCGGTTATGTGTCCACCGCCACTTACAGCAGCTCTTACGGCAACTATGTGGTCATTGATCACGGTGACGGCAGCAAAACGCTGTACGCCCACATGAGCTCGCTGAACGTCAGCGCCGGCACATGGGTGTCGCAGGGACAGCAGATCGGCGTGACCGGCTCCACCGGCAACAGCACCGGCCCGCACCTGCATTTTGAAATAATCATAAACGGCTCAAATGTTGACCCGCTGGGCTATCTGCCGTAATAACACAGTGACAAAGGCTGCTGCAGGCATCGGGAAAACGGTGCTGCGGCGGCCTTTTGCCTTGCCTTCGCGCGGTTGCAATGGCAGGGCGGGCTGTGATATAATCTAATCCCTGACGCGCTGCGGTGGGGACGAGTGATAATGATCGTATACGGAGGAATAATAATGAAACGCATTGCCCTTTTGCTGGCGATAATGCTGCTGTGCCTGTGCTTTACGGCCTGCGGCGGGAAAGAGACGGTTACAGCCACCATCGTGGTGAAGGATTACGGTACCATCGTTGTTGAACTTTACCCCGATGTAGCGCCCAAAACGGTGGATAATTTCGTACGTCTGGCGCAAAGCGGTTTTTACGACGGGCTGACCTTCCACCGTATTATAAATGGCTTTATGATACAGGGCGGCGACCCTCAGGGCAACGGCACCGGCGGCTCGGGCGTCAATATAAAGGGTGAGTTTAGCGCCAACGGCGTGAAGAACGACCTGTCCCACACAAGGGGCGTTATCTCCATGGCCCGCTCACAGCTGTATGACAGTGCAAGCAGCCAGTTTTTCATCGTCCATCAGGACAGCGTCTTCCTTGACGGTAACTATGCCGCCTTCGGCATGGTCACCGAGGGTATGGAGGTGGTGGACGCCATCTGCGCCGGCACCATCGTCATCGACAACAACGGCACGGTACCCCCGGGCTACCAGCCGGTCATTGAGTCGATAGTGATAGTTGAGCAGAAGTAAATGTTCCCCGCGGGGGTATTTGCCCTCCGAACGGAGATAATATGACGATAAAGATAACAAAACAGCAGATCATAAAGATAATACTGCTGGTGGCGGCCATCGCGGTGGTGATCGCCGTGCCGGTAATGCTCCTAAACCCTGCGGAGTTGTGGGCAAACGGCGTGGATATAACCAAGCTGCCATCATCCGACAGCGCAGTGCTGGCCGGCCATGGCCGCATCAGCTACGACCGGCAGGAAAGGGCATTGGTACTCTCCGACGCCACGGTTTCCCAAAACCACAACACCTCGGCCATATACGCCAGGGGCGATCTGACAATACGGCTGGAGGGGGACAATATCCTCCTTGGTGAGCATTTCGGCATCCTCGTTTACGGGGATCTGCATATCATCGGTGAGGGCACACTCACCGTCTGGGGCAGCGACACCGGCATTTATGTCACGGGTGCCGTCACCGTGGAAGAGGGTGCGGACATCGTCACCCACGGCGGAAACGCCGCCTTAAGTGCGGAAGATGGCCTGAATACCGCCGGTGTACACCGGCTGCAGGCAGGCTCCGGTGAGAAGGATGCCGTCCTCGGTGCCGATTGGAGCGGCAGCCGCTGGATCCATATCCATGCGCCCGTAAGCCTGTCCTTTAGCGGCAACGGCGGACAGGAGCCGGAGACAGTGCATATCCCATGGGGCGATCCGATGCCCGATGTGGAGGATTCCCAGCGGGAGGGGTACTATTTTGACGGCTGGTTTACCGACCGCAGCGCCATGTACGCCTATACCCCCGGCGTTGCCGCGGTGGAGGACACCAGGCTATATGCCGCGTGGACGAAAATCGTGTATATAAGCTACGACTCATGGGGCGGCAGTGAAATGCCCGTCTCCGACATCCCCATCGGCACCGCCCTTAGTGAGCCTGAGCCGCCTACAAGGGTGGATCAGACCTTCGCCGGCTGGTACGCCGATGATGATCTTGAGGTGCCGTTTGACTTTTCCCGTGAGCTGACGGAGGACATCACCCTCTATGCCAAGTGGGACAAGAACTGTGACGCAATGGCCTACGGCGTTGATGTGTCAAGCTGGCAGCGGGACATCGACTGGCAGGCGGTGGCAGACGAGGGTATACAGTTTGCCATCATGCGCGCCGGCTTCCGCGGCTACGGGGCCGAGGGCACGCTGAATGAGGACGATTATTTCCGCCGGAACATGGAGGGCGCCATCGCCGCCGGTCTTGATGTGGGCTGCTACTTCTACTGCCAGAGTACCACCCCGGAAGAGGCCGTGGAAGAGGCCGAGTATCTCATCGGTCTTATCGGCGACCTTAGGATGACTCTGCCCGTGTTCCTTGATTTTGAAGTGCCGGTTAATGACAAGGGCGAAGAGATCGGCCGCCTTGCGGATGCCGCCCTCTCCGGTGAGGAGCATGCCGCCATCTGCCTTGCCTTCTGCAGGCGCATTGAAGAGGCGGGCTTTACCGCCATGGTGTATGCCGGCAAGGGCCACCTGTATCAGGATGACATGGCCGGCATTCTGGATGAGGCGGGTTACGGTGTGTGGCTTGCCCACTGGCGTATGCAGACCAACTATTCCGGCAGATACGAATACTGGCAGTACAGTGCCACGGGTTCTGTTGCCGGGATAAGCGGCGATGTGGATATGGATATCCGCTATATCACCACCCCCGATAAGGTACAGAATCTTACGGCTGTGTACAGTGCCGACGATCATACGGTCTCCCTCTCGTGGGAGCGGGTGCCGGGCGTCTACGGCTACATCGTTGAGCGGCTCGACCCAGTAAGCGGGCAGTGGAGCGAAGTGGGC
>JAZUPH010000041.1:0-4635 GCA_045605145.1 Oscillospiraceae bacterium | reverse complement strand
CAAAACGCGGTACAATATCACGGATATCGCGGTTTTGCGGTATGAAATTCAAACCAACATAGCTATACCCCGAGACCGGCCGCATAAGCGGCATAATTGCGGAGGTGCATTGTGGAAAAAAAGACCACCGTCCTTATCCCGGCATATGAGCCGGAGGACACCATGATCGAGCTGCTGTGTGAGCTGAAGGAGAAAACGGACTGGAACATCGTCATCGTTGACGATGGCAGCGGTCCGGACTTCGCGCCCCTGTTCGACAAGGCGCGCGACCTTGCCTCAGTCACCGGCTATACCGAAAACCACGGCAAAGGCTATGCCATGCGCCGGGGTATGGTTTACATAAAGCAGTACTTCCCCGATACGGACATCATCATCACCATGGATGCCGACGGGCAGCACAAGGTGCATGACGCCATGCGCGTGGTGAAAAAGTCGGCGGCTCTGGGCCGCTCACTGGTCATCGGCAGCCGCGCTTTCACCGGCAAGATTCCCTTCCGCAGCCGTTTCGGCAACGGAATGACCCGCTTTGTCTACTCCCTGGCCACCGGCAGCAAGGTCACCGATACCCAGACCGGGCTGCGCGCCTTCCATATGGACAGCCTTGAATATATGCTCACCATCCCCGGTGACCGCTATGAGTATGAGATGACCATGCTCCTGCAGTGTCCGCGGGACGGTATCCCGATAGTGGAGGTTCCGATAGAGACCGTGTACCTGAATGATAATGAAAGCAGTCACTTCAACCCGCTGAAGGACTCAATACGCATTTATAAAGACATACTTAAGTTCTGCGCGTCCAGCATCGCCAGCTTCGTGGTGGACTTTGTCCTCTTTAATCTCTTCACCTTCATCACCGGCGGCCTTGCTCAGAGCGTGGTCATCAGCAATGTGGCGGCCCGCGTGATAAGCTCGGTGTTCAACTACACCGTCAACAAGCGCCTTGTCTTCCAGAAGAAGGGTGATGTGGCGAAAACCGCCCTGCAGTACTTCCTGCTGGCGGCGGCTATCCTTGCGGTCAACACCGTCATACTCAGCCTTATCGTAAAGTACATTCTCCCAATCAAGTGGATGGCAAAGGTGATTGTTGAGGTTATCTGCTTTGTAGCCAGCTGGTTTATCCAGCGCTTCGTCATCTTCAAAAAGGCCGAGGGCGAGGAGTAATTACATACTAAATGAAGAAAGCGCCGCCTGCCCTATGGCAGATGGCGCTTTTTGCTGCCGGGAACAGTGAAAAATCCCCCAAAAACGCCGGCCTTTTCCGCGAAAAAAACGTGATTTTGAATCTTTTATTTTTCGCCCACAGTGCTATAATCAAGGACACAAAATCTGACGGAGACAGAGCAGGCGTGCCGGAATATGTTCCGAAGCACAAATTGCGCCGGCCTTCCGCCGAAAAAGAGGACATATAACATGGGATACAGTAACAGCACGGTCTGCACACAGCCGGGCCTGAAAATGGGCTGGTTCAAGGTGCAGATCCACATCATTCTGTTTATACAGGCGGCGCTGGACGCATTCAGCGGTATTGAGATAATCCACGGGCATGAGTACACCATCGTGGGCTACACCATGCAGCAGGCCCACGCCCAATACGGCGAGTGGATGCACATCATGGACTATTTTGTGGGTGCGGTGCTGCTGTGTATGGCTGTCTTTGCCATCGTCACCCGCTTCCGCCTTGCCGGTTTTCATAAGGACGGCATCGAGTGCCTGCACATTCTGCACTATATAGACCTTGGCGCGTCGATGGTTTACCATCTGGTGCTGTCGTTCGTGCTCCACGGCTTCTGCATCAGCCCCTTTGTCGCCTGTGAGCAGATCGCCACCCTTGTGATGATAATCGTCAACAGACCCTATTTTGAGAGGCGTGAGCATCTTTTCAAGCCGGCGAAGGAATAAAACTTTATATAATGCAAAGATATAAATTAAAAGCCCGGACGGATACACCCGTCCGGGCTATATTTGTTGTTGCGCACCCTGAATAGCCTCCCCTACGGGGGAGGGGGACCATGCGAAGCATGGTGGAAGGGGGGAACGATTCTGCACCCTCTTAGGTCGCCTTTCGCCTCAGCGCTGCTTTGACAGGATGCTGCGTATATCGCCCTCGGCCGCCTCCAGCTCCTTGCGGAAGTTCTCCGCCGACAGGCGCAGGCAGTTGTTGCCCAGGATTATCATCTGCTCCACCCCGTCCGAGGTGGCAACGCGGACGCGGTGCTTTCTGCCAAGCTGGCGGGTGACCTTCTCGATGTACATATCCGCCGTCTCCGCCTCTTTGGTGTAGACCACGCTGAAGTCGCCCATGCGCTCCACCGAGCCCACGCCGCCCTTGACCTTATAGGCGTCGAACACCACGATGACGGGGCTGCGCAGAAAGCCCTGATAATTCTGCAGCCGGTCTATGAGCAGCGTGCGGGCCAGGTCAAGGCTCTGCATCGCAGTCTTTTTCAGCTCATCCCAGGCGAAGATGATGTTATACCCGTCCACCAGCAGGTATTCCGGACCCTGCGGCTGGGGCGCGGCGGTGTAGGGCTTTGATGCCGCGGCGGGCCGTGCCTCACTGCGGCGCGGCTGGGGCGCGGGCTGCTTCACCGGGCCGTAAGTGCGCTCAAAAATCTGCATCAGCTCTTTATCCGTGGCTGTGATGCTGCCCCGTCGGTTCACCGGGCCGCTGAGCGGCTCCGGCTCCTCCGGCTCCGGCTCAAGGCAGGAGGGCAGGTGCATCTTCGCCTCCACGTCGTACCACTTGACGGTGTAGCCCGCGCCGTGGCTGCAGAAAACGCTGTCCGGCGGATTGTCCATATCTGCCTCGGGATCGTAGTCCATGGCATCCACCACCGCGTCCTGTGCTGTGCATGGCTCATAGCCATGGAGCGCGGCGCTGAATCGACCCAGACCGCGGGTATAGGCGGTCACCTCTTTCGGATATTCACCCATGGCGGCTACCGGCGCCGTACCGCAGATGACGGACATATCGCCCGCCGCCTCCGGCAGGTCGAATTTGGCGCCCATGCGCTGCAGGTCGGTCATCGCCCGCCCCACCGCGCTGTGGGGAACCTCAAGGCGGAACTCATACCACGGCTCCAGCAGTACGGACTGTGCCTTCATAAGACCCTGGCGTATGGCGCGGTATGTGGCCTGGCGGAAGTCGCCGCCCTCGGTATGCTTCAGGCTGGCCCGGCCGCTCATCAGGGTGATGGTCATGTCTGTTATGGGTGAGCCGGTCAGCACGCCAAGGTGCTGCCGCTCGGCAATGTGGGTGAGGATGAGCCGCTGCCAGTTGCGTGCCAGCTTATCCTCAGAACAGGCGGTGGCGATGCGTATGCCGCTGCCCCGTGCAGCCGGCTCAAGCAGCAGATGCACCTCGGCATAGTGGCGCAGCGGCTCATAATGCCCCACGCCCTCCACCGTGTCGGCGATGGTCTCCCGGTAGAGTATGGTGCCCGGGCCGAAGCCCACCTCAAGCCCGAAACGGTCAAGAAGCAGCTGATGCAGTATCTCAAGCTGCACCGGGCCCATAAGCTGCACCCGCAGATCCCGCAGCCGCTCGTTGAAGTCCACGCGCAGCATGGGGTCCTCCTCCTCCAATTGGCGGAAGAATGCCAGCGCCCGCAGCGGGTCATAGCCCTCGGGCAGCAGCACGCTGTAGGTCAGCACCGGCTCAAGTGACGGGGGCGCGGCCTCATGCTCACTACCCAGACCCAGTCCGGGCGCGGTACGGCTCAGCCCCACTGCCGCCACCACATCGCCGGGCAGCGCCTCATCCACGGGGCGGTACCTCGCCCCGGAGTAGACCCGCAGCTGGGTGACCTTCTCCTCCCAATCCGGGCCGCTGAGGGTGTCGCGCACCCGCAGTACGCCGCCGGTGACTTTAAGATGGGTAAGGCGCGTGCCCTGCTCATCCCGTGAAATTTTAAATATCCGTGCGCCGAACTCATCGCCGCCGCCGCAATGGGGCGCCCAGCGCATGACACCGCGCAGAAGCTCCTCCACGCCCTCGAGGCGCAGCGCCGCGCCGAACCAGCAGGGGAACAGCCGCCCGCCCTGTATGGCGGCGGCCACCGATTCATCGGACAGTGTACCTTCTGAAAGATACTCCTCCAGCAGCGCTTCGTCCCCCAGCGCAACAGCCTCGGTGTCGCCGTTTTCGATATCCACCACGCCCTCGCTCAGGTCACGGCGCAGCTGGGCCAGTACGGCCTCCCTGTCCGTGCCGGGAAGATCCATTTTGTTCACAAAGATAAATGTGGGGATATTCCTTTTTCTCAGCAGCTTCCACACCGTCATGGTGTGGCTCTGTATCCCGGCCGGGCCGCTTATCACCAGGACGGCGCAGTCCAGCACATCCAGCGTGCGCTCCATCTCCGCGGAGAAATCCACGTGACCGGGCGTGTCCAGCAGGGTGGCCTGCATCCCGTCAAAGCGCAGCACCGCCTGCTTGGAAAATATGGTTATGCCCCGCTGCCGCTCAAGGGCAAAGGTGTCCAGAAAGGCGCTGCCGTGATCCACCCGCCCAAGGCTGCGTATCGCGCCGGAGCAGTAGAGCATGGCCTCACCCAGGGTGGTCTTTCCCGCGTCAACATGGGCCAGCAGACCGACGGCAATATTCTTTTTTCTGCTCTCTTCGCCCATAGAAAG
>JAZUPH010000040.1:0-19539 GCA_045605145.1 Oscillospiraceae bacterium | reverse complement strand
CCCAACCACAGTAACGGTCTGCCAGATATGCCTGCAGTTCATCGATGGAAATTTTCACTTTACATTCTCCTTTGCGGTATTGATGGAAGCAATTAAGATACGACGGATCGTTCCACACTGATTATAAATATCTATTGCTGTTTCTCTATTCAGAATATCGGACTTTACAAACAATTCAAGCCAATATTCCGTTTCGTAGCATTCCTTCAAAGCAATTTGTAATTTTGCAATAAAGTCAGGCTTCCCGTGGGCGTAATTTGCTTCATGAATGTTGGCACCGATTGAAGTGGCTGAACGTTCCAATTGATTCACAAGGGAATAATGTCCTTTGATCGTTTCGCAGAGCTTAATTATCTTAATGGCAAAATCCACAGATAAGTCGACAAGTTTATTTTCTTTCATAGTCCTCACCTCTGTGAATATTATAGCCTAGTGAATGAAATATTGCTACGCAATATGAAATAATCCTGCGGATTATGAAATATTTTGCCTTAGCGGCAAAATGTGAAATAAAATAAATCCCTTATACGCCGCAGCGTATTTCATAGCGTCAGCTATTTCATAACGCGAAGCGGTATTTCACAAATCCCGCAAGGGATTTATTTCGTTGAAAAGAACCCACACTTGTCGTAGACAAATGTGGGTTCTTTTCTGCGTAAGAGCAGTATAACGGTGCGTAAATGGGGGTAAAAAAGCGATTAGGTGCTAATTGGGTTGAAATTTTATGGATGTATAGGTTAAACGCCACCGGTTGTTGCGATAAAAACCATTTCCGCCGCCAAAAAGCACACAATGAACACAACAGGTGAAAGTATCGTCCATACCAACCATCCTTTATAGGGTTGACCTTCCAATCGCCTTTTGCGCAGAGCGCAAAGATTCAGTATTGCCCCAGCCGGCATTGCAGGTAAAAAGAATAGAACACAAGTATAGTCAAGCACAAAATATGCCAATGTGCGGCCATAAGAACTGTCATAGTTACCCCGATAAACGAGGCAAAGGATAATATCAATCAGGCAAAGGATTCCATACATACACTGCACGATTAGTGATGGAATTTCGATCTTTTTGTTTTTCATAATATCACCTCTATAATAGCGTAGCATAAACTACACTAGAAGTAAAGCGAAAACCTCTTTTGCCTTAGTAGACAAATGTGGGTTCTTTTCTGGCGGAGAAGGAGGGATTCGAATACCCCTAAAGGGCACTCGGTCGCACTATGCGCTCCCCGCGCCCTCGCCGCTTCGCTGCGCGGCTTCTCACCCTCGCATACTTACCAAAGAAAAAACACCCCATAGTGGGGTGTTTTTCTTTGGCGGAGAAGGAGGGATTCGAACCCTCGATACCCTTATGGGGTATACACGATTTCCAATCGTGCGCGCTCGACCGGGCTACGCGACTTCTCCATACCGATCGGGTGCCTTTATTAACTTCAAAGAGCCTACTTATTATATTGTTTTATCCGCACTTTGTCAAGCACAAAATTTGAGCCTGCACGAAAAAATCATTGCATTCGCGATAATGATAATGCCCCGATAAGAAAAACTGACAACAAAGGCTTCTCTTTTCGGGGCGGCGTATCGGTATGCATAAACCTGCCTGAGTTTACATTCGCGCTTAGATGGAGGATGCGGTCACTTTGCGCGGGAAGGCAGGGACGGGAGGGCGCACGGTCACGCGATTTGTGCGAAGAAGTTCCCGCTGCCTGAAAACGGCTGCCTCCGATTCTCAATCCGGAGCGGATCCGTTCAGTTCCTGCAGTATACGCACCAGTTTTATCACATCCCGGTTTACACGGCTGTTCTTCGGATACACAAACATCAAAGAATCTTCCAACGGCGGGGACAAGGGGCGGAAGGTGATGTTCTCCGGCAGCAGATCCTGTTTCGGCATCAGGGCCAGCCCCAGACCACTGCCAACCAGATGCAGATATACCTCCGGAAGTTGATTTTTCTCTTCTGTAAGGATATCGCCCATCTGGAAACGGTCAAAATAAGTAGAGAATAAGCCGCCCAATTCCCGGCTGCGGCCATTGATAACGCGCTCCCCACGCAACATCTCCGGCGTGATCGACCGGTGTTGGGTCAGGGGATGATCCTTTGGCATATAGAGGAAATACTCCAGATTTCGGTAGAAACAGGTTTCGTAGCCGTTGGCGGGCAGTTCGATTCTCACTGAATTTATCATCAAATCGAAGTTTCCCTTTTGCAAATACTCCCTGGGGGAACCCGGGGCAAGTACGCCTATGGCAGAGATATCAAAGGAAGTCTCCGGAAAAAGTTCGTAAAACAGGGTCTTGGAGAGAAGGATAAAGCGGCTGTGAAAGGAATAGGGCACCAGGAGCCGCATAGGAGGGGGCTCTTCATTCCGATAGGAGTGGGCAATGCGCAGAATCTCGTCGTGCCCCTCCAGAATGCGCAGGCAATAGGGGTAGATCTGTTCGCCGGCCTCGGTAAGGCGGATCTCCCGGTTCTCCCGTCGGAGCAGGGGCAGGTCCAGTTCCGTCTCCAGTTTTTTGATGGCGGTAGAAAGGGTAGGCTGTGTCACGAAGAGACTGGACGCAGCTCTGGAATAGCTTCGGCAATCGACAATTGCCTTCAGGTAAAGCAGTTGATAAATTTCCAAAGTAAGCCTCCTCTCAAATAGGCCGGCGCATGCTGTGCATCACAATTCGTTAACCTGGAATCCCGGCTGACCGTTGGATTGAGCCGCCGGATTGGACACCACTGCATACTCAACTTTCCCTTCCAATCTGTTCACACAGAAACAGGCTGCAGCGCAGATGAGACAGCCTGACAGCACCAGGGCCGCGCCCAACGGCTGCGTGACAGCTCGATAACGCAGGATTGCTGCCGCTGCACCCAGGGCGGTCAAAGCGGCCCCCGCTGCAGTGAGCAGCGAATACAGCTGCACCCGGCGAACACCCTGCTTGAAATCTCGCAGTTTCAGGTCACGGGGTGCTGCCGCGTAGTTTATAAGGGACACCAGCAACAAAGCCAGCAGGCCAAGGGTCATCGCCTGGGGCATGGTGCAGTACCACACGTAGTTGCAGGGGGTATCCTGCCATGCGGCCAAGCCCAGTGCGGCGGCGGACAGCAGGTAGAGGGTGCAGTAGAGCACCTTGCGCAGCAACCACTGTCTATCGGTCAATGATGCCCGGTAATAGTGCGCTGTGTATACTCTGCGTACTTTGAAGCCGCGCTTCGTTGCTGCGGGCTCCATAATCTCCGTGTAGCCGTCAAAATAATCGTGAAAGGCCGAGCGGCGCAGCAGTTTATGACGGACATCGGAGTCCTCCGCATCCATTTTCTTCAGGCGATTGACAGCCCAGCTCTTCAGACTCAACGCGATCCTCCGTGATTTTGGCGGGATCTGCACCGCTGTTACAGAACTTGCGGTGCAGAATCGATAATGACAGTTTGAATGATTACATTTTACAATAGGTGTTATGTTTTTACAATAGCCGTTTGCGGATTGGACGGCAAATATAAATGTTCTTTAAAAACATAAAAATCGTCTATTTGACGCTAATAATTATCAAATGATACAATTTGGCTAAGATGAGAACTGGATAATTGGCACGAAAACAGTCAACTCTGAATACTAGAAAAAGGAAGTGAAGGTATGGCAAACCAGTTTGGCTTAGGAAGTGAGCAGATCGAATGGCCTTATCCTATCGACTACGACAAGGTAAACACCGTCACGCTGGATGTGCTTGTGGTTGGCGGCGGATTGGCCGGTTGTGCCGCCGGTATTGCGGCAGCGCGGCGCGGAAAGAAGGTCGGTATAGCTGACAAGGCACCGATCAAGCGCAGCGGCAACGGGGGAGCGGGCATGGATCACTGGAACCTGGTTCTGGAGAATCCCAACAGTCCCATGACAACCGAGGAGTACATCGAGAAAGCGGTGGAGAATCCGCGCAACGGTAACTTCTTGGGTCACCGGGATTATATCGCAGACAAGGGCACTTGGGAGGCTCTGATGGAGCTGGAAAAGATGGGCCTGCCCCTTCGCGATGAAGATGGCTTTTTTGACGGCCATATGACGCAGGAGGCACTGACCAAGTATCTGCGTGCCTACGATTACCGTGAGACCGTATGCATCAAGCTGCGTGGCGGCAATTTCATCAAACCGGTGCTGTTTGACGGCGCAAGAGAGGCAGGCTGCCAGCTGTTCGAGAGAGTAATGATAACCAGCCTGCTCACTGAGGGCGGAAAGCAGTGCACCCGTGTGGTGGGAGCCACCGGCTTTAGCATGGAAACCGGCGAGTTCTATGTGTTCCACGCAAACACTGTAATTCTTGCCTCCGGGTACGCATGCAGTATGTGGATCTATAACATGGAAATGACGGGCAACAGCTATCGCTGGGATCCCAACGAGATTGGCGACGGCCTGGCAATGGCCTACAATGCCGGGGCACAGGTTTTCGGCTTCTTCAAAAACGGTGGTGCCGGAAGCAGCCATCCCTTTGCGTGGCCCCGCTTCGGTGTAGGCAGCGCGGGCAACACCTGGCATCCCTGTACAATTGTGGACAACAACGGCAAGCCGCTGCCCTGGGAGGATTCTGAGGGTAACATCCTGCCCCATGAGGATGTGCTGGCCCGCAATATACCTGCACCAAGTCAGGCCTTCCACGGCGGTGGCCCGGGCAACACCATGGGAACGCAGGACACGCCCCACATTGTGCGTGACCTTGCTCAGCGCGTTGAGGCCGGCGAGTTTGAGCTGCCGTTCTGGGCCGACATCTCCTCCATGCCGGAGAAGGAACGCCGTTCCATCTGGGGCATGATGGTGGGCAACGAGGGCAAGACCCGCTACACTCTGTACGATCTGTATACCCGTCTCGGCTTCAACCCTGAGAAGCATATGCTCTGGGTTCCCATTGAATCCCACAACCGGATGGGTAATATGCACGGAGAGCCCGGCGCCGTAAAGCCCTGGCGCAGTGAGCGCAGCGGACAGGGTGAACTGGTGACCGACTGGAATCAGATGACCACCATAAACGGTGTCTACGCCGCGGGCGCCAACAGCGGACTTGAGGGCTGCGCTCTTGCCTGCTCCTCCGGTTTTTATGCCGGCAACCGCGCCGCCGAGTACTGCGACGAGGTGCCTCTCGGCGAGATCGACGAGGCCCAGCTGAAGGCGGAGCACGAGAGAGTCTACGCGCCCATTCGCAGAGAGGGTGACCCTGAGGCGTATATCAGCTGGAAGGAGCTCTGGGGCGGCACTGCCCGAGTTATGCAGACCTGCTGTGCGCAGAATCTGACGATTCCCATCCTGGAATTTGGCGTGGATTGGCTGGAAAGCATCCGCCAGACCGAGGCAAAGATGACATACGCGCGCAATCCTCATGAACTGGCAAGAGTTCTGGAGTGCGATACACGAATTACCGTGTCGGATCTTTTCATGCGTGCCTGCATCTCCAAGATTCAGGCGGAGAAGGATGGAGTGGATCCCCGCAAGTTCATCTTCAACCGCAAGATTGACGGCAAATTCGAGACCACCTATGCCGATCCCAAATTCTGGCTGCAGGAGCCTTATGCTCCCGATTATCTGGAGAACTACAATAGATGCCGCGCTAAAGAATACGCACAGAAGGAGGCGGATGCTAATGTCTGACGGCAAGAAAGTATATATGGTACCCAATCACACCGGTCCTACGCAGGCTGTTTCCATTGACGAGGATCTGTGCATTGGCTGCAACGCCTGCGTGAATATCTGCCGGGTGCAGACGATTATGCCGAATCCTGTTAACGGCAAGCCCCCGGTAGTGGTCTATCCGGACGAGTGTTGGTACTGCGCCTGCTGTGTGGAGGCCTGCCGTACCGGCGCGCTGCGGATGAACCTGCCTATCAACCAGAGGGTGCTGTTTAAGGACCGCGAGACGGGGAGAATATTCCGTCTCGGCGCTAACGATTCCCCGGAAAAGACTTTCTTCAAGGCCCCGTTTGGATACAAGAAATAAGGGGGTGCATGGTTGTGACTGAAAGGAAAGATGAACTTTACTCGATGTTTGCCGCCTGTATCGAAGAGGGCGGCCTGATCGCCGCACTGAAGAAGCTGCAGCAGCTTCAGGGTATTGGCGAGGAGGAAATCAACCTTGTGGCAGAAATTACGGGTCTTTCCGTACAGCAGCTTGAGTCGGTTCTCAGCTTTTACACCGCCTTTAACGGGGAGAAGCCCGAACCCTGCGCTGATGCCACGGTGTATGATCCCTCCCAGACGGGGGAAACCCGTTATATCCTGCACCGGTTTGATTCCCTTGATGCCTACCGTGACGCGGGCGGCTATTCCGCACTGGAAGAGTTGGTTTCCTGTCCGGCAACGGTTATTGATGTACTCAACTACGCCAAGGTTACCGGCCGCAGCGGATCAAGCTTCCCGGTAAGCGCCAAATGGCGCCTGGTGCGCAACACCGTTTCCGATACGAAGTATGTAGTGATGAACGGTGCTGAAGGAGAGCCGGGCACGGGAAAGGACAGGGCGCTGCTGCTGGCAAACCCCTATGCCGTTATCGAAGGCATGACCGCCTGCGGTCTGGCCGTGGGTGCGAAAAAAGGATACATATATGTCCGCGACGGTTATGAGGATGCCTTCGCAGCACTGGACAGAGCGGTTGCGGAGACTCGGGCTGCCGGCCTTCTGGGTGCCAACCTGCTGGGCTCCGGCTACAGCTTTGAGCTGGAGCTGCTGATAGGTGCCGGCTGCTATGTCTGCGGAGAGGAAACGGCCCTGCTGGAATACATTGAGGGACGCAGAGGCGAACCTACGGCCAAGCCCCCATATCCCGGCACAGAGGGACTCTGGGGATGTCCTACTGTTATTAACAATGCGGAGACCTTCGCCAATGTGCCGATCGTTCTCAGCATGGGAGCGGAAACCTATAAAGAGGTGGGCACCGAATCCTGTCCCGGTACAAAGCTCTTCACTGTCAGCGGCTGTGTCCAGCGCCCGGGCGTATATGAATTCCCGTACGGGATAACGCTGCGCCAGCTGTTGAACGTTGCCGGCGGCTGCACCGATCCCGACGGACTCAAGGGCGTGCTGATCGGCGGAAACGCTTCCGGCTCCGTTATGAGTACGAATGTGCTTGACGTGCCGCTGGATATATACAATTGCAGCCAGGCCGGTATGAGCCTGGGAACCGGTGCCGTCCGCTTTATCGGCGGCGGAGAGTCCGTAGTGGATGTGCTGATTGAGGCATACACTTTCTTTGCGGATGAATCCTGCGGAAAATGTGTCCCCTGTCGGTTGGGCATTTCAAAGCTTCTGCGGGTACTCAAGGGAGAAGAGAAACTGCCGAACGCTGCCGCACTTACACAGGAGCTGAATTATATCCAGACCAACGCCCTTTGCGGCTTGGGACAGGCTTCCGGAACGCCCGTGCTAAGCGCGATTCGCAACTTCCCGGATGAGATCCGGGCACTGTTTGAATGAAGGGGGAGGAATAAATGGAATCTGTTACTTTAACCATCGACGGTCAGGTTGTATCAGCTGCGAAGGGAAGCAACATTCTGGAAGCAGCCAGGGCTGCCGGCATTGAGATACCCGCCCTCTGCTTTTTGAAGGATTGTAATAAGATCGGCGCCTGCCGTATGTGCATGGTGAGCGTTAAGGGCGCGCCCCGGCCGGTTGCTGCGTGCATGTATCCTGTCGCCGAAGGGATGGAGGTAGTTACCCAGTCTGAGGAACTGAATGATATGCGCCGCAGAACGCTGGATCTGATTTGTAGCGACCACCGTATGGACTGTGAGTTCTGTGAACGCTATTCAGACTGCGAACTGCACGCCATGATGCGCCAGCTGGGCATGGATGAGCGCAAGTACGCCCTGCGTTACAAGGCGCCTGCCCGTGATGAGCGGGATGCCGGTATCGTCTACGACAGTTCAAAATGCATTCTCTGCCGGCGCTGCGTGGCTGCCTGCAGCATGCAGGGAATGAATATCCTGCAGGTCTACGGACGCGGAGAGGATGCGCACATCGGCATGAACCGTGCGCTTGAGAATACCGCCTGTATCCAGTGCGGTCAGTGCATCTCGGTCTGTCCTACCGGCGCACTTACGGAACAGGATGAGCTGCACATCGCTCTGCATGTTCTGGAAGACCCGGACCGTTATACCGTTGCCATAGTCTCGCCGGAGGTATGCAAAACTCTGGGAGAACTGTTCTCGGAGAAGCCCGGAACGGACAACAGCGGAAAGGTGGTTTCCATGCTGCATAAGCTGGGCTTCCGAAAGGTCGTGGACAGCCGCTGTGGTCGTTCCCTGGCCGCGGCTGAGCTGGCGCAGGAGCTTTCCGCTTGCGAAGGACCGCTGTTCACCTCGGATTGCCCGGCCTCTGCCCGCTACTGTCGGATGAAGCCGGCGCTGTGCGGGCGGCTGTCCGGCGTGGCTTCGCCGGATACCCTCCTTGCCAAGGCACTCAGAAGCACCCTTGCTGAGGAAGCGGAGGGACGGCAGGTATATGTGATCGACTTTACTGCCTGCGTGGCAGAGAAATACGGAAATGACATCGACCTGGTGATGACCACGCGTCAGCTGGCTCTGCTTATCAAGCGCGCCTGCGTCAGCCGCTATACCGCGGTTCACACCTGGAAGAGACTGTGCGATGAGCCCTTTGACGCCTTTGGCGGCGCTGAGCCCTCGGGTTCTGACGACCTGATCGTTGAAGCACTGAGCCTGGCGGGTGCTTCTGACGCCGGTGAGGGTGTTTACGTTCTGAACGGACGCCGCCTGCGCACAATTACTGTGCAGGGAATGGGACAGCTGCAGAACCTTGCTGCCGATGATTATGACGTGATACGCGTCCTGGCCTGTCCCGACGGCTGCATAGGTGGCGGCGGCCAGCCCCATGTATTTAGTGCGGATTGGGGGTTCCGGCCTATGGCGGCCATTCGTTCCGGCCGTGAAAATGTAGAAGGAGGTGCGTAAGGTCTATGTGGAGATATGTTTGTAAGCGATTGCTCATGCTGGTATTCGTATTTGTCGGCGTGGCATTTCTGATCTTCACAATCACCTATTTTATCCCTGGCGACCCTGCTGCCCTGATGTTGGGAGAGAGCGCCACTGTAGAAGAAATCAGAGCCATGCAGGTAAAGCTGGGAATTGACAAACCCTATTTCCAGCAGCTGGTAAAATTCCTTTCGGATGTATTCCTGCATCTTGACTTCGGAATGTCATGGAACTACGAGGTGCCTGTCATGCAGGAACTGGTTTCCCGTCTGCCCAGAACCATCGGAATCGGCCTTTCTACCATTGTAATTTCTGTTAGCCTTGGTATTCCCCTTGGAGTTCAGGCCGCCCTTAACAGGGGCAAATGGCAGGACTACGGCATCATCGCTTTCAGCATGGTGCTGATCTCCCTGCCGGGCTTCTGGGTGGCATTCATGATGATTCTGATCTTTGCCATCCGGCTTGGCTGGCTGCCGTCTTACGGCATTGGCGGCATTCAGTATTACATTCTGCCTGTTATTTGCGGCAGCTTTGGCGGCCTGGCCAGTTTCTCCCGTCAGTCCCGTTCAGCCATGCTGGAGGTTATCCGTGCGGACTTCGTCACCACGGCCAGGGCTAAGGGACAGCATGAGAATGTGATCATAACCAAACATATGCTGCCAAACGCCCTGCTGCCTATTATCACCATGATTGGCGGGCGCGTATCCCACATTGTGGCGGGCTCTACATTGACGGAACGTGTTTTTGCCATACCCGGTGTTGGCACATATTTGCTGACAGGTGTCAGCAAGCGTGACTATCCGATCATCCGCGGCTGCGCCTTGTTCTTCTCGGTCTTCTCTGCGGTGATGGTGCTGATCACTGACCTTGTTTACGCGGCCATTGATCCGAGAATCAAGGCTCAATATGCCGCCAGCTCGGCAAAGAAAAGGGGGTAAGTACATGCAGGAAACAGTTTTGAAAAAAGAAGATGTTCTTAAGAAAGCCAAAAATGAGCACAGCTTCTGGGCAAACGTCAAGGATACTTTCCGCAGGGTATTTGCCACTCCCAGCGCCCGTCTGGGCGGCATTGTGTTCGCACTTATCGTACTGGCCTCCCTCGCGGCTCCGTTGATTGCACCTTACGGCCCCTATGAAATGGATCTGACCAGTATGTATGCCACGCCCAACTCCAAGCATCTTTTTGGTGCGGACGCTTTGGGGCGCGACGTGTTCTCCCGCTTGCTGTACGGAGGCAAGTATTCACTGACTCTCGGCCTTGTGGCGGCTGCTGTAGGCCAGGTGGGCGGCGTTGTCCTGGGTTCTATCTCCGGCTATTTCGGCGGGAAGGTGGACATGGTCATAATGCGCTTCTGTGACATCTGGGATGCGATCCCCGGTCTGCTGATGACCATCATTCTTTCCACAGTTTTGGGTCCCGGTTTCTTCAATACCATTCTCGCCATGTCCATCGGCGGTATCCCGCGTGGCTCGCGAATGACACGCGCCCAGATACTGGCTGAGCGAGGCAAGGAGTATATCGAGGCGGCGCAGTCCATTAACTGCCGCCCGGGGGCGATCATGTTCAGCCACCTGCTGCCCAATGTTATCTCTCCCACGCTGGTCGCTGCAACAATGTCCATCGGACAGACGATCACCAGCGCCGCGGGACTAAGCTATCTGGGACTGGGCATACAGCCTCCTACACCGGAGTGGGGCGCTATGCTCTCCGACGGGACCGCACTGCTCACCTCCTATCCCCATCTTGTATTGTACCCCGGCCTGATCCTGGGTATCTGCGTACTGGCCATCAACCTGATGGGCGATGGTGTGCGCGATGCCATGGATCCCAAGCTGAGAAACTGACGAGAGGAGAATACCGAAAATGAGCGATTCGACTTTTCTTTCTGTAAAAGACCTGACTGTGGAATATGTCATGCACAGCGCTACGATCCATGCAGTCAACGGCGTGTCCTTTGAACTTAAAAAGGGCAGCACGCTTGGACTGGTGGGCGAGACCGGCGCCGGCAAGACTACCATCGCCAAGTCAATCCTGCGCATTCTGCCGGATCCCCCGGCAAAAGTGGTTGGCGGCCAGATACTCCTTGAGGGACGGGACATTCTCACCATGCCGGAGCAGGAAATGCTGAATATCCGCGGCGACAAGATTGCCATGATTTTCCAGGATCCCATGACGGCACTCAACCCTGTTATGACTGTCGGCGACCAGATCATCGAGGGATTGGCCCTGCACAACCGCGGCGCAAAACACGACGAGCTTGTGGAGTCTGCTTCAGTTATGCTGGAAACCGTGGGTATTCCCCGCGAGCGCATGGTAGAGTATCCCCATCAGTTCTCCGGCGGCATGAAACAGCGTGTGGTCATTGCCATGGCGCTGGCCTGCAACCCGGAGCTGCTGCTGGCTGACGAACCCACCACTGCTCTGGATGTGACCATCCAGGCTCAGGTGCTGCAGCTGATTCGCGAGCTGAAGATCAAATTCAATACCTCCATGCTTCTTATTACTCACGATCTCGGCATCGTGGCCAACACCTGTGACGAGGTAGCGGTAATTTATGCCGGCAGGATCGTGGAATCCGGCAGCAAGAGAGATATCTTCAAGGACACTCGCCATCCTTATACAAAGGGCCTGTTCAATTCCCTGCCCAAGCTGGATGTTCACGAAGAGCGCCTGACCTCCATTCCCGGAATGCCTCCGGATCCCACCAGACTGTTGGAGGGCTGTGCGTTCCATCCTCGTTGCCCAATAGCAACTAAACTCTGTGCAGAGCAGGCGCCCGCCATGCAAGAGGTTGCGCCGGGCCACCTGTGCAGCTGCCACTATGCAAAATCGGAGGTGTAAATATGGCTCCTTTGATCGAAGTGAAAAATCTAAAAAAGTATTTCAACGTACCCGCCGGCTTGAACCACGCTGTTGACGATGTTTCATTTACCATTAACCGCGGGGAGACCGTGGGCGTGGTGGGTGAATCCGGCTGTGGTAAATCTACCCTGGGGCGCACCATCATCCGCCTTCAGGAGGCCACGGACGGCCAGGTATTCCTTAACGGTGAGGAGATTACCCATGTCACCGGCAAAAAGCTTCGCGAGGCCCGCGAGAAGATGCAGATCGTTTTCCAGGATCCATATTCCTCGATAAACCCCCGCAAGAGCATCGACTATACAATTCAGGAGCCGCTGCGCCGCTCCGGCAAATATTCCAAGGCAGAGCGCATTGAAGAGGCGGAGCGCCTTATGCAGTTGGTCGGAATCGACGAGCGCCTTAGATACTCATACCCCCACGAACTGGACGGCGGCCGCCGTCAGCGAGTTGGCATCGCCCGCGCGCTGGCTCTGCACCCTGAGTTCATTGTCTGCGATGAGCCGGTGTCCGCTCTGGATGTTTCAATCCAGGCACAGGTTCTGAATCTGCTCATGGACCTGCAGGATCAGTTGGGTATGGCCTATATGTTTGTTACCCACGACCTAAGCGTGGTCAAACACATCTCTGACAGCATCTGCGTCATGTATCTTGGACAGCTGGTGGAAAAGAGTGAGACGGATGAGCTGTTTGAAGTTATGCTTCACCCCTATACCAAAGCCCTTTTCTCCGCAATCCCCACCATCGATATCGACAAGCCCATGCAGATGGTACAGTTGAAGGGAGAGCTGACCAGCCCCATTAATCCCAAGCCCGGCTGCCGCTTCCTTGCCCGCTGCCCCTACGCACAGGAGCAGTGCAACGAGCCGCAGAAACTGGAAGAGATTCTGCCCAATCACTTTGTCTCTTGCTGCAGAGCAAGAGATATCAATGGCATACATTAACAGATCCTTTTTCGCGTCGGATGCGAACGGATCAAAATATTATAAAAAAGGAGATTAAAACTATGAACGCAATGACCAGACGCGACTTCCTTAAGTTTGCCGGTCTCGGCTCCTCGGCTTTGGCCGCGACATTGCTGATGGCTGGCTGTGCCGCTGACAGCGCCGGCAGCACCGTCAGCACCGGCAGCACCGGCAGCACCGGCAGCTCTGGCAGCTCTGGTGGCAACACCGTTGCTGATGCACAGGCCGAAACCCAGGCTGGCTTTGAAGCACTGGAAGAGAGCGGCATTACCCCGTGGAAAACAATGACTCCCGATCCCTCTCGCCCCGTTTCTACCCCCAGCAACCGTGCTGCGTATGTCTGTGAGGTCAACACCGGCGCACCCACATCCCTCGGCCCCTTCAGCACTCAGATGCAGAGAATGTACCCCCTGATGTTCACAGTGTATGAGTTCCTGCTTGTCCGCGTTGGCGTAGATGAGTTTGAACCCAGCCTGGCAAAGAGCTATCACTATGAGGATGACACCCACATTATCTTCGAGATTTTTGACTACATCAAGGACACTGACGGCAACCCCGTCACGGCAGATGACGTGGTATTCTCCTACAATTCCTTCGTTGAGAGCGGCTATGCATCCGATTTCGGCTTCTATGATAGCATCGAGGCCGTGGACGAGAAAACCGTTCGCGTCACCCTCAAGCGGCCCCTTGACTCCCTGACTGCTTTTGCCGTCATGTTCAGCGGCGTGCAGGTCGTTTCCCAGGTAGCCTATGAGGCTCATAACAACATGACCACCGATCCCGTGGGCACCGGTCCCTACATCGTTGATGCATACACCGTTGAGTCCAATGTCAACCTGGTTGTCAACGAGGATTATTGGCAGACCGACGAAAGTCAGTGGTCCCATCTCACCGGCCAGAATGTTGACGTCATCCACTGGGATTACGTGGGCGACACCACTATGCGCACCCTGGCCTTCGTAGAGGGCAAGAACTACTTCTGTGAGCTTGCCACCACCGACCTGGATGACTTCATGGAGGGCGGCAAGTATTACGACATTGGTGACCTGCACACCAACATGGGCACCCGCGTACTGGATCTGCTGCCCAACTGCAGCGAAGACAACATCATGAGCGATATCAACATGCGTCTTGCTCTTTGGTATGCCATCGACTCCACCGGCATTCAGACCGCTCAGGGCGCCCGCACCAACATGGTTGCCGTAGTCCCCTCTTCCGTGGGCACTTCCGACTATCAGGATGAGTGGAACAGCATCGAAAGCTACCACACCATCTATGATCCCGCGCTGGCCAAAGACTACCTGCAGAAGGCAAATTACAACAATGAGACCATCCGTGTCATCTACAACGGCGGCCAGGCTAAGAACAAGATCGTGTCCCAGGTTGTACAGGGCTTCTGGCAGGCCATTGGTGTCAGCGTAGAGCTGTTGCCCTATGACAACGCGATTCTCAGCGACTATGTCAAGGATGCCTCCTGTTGGGATATTTACCTCTACACCGCCGGTGATGGCGTTTACACCATCGCCCGTCTGCTGAAGGCATACGGCAAGGCATACGGTCTTGTTGAGGACAAGACCATCTCCTACATCGAGGATGAGGAGCTGGAGAACCTCCTGAACACCACCGCTACCAAGGATGGCTACAGCATCGAGAAGACCACTCAGGCCCTTCAGCTGATCATCGACAGAGCTTATGGCTATGCTACAACTTATGTTATGGACATCTCTGCCGTACATAAGAGCTTTGCTGAGGTCAGATTCAACTATGGTGAAAGCAGCCGCATCTACGGCGCATGTAAGTATTATCTGGATGTATAATCCTGTTTGATCCTTCTGCGCGACATTCCGTAAATGATCCGGCCGATTCGCCCTAAGGCAAACAAACAGAGAAATACTTAACGCTGAAAATGGTGCAGCTCCCTTTGGCGCTGCACCATTTTTTCGTCAGTATTGGCGAACATTCTCTTCTGATGCGGCAGGAAACCATATCCCTGGGTGAGGATCGGCTGCTCTGCGGCTATACATCCGGCAGTAGGAAACCGACATTGCAATCAAGCACAAAATTTGAGCCTGCACGAAATTTTTCGCGCAGGCTCAAAAATATTTGACTATATACCCGGAGGCAGGAATGTGGATACCTTACGCCTGCTCATCGGGCGTGGGCTCGGCTGTCGGCAGGACGGTGATCACACATTCCGCGGTGCATATCACTCCGTCCGGCGCCGTCCACTCGGCGGTTATGGTGATGCTCGTATCGGACGGGGCGTGAATCACCACAACGCCCGCCCGCACTGTGGCCACGCCGGTGTCGCTGCTGCGCCACTCGACCGCGCCGATATAACACTCGTCCACAGTGCCGTCATCAAAGCGCTGCATTGTGGTGGCGATGATCTGAATCTCCTCACCCACGCCAAGCTCTGCCGTGGTCGGCTCCACCGTCATGTAATATCTGGATG
Organism: Oscillospiraceae bacterium; assembly: GCA_045605145.1. Classification (GTDB taxonomy): domain Bacteria; phylum Bacillota; class Clostridia; order Oscillospirales; family Oscillospiraceae; genus CAMNAO01. Next base: position 4,308 of record JAZUPH010000040.1, on the reverse strand, counting down.
CCACGGTCACACTGCACCGTGCAATGTGTTCCCCACCCCTTGGGTCGGTCCAGCTTGCGGTGATGACGGTGCTTCCCGGGGCGATGCCCAGCACCACGCCATCAGATACGGAGGCGATGTCGCCGTTTGCCACACTGAAGTTGATGTCTTCGGCCTGGATCACGGTGTCGTTCCGTCCGGCGGAGATGCCCAGCTTTACACCCGCGCCCACATACACGCTCACATCGCTGGGCGAGATCGTGAAGGTGTACACGGCATCCACGATCTTCAGCGACACCGAGGCCTCGTACCTTGAGCCGCCTTCCGCCACGGGGGCGATGAAAACTGCGGAGATGGTGACGGTTCCGGCCTCTTTGGCGATGACCAGGCCGTCAACGACCTCGGCAATGGATTCGTCAGAAGTCTTCCATATTATATTGCCGTCGTAGGGCTTTCCGTTTCGGCTCAGCTGTGCCGCAAGCTGGAGGGTTTCGCCTTTGTCAAGCTCTGCCGCGGCGGAGGGGAGGGTAATGGCATATTCATTGGCAAGAACCTCGATCTCCACCTGCGCGGTGTAGCTGTCGCCCTCGACTGAGATATACTCTGCCGTGACAGTGACCCTGCCGGCGGAAAGACCGGTGAGCACGCCATCGTCCACTATGGCCACCTTGCTGTCGGACACGGACCACAGGATGGGCGCTTTGATAATTTCGTTGTTTTTAGTCACCTCAACACTCAGCGGCAGGGTGTCCGAGGCGTATATACTCTCCCCCTCTGCTGTGATTGTGATGGTGTAGTCGTTTTTATACACGGTTACAAGGCAGGGCGCCGTGATCTTCGATCCCGCCTCGGGACTGGCGCTGGCGGTTACCACCGTACTGCCGGGACCTACCGCGGTGATCACGCCGTCGGCAGACACCGTTGCAACCTGCCTGTCTGCACTGCTCCATGTCACGGGGCAGTCAAGCTCCTCCCCGTCACCGGTGACAACTGCGCCAACTGCGCCCTTCTCTCCGGGGTAGAGGGCAATGCTGGTGTCGCTGAGTGTCACGCGGTAGTTGATGTCGCTGAGTATGGCGACGGTGTATTCGCTGCTGCAGGGGGCGCTGCCACGCTGATATGTAGCGGTAAGAGTCAGCACGCCAACCTTTTTGGCGCTGATGTGTGCGCTGTTCCCGTCAAAGGTCACATCCGCCGCGTCCCTGTCGCCGGAGACGGACCACTGCACCGTTTCAATGGTCTGGGCGTCGTTTATCAGTACGCGGGCGCTGAGTGTGGCGGTTTCGCCCACCTTCATGGCGCTGCTGCTGTTGTCAAAGGTCAGCTTTATACTGCACACGCTGACCGTCACCTGACACACGGCGGTGCTTTCCTCTTCTCCGCCCTTGCACACCGCGTAGACGGAGGCCTTACCCTCTGCCACGGCGGTGACCAAACCGTCCGTGCTCACCCGCACGACAGATTCGTCCGATGAGCGCCACTCACAGGCCTTGTGCCCATCGTCAGAGCAGACTGCGGTGAGCTGATACGTCTCCTCCGGAATAAGGGACAGGGCGGCGTTGCTTATCGTCATCTCGTCCTTCACGGTACAGCCGGGCAGAAGAAACACAAGCAGCAACAATATGGGGATAAGCAGAATACCTCTGCGCATAATTACCTCCGTTAAACTGCAAGCCGCCACAGGGCGGGGTACAATTGCACATGGATACTACACATATACACAGCCGGCGAGTACCGGCATTTTCCGACAACTGTAACATAAATAATAGCAGGATTCAGCGCGATTGTCCATAGCAAAGGGATAATCACAATGCAAAAACAGGGCAATTCCCTGAATTGACCCTGTTTTTGTGACAAAATTATTAAATTTATGTTTCAACTATAATGTCTGCCTTCTCGTCCACGGCGAAAGCGGCGCAGTAGTGCGTCTCCATGGGTATCCATTCGTTTTCGAAACGGGCCATAAGCCCATCGTTATCGCAGCGTGCGCGCAGCCGTTTAAGACGAATATCCATACTGCACCGGGTGTAGACCGACAGATCGTAATACCTGCCGAAGCGCGGATGCAGGCAGTAAGAGCCCTCAACAATTATCAAAGGAGCGGCGGGAACCGTCACCGCGTCGCCGTAATCCATTATACCGCAGTCAAAGGCGGTGTAGCTGAATTCGTGTCCGCTGCCGATGTGGGGCAGTATCTCATCCTCAAAGCGCTCATAATGGATGTTGCCGCCAGACTCACTGAGCCGTTCCGTACTGCGCAGGGCGGGGGGCAGGAAAAAGTCGTCCATGGCGATCACTGCGCTGTCATAGATCTTTGCCAGCAGGCGGGCGAGGGTGGATTTCCCACTGCCGCACTGCCCGTCAATGGCCAGAACGCAGCGCTCACCGGCGGAGATGCGCCGGTCGATGGCGAAGATGACCGGCAGGAAGGGGACAAAATGCGCCGGAATCACCCTGTACGCCGGGGCGTAGAGACTGCGGTAATGCTCAGAATGGCTGACCATGGGGCAGCCCGCCGCGCGGTAGCCATCCAGATAGCTGCCAAGCTCCCGGGCCGTGAAGGGGAGGACGCCGGCTGCCGCGATCTCTTCAAGGACGGACAGCTTTTCCAAAAATGCGTCCATACTGCCCGTCACACACCCGGCCCCGATGACGAAAAGGGCATTGACCGAGGCGAGTGAGCACTCCGGCAGGCCGTTCAGGTACAGCCGCGACATGCCGCTGCCTATATCCTCACATTTGAGCTGTGCGGTGTGAGGGACGGCACGGTACTCGTCTTTCAGCCGGGCGAGGCTCTTCTCCGGGTCGGCGATCATGTGTCCGCCGCCGAACTCACTCTGATACAGCAGCTTCACCGCGTCGGTTGGCCGCATTTCGGGGTACAGCCGTGCGTGGGTCCTGATTATTCTGTTTACATAGCCGGCATTTTGGGTGCCGATTATAGCCTTATCCATTGCATTGCCTCACGCGCGCCAGCTCAGGTACACTTCACCGGAGGCCATATCTTTCCACAGAAATTCGCCGTCCTCCAGGGTCATGTAGCTGTGGCAGCTGCTCTCTTTGGGGATGGAGACTGAGCCGGGGTTCAGATATACGAAGCCCTCATGCACAGTGCATTTGGGTACATGGGTGTGCCCGCACAGCAAAATGTCATCTTCACACAGGGGAGGAGGCGCCTGCTCGCTGCCGTGGTGGCCGTGGGTGGCGTACACCGCCCTGCCGCCTGCGGTGATAAGGGCATAGTCGGACATGATGGGGAAATTGAGCACCATCTGGTCCACCTCGGTATCGCAGTTGCCGCGCACGCATAAAAGCCGCTCACGCAGGGGGTTGAGCATTGCTATCACGGCCTTGGGATCATACTCCTCCGGCAGGTCGTTCCTCGGCCCGTGGTAAAGGATGTCGCCCAGCAGCAGCATCCTGTCGGCTTTTTCCGCCACAAAGCGATCAAGCAGCATTCGGCAGTACTTTGCCGAGCCGTGTATATCCGATGCAATCAGAAGCTTCATTGTGTATACCTCCTGTTGGTATATTCTACAGTATAGCCCAAAATGCGCCCCGCCGCAATCCTGTGCCGACGCTGTTGGATAAATGGGAATTACCGCGTCTTTTGACTTACAATAGCGCTGACCAGCATTGCAATGATTCCGATAATGAGATAGCAGGCACAATAAAGTAAAAATGCGCTTTCGCCCATGTCAAAGAACATCCATACTCCCACCAGGAATAAGCCCGCTGTAATGATAGGAAGTGACCATAACTGCTTAATGTTTCTGCCTGCAAATGCACCGCACACAGCCGAAAACAGAGGATTGACCGCATAAAACAACACAAAGCAAACGGCCATTCCCGCGCTGCCGGCAAATTCCACCGCAAGCCAGGGGCAGCCGATCATCAAGAGTATTGCTGACACTATCCAGATAATGGTTGCTTTCATACAGTCACACGCCCTTGTGAAATTCTTACTTTTCCAACCGATTATACCATAAAAACATGAGGTTTCCAATGATATATCGCCTGCGCGATATGATGTTTTTCGCTTAGCTCAAAAGGATGTTGCTCCCGCTGGTCGCAATGATGCGATGTTTGCCATAAACATTAGGCAAAGCCGACATCATTAGCGAAGCGCCATCATTGGCACAGCCAACATCATTTGCCGTAAGGCAAACATCATGCAAAAAGACTTGATTTGTCTATCAGACAAATCAAGTCTTTTTGTTGGTGACCCTATCGCTTTCCAAATCGAACGAATTTGTAATTCTTTCATTTGAAGCAGAAGGAGCACTTTCATTGCCACTTGATTCTGAACCTTTTGAAATATCTATGCCT
>JAZUPH010000039.1:0-22545 GCA_045605145.1 Oscillospiraceae bacterium | reverse complement strand
ATCCCTCCTTCCTGCAGTTCAACATGTATCCCGGCTCCATCTTTGCTGACAACAAGGCTCTCCGTGAGGCCATTGCTTACGGCATCAACTGGGATGACGTTGCTTACGCCGCCACCATGGGCTACGGCTCCGCTACCGGTGTTATCGGCCACAGCGGCCTGAGCGGCTACAACACCGCTTGGGAAACCGACGGCACCGCTTGGAAGTATGACAAAGAGCTGGCCAAGCAGAAGCTGGAAGAGGCCGGCTATAAGCCCGGCGAGCTGACCCTCAAGTTCACCTACAACCAGACTCCCAATGACTTTGCCGTCATGCAGGCCAACCTGTCTGAGATCGGCATCAACCTTGAGATGGACCTGCTGGACGAGGTCACCTACATGACCAAGCGCGGCCAGGCCAACACTCTCGAGTGGGACATCATGGGTCTTGACGTTGTTCCCAAGGGCTTCGTGACCAACATCTTCTACACCATGTGCGACAACGCCAGCTATGACTGGGGTCAGGTCAACGGCGCTAACGACACCGAGATGTATGAACTGGCAGTTGCTGCCCGTTACGGCACCCAGGAAGACATCGACAAGTGCTATCACGCCCTTGTTGAGAGAGTCTGGTACATCCCCCGCTTCAACGGCAACTCCTTCATCGGCACTTATAACAAGATCGAGCAGGTCGTTGTTAACTCCTCTCAGGAGTTCATCGTCCAGGCTTCCCTCTTCACCGATGACTACGATGTCTATTATTGACCCGGCAGCTTAAACCGATAAGATTTGAGCTAAGCAGTTCCTTGAAGTTTAATTGACCTCTGGGGCCAGTTTAAGGTTTAACTGGCCCCAGAATTTAAGAGGTAACATATGCTAAGATACGCACTTAACCGCATTATAATGCTCATACCGGTTATTCTCGGCGTAACGGTATTGATTTTCACATTGATGTATTTGGTTCCCGGCGACCCCGCAGTTGCTATTCTGGGTTCCACCGCCGAGCCTTGGGAATATGATGAATTGCGCGAGGCCATGGGCTTTAACGATCCCTACATTGTTCGTCTGTTCGATTATGTTATTCAGGTTTACTTCCATCTTGACCTGGGTGCATCATATATCACAGGTGTTCCTGTTCTTACCGAACTTGCCGGCCGTATTCCCCGCACCCTCGCACTTGGTTTTATCAGTACCTTTGTATCAGTTGGTATTGGTATTCCTCTGGGCATCAACGCCGCCGTCAAAAAGGACACTGTTGCCGACTGGCTGCCTCTGACCATCGCTCTGCTGGGTGTCTCCATGCCGGGCTTCTGGTTCGCACTGATGCTGGTCGTCATTTTCTCCATCAAGCTGGGCTGGCTGCCTGCTTACGGCATGGGCGGTCTTGAATACTGGATCCTGCCCATTCTGTCCGGTGCCTTCCACGGCATTGCCAATCTGTCCCGTCAGACCCGCGCTTCCATGCTGGAAGTTCTCGGTCAGGACTACATAGTTATGGCACGCTCAAAGGGTATGCCGGAGCGTGATGTCATATGGAAGCACGCCCTGCCTAACGCCCTCATCCCCATTATCACCGTTCTGGGCGGCACTCTGGCCCACATTTTTGGCGGCGGTATGCTGACTGAGACCATCTTCTCCATCCCCGGCGTCGGCTATTACATGGTCAAGGCCGTTAACCAGCGTGACTATCCTGCAGTCCAGGGCAGTGTTCTGCTTCTGTCCATCGTTTTCACGGTTGTAATGATGCTCACCGACCTGGTCATGGCTGCTGTTGACCCGCGCATCAAGGCCCAGTTCGCTTCCCGCGTAAAGGCCAAGAAAAAGAAGGAGGCTTAAGCAATGGCTGAAGAAACAAGAGTCGTCGTAGCCGGCAACGAATCCGTTGCCAAGCGTGAAAACCAGTTGCTGGCATTCTTCAAAAGGCTTACCCAGCGTCCCACTGCTGTTGTTGGTCTGATACTTTTTGCCATTCTGGTATTTTGTGCAGTTTTTGCTGACGTGATCGCCCCTTACGATTACACTCAGGTTAACGTCAGAGAGCAGAACCAGCCTCCCTCCTGGAAGCATATCTGCGGCACCGATCAGGTCGGCCGTGACATCTTCAGCCGTCTTCTTGTCGGCGCAAGATACTCTCTGACCCTCGGTATACTCTCCTGCCTCTTCAGCGGCATCTGCGGCATCATCCTGGGCGCCATCTCCGGTTACTTCGGCGGTGTCGTGGATGAGGTCATCATGAGAATATGTGACGTTATCCAGTCCATCCCCGGCATGGTCCTTAACCTGGCAGTTTCCTGCGTTATCGGTGTTGGCTTCTGGAAGACCATTATCGTTATGGGTATCGGTGGTATCTCCGGCGGTGCGCGAATCATGCGTTCGAGCATCATGAAGGTCCGCGAGATGGAGTATGTTGAGGCAGCTGCTGTCACCAACTGCTCCAGTGTGAAGGTCATAGCAAAGCACCTGATCCCCAACGCCATCTCCCCCACTCTGGTCAGCATGACCATGGGCGTCGGCGGCTCCATCATGGCAGCCTCCGGTCTGGCTTATCTGGGCCTCGGCGTTCAGCCCCCCACCCCCGAATGGGGCGCTATGCTCTCTGACGGCCGTCAGTATCTGACCAAGTTCCCGTGGATGTGTACCTTCCCGGGTATTGCGATCATGATCACTGTTCTTGCCATTAACCTGTTCGGCGACGGCATGCGCGATGCCCTTGACCCGAAACTGAAGAAGTGAGGTAAGGGAAATGAGTGAAAAGTTTTTAAGTGTAAAGGATCTTAATGTCCACTACATCACTTCTCAGGCGGACGTTTACGCCGTTAACGGAGTGTCCTTCGATCTTGAGCGTGGCAAGACTCTGGGCCTCGTTGGTGAGACCGGCGCAGGCAAGACCACCATCGCAAGATCCATCCTCAGAATCCTGCCCGATCCCCCGGCTAAGCTCCTGGGCGGCAGCATTGAGTTTGACGGTCAGAGCATTTATGACATCTCCGAAAAAGAGATGCAGAAGATCCGCGGCGACAAGATCACCATGATCTTCCAGGATCCCATGACCGCTCTGAACCCCACCATGACTGTCGGCGAGCAGATCGCTGAGGTCGTTGCCCTGCACAACGGCGGCAACAAGGAAGACGCCAAGCAGCGCGCAATCGAGATGCTGGAAACCGTCGGCATCCCGGCTGAGCGTTATGTGGAGTATCCCCACCAGTTCTCCGGCGGCATGAAGCAGCGCGTTGTTATCGCTATCGCGCTGGCCTGCAGCCCCGACCTGCTGCTGGCGGACGAGCCCACCACCGCTCTGGACGTTACCATTCAGGCTCAGGTTCTCGACTTGATGCGTGAACTGAACCAGAAGAACAATACATCCATGATCCTGATTACCCATGACCTTGGCGTCGTTGCCGAAATGTGCGACGAGGTTGCTATCGTTTATGCCGGTCAGATCATTGAAAAGGGTACTCTTGAGGATGTCTTCGACTATCCCAAGCACCCCTACACCCACGGCCTGTTCGGCGCATTGCCCAGCATGAAGGACGAGGATGAGGATGACGAGTATCTGCATCCCATCGCCGGCATGCCCCCGGATCCCACCAAACTTCCGGAAGGCTGCTACTTCAGTCCCCGCTGCCCCCATGCCACCGATAAGTGCCGCAGCGGCGATGTTCCCGTAGTCGAGGTTAGCCCGGGACACATTTGCAAGTGTCATTTCGCGGGGGAGGTATAAGTTATGGCTGAAAAAATGATCGAGGTACAGAACCTCAAAAAGTATTTTAAGTCCCCCAAGGGTCAGGTCCACGCCGTTGACGACGTCACCCTGAGCATCGACAAAGGTTCCACCATGGGTATCGTCGGCGAGTCCGGCTGCGGTAAGTCCACCCTGGGCCGCGTTATGATCGAGATGATCCCCTCCACCGCCGGCAAGATCATTTTTGACGGCAAGGACATCACCGGTCTGAAGGGCAAGGATCTGTATGAGTACCATTCCAGGGCTCAGTTCATTTTCCAGGACCCCTACTCCTCCCTTAACCCCCGTTACACTGTCGAGCAGACCATCTCTGAGCCTCTGAGAAATGCCCGCATTTACAGCAGGCAGGAGATCGAGAAGAGAACCACCGAGCTTATGGACATGGTCGGCGTCGCACAGAGACTTCGTCTGAGCTATCCCCATGAGATGGACGGCGGCCGCCGTCAGCGCGTGGTTATCGCCCGTGCTCTGGCTCTTGATCCCGAGTTCGTGGTCTGTGACGAGCCGGTTTCCGCACTTGACGTTTCCATTCAGGCGCAGGTGCTGAACCTTCTGCACGACCTGCAGAAAGAAAAGAATCTGACCTATATGTTCATTACACACGATATGTCCGTTGTTAAGCACATTTCGGACAATATCTCCGTTATGTATCTGGGTCAGCTGGTTGAGACCAGCCCCTCCAAGGAGCTGTTCCATCACACTTATCATCCCTACACCAAGGCGCTGCTTTCGGCGATTCCGTCCACCAACATCCACAAGAAGATGGACAGAATCCTGCTGAAGGGTGAGATCACCTCCCCCATCAATCCGAAGCCCGGCTGCCGTTTCGCCGCCCGCTGCGAGTATGCTATTGATAAGTGCTATGAGCCTCAGGTTCTGGAAGAGGTTACTCCCAATCATTTCGTTTCCTGCTGCCGTGTTCGTGAGGTCAACCCCGAGCTGAACTAAACTTTCTATGCAACACAGGCGGTAATATCTTTACCGCCTGTGTTTTTTTAAGCAACTTAACATGTAAACAACTTAACATGAAAACAATCCGGCTGTGTGCTACAATGAATACAGCCCCGAGGTTTAATATATCAATTAATATCAATTCTTAATACAACAGGAGGCAATTTATGGCAGGCAACACTTTTCAGGATTTCAATGCCCCCAAAAACCATGATGCTCAGAGACCTGTAAACGGCGGCCTGAAAGAGCCCATCATTACCGAGATTGGCTATAAGACATGGTGCATCAATGAGCTGGGCTGCAACAATATGTATGTGCTTGAGGGTACTGAGCGCGCCCTGGTCATCGATGCCGGTATGGGTTACTGCAACTTCCGCAAGATCGTTGAGAGTCTTACCAGCAAGCCCTACGATGTTGCCATAACGCACGCCCACCCTGACCACATCGGCATGATGCGTCAGTTCGACCGTATCTATCTTAACGAGCTGGATGTCACCATGGCCAGACCCCGTATGCTGGACGGCGTGCAGGTTTCCGCCGGCGGCATGGACACCATTCGCTGGCTCACCCGCCCCGATTTCGACATGGAAGAGTTCATATGGAACAACCGTCTGCATATCGGCCATTGGGAGATCTGGAACCCCGATGAAAGTGTCATCTGCCGCGGCGACATCGACACCGAGATCTGCTACATAAAAGAGGGTGACTCCTTTGATCTGGGCGGCGGCCGCATTGTCACCGCTTACCACTTCCCCGGACACTCACCCGGACATATGTACTACATTGACGAGGGCGGCAAAATGGCCTTCACCGGCGACTGCGTCAACTTTAATAACGGCTGCGGCGGTGAGGCGGCCAGCACTCATATACGCCGCTGCCTGAGAATGCTGGAGCAGTACAACGAAGGCAAGTTCAACCGCACCTTTACCGGCCACAGCACCTACTGCGGCATTATCGACGTCATGAGCCAGGACATTGAAGTCCTCAAGAACATGATCGAGATCCATCGTAAGTTCCTCAGAGGTGACAGTGATCTCGAGTACGTCCAGATTTTCAGCCATCTGCATCCCGAGATGCCGCCCCGCAAGGGTATGGCCTACGGTGAGGGCGTACACCGTGTACAGGTCGGCGTTCCTCAGAAGCTGTGGGAAGACGGCGAGGAGCATATCGTTCCCTGATCACAGGCGCATACCGGCCGCATAAGCGGCGAATAAAAAACACAGTGATTTATTGAAATATCAATTTAATTACAGGAGGATCCATTAATGGCAGAACTGACCAAACTTTACCCCATGGTTCAGATCCAGAAGGACACATGGGAGATCGACGAATTTGACGCAGCCAGCATTTTCCTGCTGATCGGCACTGAGCGCGCCCTGCTTATCGACTGCGGCATGGGTATCGGCGACCTGCGCGGCGCTGTTGAAATGCTGACCGACAAGCCCATCACCGTTGTCATCAGCCACGGTCACGTTGACCACACTGCCAATGCCATCCAGTTTGAAGAGGTCTGGATACATCCCGCCGATCAGGACGCTCCCATTCCCCAGTCTGTTGACCGCAGACGCTGGGATACCGAGCGCATTGCCCGCCGTCAGAAGGGCTGCATCGGCGCACCCTACACCATGTTCAACCTGTATCCTTTCGACATCAATGTCGACATCCGTGAGCCCGGCCCCGATGAGAAGCCTCCTGTCATCCACGACCTGTACGACGGTCAGGAATTTGATTTGGGCGGCGGCCGCATAGTCACCGCTTACCACTGCCCCGGCCACTCCAAGGGCGAGATGGTCTTCCTGGACAACCAGTCCCGCTGCCTGTTCGCCGGCGACGCCATCAACTTCAACCTTGGCGTAGGCGCTGTTCCTGTCGAGACCACCCTCAAGGCTCTCAAGCGCATTGAGGCCATGAGTGACAAGTATGACGGCATCTACAATGGCCATCACGACTTCCGCGCACTGGGCGCCCCCCTGGACGACGACTGTCTGCCCACCGTTATCTCCCTGCTTGAAGATGCACTCAAGGGCAACATCAGCGTCTGCGAAACTCCCAGCTTCTGGGGCCAGTCCGTCCCCCTGACCAAAGGTGTACGCACCAACGACCAGACCAACGCCCCCGCTGCCCATACCGGCAAGGCAATGCCCAACAAGCGCGTAACTCTGCGCCGTGGCCGCAACTTCCTGGGAATCAACCCCGACAATCTCTGGGAAAACCCGGAAGAGCACAAGTAAACACTGCACTGTATAGCTGTAAACACTGCAACATGAGCCGCACATCATTGTGGTGTGCGGCCGCATTTTTATCAAAAGGAGATAAAACATGGCTAATTTAAAAGTCGGCGCCGGAAAAGTAAGCATTAACCCGCCAAAAGAAATGTATCCGTTCCCCTCCAATTTTGCCATCTGTGATGAAATGCGCGATGAATGTTTCGTGAGAACTATCCTCATCGACAACGGCGAGAGAAAGATTCTGTTTATTATCTATGAACTGAGCGATATTCCCAGCGTGCCGGAGCTTCTTCCCGGAATCAGCAAAGAAACCGGGATTCCTGTGGAGGACATTATTATATGTGTCACCCACAACCACTCCTCCCCATGCGACAGATGCAAATTCCCCGCAGACCCGGAGAAGTTTGAGTATTTCAAGAAGCTGGAGTACTCTGCCGGTATTGAAGCGTCAAGAATCGCCCTGGAGACACTGCGTCCTGCAAAAGTGGGCTACGGCGAGATCGACAGCTACCTCAATGTCAACCGCGACCTTAAGACCGGCTTCGGTTTCTGGGTTGAGGGTCCCTGTTACAGCGGATACAGCAACAAGACCCTGGCAGTGATGAAGTTTGTGGACGAAGATGACAAGCTGATCGCGGCTATGCTCAACTTCGGCGCCCACGCCGTGTGCGCCTTCACGCAGAAGGATGTGGACGGCAAGATCAAGTCCTCTTCCAACTTCCCCGGCATTGCCTGCCAGTTTGTCGAGGATGTGTACGAGGCTGACGGCGCGGTAGTAGCATGGACCAGCGGCGCCGCCGGCAATCAGGACCCGATTCTGTGGGACTATGTATGGCAGGAGTTCCCCGACGGATATGTCACCAAGATCTCCCTCCCCGACGGCTCCGGCTACATACATATGGATGCCATCGGTGCACGGCAGGGCGCTGACGCGGTTGCCTGCCTGAAGGGGATCACGGAATATGAGGACGAGATCGAGATCAAATATCTGAAATCTCAGGTACCCATCCCCGCACGCAAGCGCGACCCGAACTACAAGATGCCTCCCTTCGGCCTGCGTATGGGCGGTGTGGGCCCCCGCACCGATTGGTCCGCTCCCAAAATGCCCGAGTTCCCCACACTGTTTATCGACCCGGACAAAATGATCAACTATCAGCTTGATGTGCTCAGAGTCGGTAAAACCGCAGTCATACTCACCAGCGGTGAGCTTTACGCTGAAATCGCCAGAGACATGATGGCTGCCGCTCCGGTGGACAACAAGTTTGTCATCACTCACATCCCCGGTCAGGGCGGCTACACCCTTGACAAGGGCTCCAAAGATCACAAGACTTTCCAGGCCTTTGGCGGCGTTGAGCCGGGTTCCGCAGACGAACCGCTGGCAAACAGGACCAGAGAACTGGTAATCGAGGCATTTAAATAACTGTTTAACAGGGCGTATATTGCGATAAAAGAAAGGAGAACTATCATGGCAGAACTTACAAAGCTTTTCCCCATGGTGCAGTTTAAGAAGGACACATGGGAGATCGATGAATTTGATGTGGCGAGTATGTTCCTGCTCATCGGCGAAGAGAAGGCCATGCTTATCGACCTGGGCATGGGCATCGGCGACCTGCGCGGCGCGGTGGAAATGATCACCGACAAGCCCATTATCGCCGTCTGCACCCACCCCGACCTGGATCACGTGGCGCAGGGCATTCAGTTTGACGAGATCTGGATGAGCAAGGATGCAGCCGCCGTTTACCATCACCCCGGTGAGACCGAGCGCCGCCGCTGGGATATAGAGCACATTGCCCGCCGTCAGAAGGGCTGCATCGGCGCTCCCTACACCATGTTTAACCTGTATCCCTACGATCTTTATGTAGACGTCCATGAGCCTTATCCGGATCAAAAGATCCCCAAGGTCAACATCATTGAAGACGGGCAGCAGTTCGATCTGGGCGGCGGCCGCATCGTTACCGCTTACCACTGCTTCGGCCACTCCACCGGTTCTATGTTCTTCCTGGATGAAAAGACCCGCACCGTCATTGCCGGCGACTGCCTGAACTTCAATCTTGGCATCGGCAGCGTACCCGTGGAGACAAGTCTCAAGCACCTCAAGAGACTGGAGTCCATGAAGGACAAATACGACGGCATCTACAACTGTCACCACGATTTCCGCGCTCTTGGCGCACCGCTGGATGACGATTGCCTGCCCACTGTCATCTCCCTGCTGGAGGACGCGCTGAAGGGCAACGTTTCCCCCTGCGAAGTTCCCAGCCCCTGGGGTCAGTCGGTACCTCTGACCAAGGACAGATCCCTGTCTATGGAAAAGATGCCTTCCATGCCCGGCAAAAAGCCCATGATGGCCCGCAGGAGAATGCTGCTGCGCCGCGGCAGATGCTTCCTGAATATCAATCCCGACAGCCTGTGGGAGAACCCGGACGAGCATGAGCTGAAGTCACTGTAAACCACAGACCTATAATTGCGACAGGAGGACAAAGCAATGGCAGAACTCACCAAACTTTTCCCCATGGTGCAGTTTAAGAAGGACACATGGGAGATCGATGAATTTGATGTGGCAAGTATGTTCCTGCTCATCGGCGAAGAGAAGGCCATGCTTATCGACCTGGGCATGGGCATCGGCGACCTGCGCGGCGCAATAGAGATGCTGACAGACAAACCGCTGATCGTAGTATGCACCCATCCCGACATCGATCACACCGCCCACGGACGGGAGTTTGACGAAATATGGATGAGCAGACCCGCTTACGAAGCTCATCGCCCCATCCCTCAGGCAACAGAGAGACGCCGTTGGGACTGTGAGCGTATAGCACGCCGTCAGAAGGGCTGCATTGGCGCTCCCTACACCATGTTTAACCTGTATCCCTACGACCTTTATGTGGATGTACGCGATCCCGAACCGGGCAGCAAAGAGCCAAAGATCAATATCATCGAGGATGGACAGCAGTTTGATCTGGGCGGCGGCCGCATCGTTACCGCCTACCACTGCTTCGGCCACTCCATAGGTTCAATGTTCTTCCTTGACGAGAAGACGCGTACCGTTATCGCAGGCGACTGTCTAAACTTCAATCTTGGTGTGGGAAACGTTCCTGTCGAGACAAGTCTCAGACACCTCAAGAGGCTGGAATCACTGAAGGACAAGTACGACGGTATATACAACTGTCACCACGATTTCCGCGCTCTTGGCGCACCGCTGGATGACGATTGCCTGCCCACCGTCATCTCTCTTCTGGAAGATGCCCTCAAGGGCAACATCTCTCCCTGTGAGGCCCCCAGTTTTTGGGGACAGTCCGTGCCTCTGGTCAAGGGCTTCCGCCCCAGTGAGAAGGACAGCGCCCCCAAATCCAGGCCGGATGATGTAAACACGGAAAGAAAGGTGTGTCTGCTCAGAAGGGGCAGGGTATTCCTGAAGATCAACGCGGCTAATCTGTGGGAGGATCCGGAAGCGCACCGGTAAATCACCAGGAGACAAACGCAGATATAAACAGCGCCTGCCGCTGTGAAGAAAACACGGCGGCAGGCTGATACCAAACGGAGCAACTATGTCAGAAAGATTGAAAAACGGCGTCGGCGCAGACCTGACGCAAGGTAATATTTTAAGGCAGCTGCTGAAATTTGTGCTGCCCCTGCTGCTGGCCAATCTGGTGCAGCAGCTGTATAACACGGTGGACATGATCGTCATTGGCCAGTATGTGGGCTCAACCGGTACGGTGGGCGTTTCACAGGGCGGTGAGATAGCCACCATGGTAACCTTTATGGCCTCCGCATTCGGTTCAGCGGCGCAGATCTACATCGGGCAGCTGTTCGGCGGCGGCAAGAAGAAAGAAATCAGCGAAACCATGATGACGGCGATGCTGTTTACCGGCATACTGTCCATCGTATGCATGGCAATATGTATCTTTGGCTGCAATATGTTCCTTGACTGGCTTAACTGCCCGGAAGAGGCACTGTCGCAGGCACGGGACTACATGATAATCGTCAGCCTGGGGCTTCCGTTCATATTCGGCTACAACACAGTGTGCGGAATTCTCCGCGGTCTGGGCGAGTCGAAGCGCCCCCTGTATTTCATCATCGTGGCGGCCATCGCCAATGTTTTCATGGACATCCTGCTGGTTGCGGTAATCCCGCTGGAGGCCGCCGGCACCGCCATCGCCACCATCGCGGCACAGATTGCGT
The DNA here is from genome assembly GCA_045605145.1 of Oscillospiraceae bacterium. Taxonomy (GTDB): domain Bacteria; phylum Bacillota; class Clostridia; order Oscillospirales; family Oscillospiraceae; genus CAMNAO01. The sequence continues at coordinate 11,470 of JAZUPH010000039.1, read as the reverse complement.
CATTTATCGCGGCCTTTGCATTCCTCTATAAACGGCGTGAGGCTTTCGGGGTATCCTTCACCAGGGAGAATATGAAAATCGTGAAGACGCACCTGATGGTGCTGCTCCGCCTGGGCATACCTATGTCCTTCTCCTCGGCCTTCATCCACGGCTCACAGCTTATATGCGGCGCGCATGTCAATCAGTTCGGGCTTATTGCCTCCGCCACCAACAGCATCGGCAACAAAGCTCAGAAGCTCATCAATGTGTTCTGCAACAGCATCAATCACGGCGCAGGCGCCATGGTTGCACAGAACATCGGTGCCAAAAAGTACGACAGAGTGCGTAAGATCGTTTACACCGCCATCGTCTGCTCCGGCATTATGGCCAGCTTCGCCGTCATAGTTGCAATCTTCTTCCCCAGAGAGGCGTTCAGGCTGTTCACCGATGACGCAGCCGTAATTGAGCTGGGCGTGACATATATGCGCATCTGTCTCATCTCATTTATAAGCTCCCCCTTCCACGGCAGCTACAGCTCCGTCATCTCCGGCAGCGGCAACAGCAAGTTGAGCTTCATTGCCAGTATGCTCGACGGCGTGGTGCTGCGTCTGGGCATCAGCTTCCTGCTGGGCTACACATTCAAAATGGGCGTTGTGGGCTTCTTCTACGGCAACACCATAGCGAAGCTGGCCCCCGCTATTATAGGAATCTTCTATTTTTACAGCAACCGATGGACAACGAGAAAGCTTCTGGGTGAAAAATAACATTCACCCCGGCAATATTTTAAATCACGAAAGGAGTCACGTTCCATGTTTGATGTTTTCGCACTCCCTATTGAGAAGCAGTTCTCCCGCCGCCTTATTAAGCCGGACACATGGATCCTCAATGCGTTCGTGCTGGGCTTCGCCCCTCCCCACCCCCATGTCGTTGTGGGCGAGAAGCTGGCCGCTGTCATCGACACGACCGATGTTTTCTACAATGTCAGAGAATATGTTGAGAAGGTCGTCACCGACAAGCCCCTCATCACCATTTCTTCCCACTCCCACTTTGACCACACCGGCAACAACTATCAGTTTGATGACTGCCCCCAATATATGAGCGAGATCAGTGCCCAGGAAATACTGGACAGCCGCACCAAGCCAAGTCCCCGGCCCGGCCGTGTTGTGAAAGGTACTTATACTCCCGTTATAGTAAAGGACGGCGACATCATCGATCTTGGCGGCAGACAGATCGAGTGTATCAAGTTCTGCGGCTGCCACAGCCCGTCATCCATGGCATATCTGGACACCAAGTATGGCTGTCTGTTCACCGGTGATGAGTTTGAGGGCGGTCAGGTGCTCATCGGCGGCCGTGCCGGCAGCAAAAACTGCGTAGAGCTGTACCGCGATAACCTCATCGAGCTCAAGAATCGCGTAGAAGGCAGGGCCACCTGCATCTGCCCGCCCCACAACGGCAGCCCCATGGACATCAGCATGCTGGACAACATGATCGAAAACTGCGAGCGCATTATGGCAGGTCATGAGGGCAGCAAGGAGATCGGCTCCATGAGCTTCGGTCTCAACCCAATGAGCTACCACAATCCTCCCTTTGGTGAGGTCTGCTATGTTGACAGCTCCGCCCGCCTTGAGCGTTACGGCGACACCGGCAGACGCAGCGAGTGGAAGGGCGCGACCCTGGTCTATGATGTAAAGCGCATCTTCTATTCCGATGTGGAAGATTGATCCGCGCAAAACCACGGCAGATAATTAAGCAAAACACGAAGCACCTCAGGCGGCATTCATTGCCACCCGAGGTGCTTTTTGCTGTCAGAATACAAAACCTGTATAATGTACCGTTTTGGGCTTTACTTACTGATGAGTACCAGATCCTCAAAGTCGGGAATCTCCGCCTCATTGGGTACGGTGCAGTAGTCCATGTCCTTCTCCGTCTTCCACACATACCACACGGCGGCGGCGCTTAATGCATACTCCGCAGTGGACAGAAGCTCTGTCAGCTTTCCGCTGTCCGTTATAAATATCATATAAATCAGATTAAACAGCGCCGTGATCGCAAGACCCGCCCAGGAGATCAGCGAGAAGGCCAGCACGAACTTACGGTAATTGCTCTGTGTCCAGGAGGTCATCAGTCTTGGGCTGGCAAGGTAGCAGATCATATACGCCACATACATCAGCATGGCCGCGGCAGACAGGCTGCCGGGAACCGCCACAGGCGCCCACACCGAACTGGTCGAGGGGCTGAGCGCAGCAATGAGAAACAGTGCAACGGCGGCAACACTGAGTACGGCATAAGTTATCTTATAACGAAGCCAGGTTTTATCGTCGCAGTCGTGAGTGTAATAGTCGGCAGTATAAATTCTTATCGTTTTAACGCCTTTACCGTTCTTCTTACGCACCGTGTAATTGGTATAGCCGTCAAAGTACTTTTGATATCCTACCTTGGTTGACTTTAAACGCCTTCTGGGGTACGAGTCCAATCTTTCGTTTACGGTTTTGGTAAGTTTCGCTCTGTCTATCGCCATGGTTGTCAATCCTTTACTGGGCTGTGAATGTGCAGATCCATTCGGATGCACTAATGATATTTTGCCGTAAATCGGCCAAAAAAGCAATACTATTCCGAAATACAAACGGATAAAATACCGTTAAAAATGAGAAAAACAGTCACAGGCCGCCCACAGCGGTCTGTGACTGCTCTGTCAGTTAGGCTTAGGCTTGTTGATTTGCCGCTGTTTCAATCCGGCGGCTTACACGGGCTTGCTGTTGGGGCCGGTGAGCGCAACGCGGTGCGGCTTATCCAGGTCAGATCTGAAAATCAGATCCACATTGTAGTTGATGGCCGTTCCCATCCACTCGCTGCGGCGGGTGACGGGATCCCAGCGGCGGTATTCCACCGATTCGGGGCTGCGGGTCTCAAAGGGGTTGAGCAGGTAAGAGGTGGATGCAACATCCAGCTCACCCTCAATGCCGGACATGACGCGCTCGCAGTTCTCGATAAAATAGTTGAGTGTATCCGCATGCATGGGGGTACCGTTGTGCGGGCAACAGATCATGTCAAACTTGTCGCGCAGAGTGTTGAGGTACACCATATTGTCTCTGAACACCTCAACAGGCTGGGTCCACATATTTACCTGGCCGGCATCGATCTCGTCACCGGTAAAGAGGATGCCCGCGGTCTCATCAAGCAGAAGGATACTCGTGGGAGAGTGGCAGTTCTCGATCTCTATCGCGCGGACGATCCTGTCGCCAAGGTCGATCACATCGCCGTGTCTGATGACAGTGCCCTCATTCTGTGACACATTTGTGTTGCCCAGCAGGTCGGGACGCACGCCCCTGTCCTTAAACTTCTTCATTTCCTCCTGGCAGCGCTCAGACATATAGATGGTGCAGTCATCAAATCTCCAGTTGGCGCCGGTATGATCGCCGTGGGAATGGGAGTTTGCCACGAGAATGGGCTTATCGGTAATATAGGTCTCAATATATGCGCGGATATCATAAGGACAATCGGTGGGATCAATGAGCAGCGCGTACTTGCTGCCGATGAGGAGATGGGCGCGCGGAGTCTCACCGCTGGGATTGAAATACTCGATTATCCAGGTATTGGGCTTTGCAAGGCGCATATGGAACTGCTTTATAAGCGGCTCCTGTGCGATGTTCTTAATAAGCTGCACCTTAAGCTCTTTCATCGTCTGGGCATCAGTTTTGACCATGTTCTGTTCCTCGCTTTCGTGATTTGGTTAAATTTTTGCTGATGATCGCAGCTGCAGCAAACAAGCTGCGATCAAAGTATTTTCACAAGGTAGCGCCTGTACTGGGGGTTTCCAAAATGCTCCGAATACTCCAGCACACCCTCCTTACAGGATGACACGCGGGTAGTATACAGCAGCGCATCCCCCAGCTCCACACCCAGAAGGTTGGCCTCAATAAAGCCGGCATTCTTGCAGGAGATCCGCTCTTCAACACAATCGCAAACAAGATCCCAGCGCTGTTTGGCCAGATCGGCAATATTGGGACCGTCGTAAATATATCGGTGTACCCCGGGCATCAGGCCGCGGTTCAGGTACTGTACCTGATAGTTATAGGGAACTCCGTCCAGCTTCCATATATACTGCAGCTTGTATATCACACTGCCCACCGGGATACCGAAAATTTCAGCAAGCTCAGCAGTTGCGGCGACCTTCTCAACGGCAGGGGGCGAAACCGTGTTCTCACCGGGCTGAAGGAATTCCGGTGTTACCACGGTACTGGTCCAACTGTTGCGCGCCTGCCTGTCTCTGGCGCCCAGGACCTTTATCCCGCCGCCCTGTATGGCTTTCACCAGGCCGTCATCTGTAAGCATCTGTATCGCGTGGCGAACGGTGTTGCGGCCTACTCCGAATATCTGGGCAAGCTGGCTTTCCGGGGGTAGATAGCCCCCCTCCGGATACTTTTTTAGTGTTATATCTTTCCTGATGGCATCGTACACAGTGATATATTTGGGCGCACGACCGCTGTCCACGGCTAATACCGCCTTCTCCATCGTACTGTCTCCTTCTTATAGCCGCACGATAGTATAAATTAAGAATAATTATCTGTCCGCAGCGGCTGTCATGTACTAATATTAAGTCATATAATATACCGTGTCAATAGAAATCTTGGATATTTCAAACAGGCTGAACTGAGAATGCACCTGGCAGTTCTTCCCTTTCGCCTGCGACTTCTGTAGTATTATTACACAACATTGACAATTTTTGGTGCGGCAGAATAGTATATAATATTACTGATGTCTTGCTTTCTGCACTGTCGTGGATAGAATGTATTTATTCTATCCCCCTGAACCCACAATAAAGCCCGGCTTGTTGCCGGGCTTTGCTTTTTTCATTAAATTTAGTTCATACCCGGCGCCTGTCTGCCGATCCTGCTCCTGCCAATGCCGCGAAATGCAGCGCGCAGTACCGTTTCCGCTGCCGGACTGCATCAATCCCGGCGGAAGATATCGCGGGTATATACCTTGTGCTTAACATCATCCAAAACCGGATCATATCGGTTGGCAATTATGGAGTCACACATTGCTTTGAACTTTTCCAGATCATTGACAACAAGGCTGTCAAAAAACGTTTCGCCGTCTTTAAGGGTTGGCTCATAAATGACCATAGCAGCGCCCTTTGCTTTGATGCGCTCCATAACGCCCTGTATAGAGCTCTGGCGGAAATTGTCAGAGTCAGCCTTCATAGTCAGGCGGAAAACCCCGATCACTACGCGCTTTTCCCTGTCCGGTGACCACTGGCTGCTACCGGTATAATAACCGGCCATTGCCAGAACGCGGTCAGCGATAAAGTCCTTGCGGGTGCTGTTGCTGTCCACTATGGCCTGGATCAGGTTCTCGGGCACATCCTCATAATTTGCAAGCAGCTGCTTGGTATCCTTGGGCAGGCAGTAACCACCGTAACCAAAGCTGGGGTTATTGTAGTGCATGCCGATGCGCGGGTCAAGGCACACGCCATGGATAATCTGCTCCGTATCCAGCCCCTTAATCTCCGCATAGCTGTCCAGCTCGTTAAAAAAGCTGACCCTCAGCGCAAGATAGGTATTGGCAAACAGTTTGACCGCCTCAGCTTCCGTAAAGCCCATATACAGTGTGTCGATATTCTCTTTGATTGCGCCCTCCTGGAGCAGGGCCGCAAAGCTCCGGGCATGGGACATAAGCCGCGCATCTTCACAATCGGTACCCACGATAATGCGGCTGGGGTACAGATTGTCGTACAGGGCCTTTCCCTCACGCAGAAACTCAGGGCTGAAGAGTATGTTATCGCTACCCGTCTTCCGGCGGATGGTGCGGGTGAAACCCACGGGAATGGTGGACTTGATCACCATGACCGCATTGGGATTGCAGGCAAGTACAAGCTCAATTACGGACTCCACCGCAGAGGTGTCAAAAAAGTTTTTCTGGCTGTCATAATTGGTTGGCGCGGCAATGACCACAAAATCTGCCTGAGAATAGGCCATTTCTGCGTCCAGTGTTGCGGTCAGGTCCAGGTCCTTCTCCCTCAGATACCGCTCAATATATTCATCCTGAATGGGTGATCTGCGCGAATTGACGAGATCCACTTTCTCGGGAACAACATCAACCGCGTACACCTTGTGGTGCTGTGACAAAAGCACTGCCATGGACAATCCCACGTATCCCATCCCGGCTACTGCAACAGTGTATTTCATAATAAATGCCTTCTGAATTATATCTGAACTTACTTCACGCCACCCGGAATCAAGCCGACGTACTCTTTCTGTACCTGCTCATAGCTCTCCAGATCGCCGATATCATAACGTTTTCCGGGCATCTGCATGGCATAAACCTCCGTCTGTTGGCACAGCCAGGCAATAAAACTGCCCGGGGCATCCGTCTTGCAGCCCTTGGCTATTCCCTCGGCAACCAGGCCCACATCGGCCCTTGTATAATAGTAAAACGCAGGGCTGCACCAATGGCTTTCCGGTTGGGCGGGTTTTTCCACCATGCGGACGATCCTGTCATTATCATCCACGGTAACTACGCCGCTTTTGCGCAAAACGGCCTCAGACGGCTCGTAATAGCGCATTATGCATGTGGCATTTTTCTCCACGGCATAGGATATAAATGTGCTCAAACTGAAGTCAAGGAGATTGTCCCCGGCAATGACCAGCAGATCATCATCCAGCTTCAGGCTGTCTATAGCAAACTGAATATCGCGCACTGCGCCCAGACGCGTCTCATTGGAAACCGTCCCATCGTCAAGCACGGTGATGCTGCCGCCTTTTCCTGCCGCCCACTGTTCAAAATGCCGGGCATACTTATGGTTGGAGATCACCACATACCGGTCAATAAGGCCGGTAGTGTCCATATCCTCGATCAGCCAGTCAAGAATGGCTCTGCCCTTAACCGGCAGGAGAGGCTTGGGGAAATTTTCGGTCAGCGGGTAAAGGCGCGTTGCATATCCGGCCGCCAATATCAAACATTTCATAGCATAACTCCATCCGCACTGCGGCACATATGTACACTGTACTTTCCTTTAAGGTCTGGGAAGGCCTTTAAATACTCCTCCGTGACACGCCTCTCAATGCTTTCGGCATACCCGGGGTCAATCAGCGCCATACAGCAGCCCTTGAAGCCTGCGCCGGAAAATCTTCCGCCATAAATGCCGTCGGTATGGGTCATGATCTCATACAGAGTTTTCAGCTCAGGAGAGCCGGTCTCCCAGTTGTAAATTGATGACTTGCCGCTTTCAAAGGACAGCCTGCCGTACTGCTCAATATCGCCCCGGCGCCACGCTTCGGCACCCGCCTGTACACGGTAAAACTCAGTGTACCAATGCTCGGCGCGGCGGCGCCAGTTCTCGGGCAATTTATCCTTATGCTGCAGGTACACCTCATACGGCACCTCACGCAGGTGGGTCTCTTCAAACTTGCCGTAGTCCATCCCGGCATATGCCTTAAGCGCATAGGCGGCACTGCGGCACTCATCCACGCGCATATTAAACTTCGATCCGGCAAGGGTCCGTTCAATACCGGAGAAGAATATGGCGATCTCATACGGCTTCATATCCGGCTCGGTGGGGATAAGCTCATAGCTGTCATCAAGTGTGTCGAGATACAGCAAATGATCTTTCTTCGAGTAGATCTCACAGCTCTGATCCAGCTTGCCTACCGAAACGCCCACATATTCCTTCTCCGCACGCAGAGCAGTATCGATTAGCTCCGCCGGGGAAAGAACGATATCATTCACCTTGCACAAAGCGGACAGGAAGGCGATTATAACAGCGGCGGAAGAGGACAGTCCGCCAATGGGTAAAGTGCCCTCAATTATACCGCAGATACCAACCTTCAGATTATGCTTCTTACCCAGCGCCATCGTTGCGCCGCGCAGATAGTCCGCCCAGTCATTTTGCCTCATCTGCGGCACGTTCGACACATGCCACTGCGCGCGCTTGTCAAAATTGAGTGAGCGCAGCTCAACAATGCCCGTAGTTTTTACGCCGTAGGCGATATGAATGCCCTTGTCAATGGCCAGGCCCGTGATCTTGCCGTACTGATGGTCGCTGTGTGCGCCGATTGGGCACACGCGATAGGGACAAAAGCTGATGCCCACGGGAGCCCTGTTATATGTTGCTTCAAATACTTCTGTACATTTCATTTTCGTTTCCCATGGTTCTGCACAGGCGGGCAGAGCCTTATTCAGCGGTTGCCGTACATCCGCTCATAGTAATTGCGATATTCGCCGGAGATAATAGTCTCCCACCAGCTGCGGTTGTCCAGATACCACTGTATTGTTTTTTTGATGCCGTCGGCAAATTTTGTCTCCGGCAGCCATCCGAGTTCGTTGTGTATCTTCGTGGGGTCAATGGCGTAGCGCATATCGTGCCCTTTTCGATCGGCAACGTAGGTGATAAGGCTCTCCGGCTTGCCGAGTGCCTTGCATATAATCTTCACGATGTCAATGTTGCGCATTTCGTTGTGTCCGCCGATATTGTACACCTCGCCCACTGTGCCCTTGTGGAGAATAAGGTCAATGGCCTTGCAGTGGTCCTCAACATACAGCCAATCGCGCACATTCAGCCCCTCCCCGTAGACCGGCAACGGCTTGTCATTAAGGGCGTTGGCGATCATCAGCGGGATCAGCTTCTCCGGGAAGTGATAGGGGCCGTAGTTGTTGGAACAGCGGCTTATCGTGACCGGCAGACCGTAAGTGCGGTGATACGCCAGCGCCAGAAGGTCAGCCGCCGCCTTTGAGCTTGAATAAGGGGAGCTGGCATGTATGGGCGTCTGCTCGGTAAAAAACAGATCGGGACGATCAAGAGGCAGGTCGCCATACACTTCGTCGGTGGACACCTGATGATAGCGGGTAATGCCATACTTGCGGCAGGCATCCATCAGCACCTGCGTGCCCAGGATGTTGGTCTGAAGAAACACCTCGGGATTCTCGATCGAGCGGTCAACATGGCTCTCGGCAGCAAAGTTGACAACGATGTCGGGCTGCTCTTGCTCAAACAGCGCATACACTCCCGCGCGGTCACATATATCCAGCTTTACAAAGCGGAAATTGGGCTCAGCCATCACGCTCTCAAGGGTGGACAAATTGCCGGCGTAGGTCAGCTTATCCAGGCAGACGATGCGATAATCCGGATGGGCCGACAGCATATAAAATATGAAATTGCTTCCGATGAATCCGGCTCCGCCGGTGACAATGATGGTCATATTCACCCCTCCCGGACAAGGCTGAGAAGATACTGTCCGTAATCGGTCATTTTAAGGCTCTCGCCCAGTTGGCGCAGTTGGGCGGCGGTGATGAAGCCGCGGCGCCATGCGATCTCTTCAATGCAGGAGACATAGAAGCCCTGCCGGTCCTGTATGGCCTCCACAAACTGGGCGGCTTTGAGCATACCGTCGGGCGTACCCGTATCCAGCCAGGCGATGCCCCGGCCCATAAGCTCAACACGCAGTTCGCCCAGCGCCAGATATTCGTTATTGATCGAGGTTATCTCGATCTCTCCCCGTGGGGAGGGTTTGACATTCTTCGCGATCTCAACCACGCGATTGTCATAAAAGTAAAGGCCGGGAACGGCGTAATTGGATTTGGGACGTGCCGGCTTCTCTTCGATGGAGATGACCTTGTGATTATTGTCAAACTCCACAACGCCGAAAGCTGTGGGGTCTTTCACGGGATACCCGAAGATCGTGGCCCCCTTAAGATTGTCAATGGCGCGGCGCAGTATGCGTGTCATGTCCTGCCCATAGAACACATTGTCACCCAGGATCAGGCACACGCTGTCATCGCCGATAAACTCCGCGCCGAGGATAAAGGCATCTGCCAGACCGCGGGGAGTATCCTGAATCTTATAGGAAATGGAAACGCCGATGTGGCTGCCATCACCCAGCAGCTTTTCATAAGCCCATGTATCCTCCGGAGTGGAGATAACAAGTATCTCCCTGATGCCGGCAAGCAGCAGAATCGACAGCGGATAATACACCAACGGCTTGTCATAAATCGGCAGCAGCTGTTTTGAGACGACTTTGGTCATGGGGTACAGGCGCGTACCCTTGCCGCCGGCTAATATGATTCCCTTCATGGCAGCCCCTCCTGTTGGGAAGTTTATTTCAAAATAACATCGCAAATGCGGTCAACATCATCAACACTCAGATCGGCATACAGCGGCAGGGTCAGAACCCGCGCTGCAATATGCTTCGCCACCGGCGTTTTATCCTCACCGGCGGTGGCCAGCTCACTATAGCAGGCAAGGCCGTTGGTCAGCGGGTAAAAATACTTGCGGGCGATGATATTCTCAGCCTTCAGAAGTTCAAACACCTCATCACGGTCGTGTTTATAGCCGTCAAAGACCACGGGAAAATAGGCGTAGTTGGGTTCAACCCCCTCCTGCACCGGCGACAGCTTTATCCCCGGCACACCGCTCAGCCGCTCACGATACCGCCTGGCCGCAGCGCCGCGGCGGGCAATCTCGCCGCTCAGGTGACGCAGATTGCAGATGCCCATAGCAGCCTGGAACTCACTCATTTTGGCATTCCCGCCGGCATACAGCACATCCTCTGGCGTATGCTGGCCAAAGTTCTTCATATCGTTCAGCTTGTCCACCAGCGCATCATCGCCATAGCACACTGCCCCGCCCTCAATGGTGTTGAACACCTTTGTGGCGTGGAAGCTGAACATGGACGCATCGCCCAGCGCGCCGGCACTTTTGCCGTGATATGTAACACCGAAAGCATGGGCTGCATCATAAATCACTTTCAGGCCATGCTTCCTTGCAATGGCACCAATGGCCTCATCATCGCACATATTTCCGTAGACATGGACAGGGACAATGGCCACAGTTTTATGGGTGATAAGCGCCTCAATTTTCGCAGGATCCATTGTGTAATTGTCGAGATCCACATCGCAGAACACCGGCACCAGACCGCAGCGAACGATGGCATGGGTGGTGGAGGCGAAGGTGAAGGGCGTGGTAATCACCTCGCCGCCGGTAGGAAAGCCCATCGCGGCAATTGCACCCTCAAGGGCCAGATGACCGTTGGTATACAGGGTCACATGGGGCACGGAAAGATACTCCTCCAGCTGCGCCTGCAACTGGCGGTGCTTTACGCCCATGTTGGTCAGCCACCGGGAATCCCAAAGCTCCCGGATCTCGGCGCAGTATTCTTCAAAGCCCGGCATGGAGGACCGGGTCACATTGATATGGTCTGGCATAATCGTAAACCTCCCAAAGGGAACGGATCTTTTCGTATTATTTCTTTTTTTGTTTCAAAATTCCCTTGGCTGTCTTCAGCAGGATCCGGAAGCCAGGCAGTCGGAAAGCAGCGGAAATGCCCACATACACCGCCACACCGGTAATCACCTGCACTACAAGGATCAGCAGTACCGGCAGGGGGAGCATTCCCACCGACAGCACAATGCCGAACATCATAAGCGATGCCAGCATCGCAGGCAGAATATCCCGGATCTGCTCCCAGTAGGTGTAGCCCACTAATTTTTGATTGGG
>JAZUPH010000038.1:0-6785 GCA_045605145.1 Oscillospiraceae bacterium | reverse complement strand
CTACCGCAACAGCGACAGAAACAGTAGCACCGACCATGGGATTGTTGCCCATGCCCAGGAAGCCCATCATCTCAACGTGAGCGGGAACGGAGGAAGAACCGGCAAACTGAGCGTCACCGTGCATACGGCCCATGGTGTCAGTCAGACCATAAGAAGCGGGGCCTGCTGCCATGTTGTCGGGATGCAGGGTACGGCCGGTGCCGCCGCCGGAAGCAACGGAGAAATACTTTCTTCCCTGCTCGATGCACTCTTTCTTGTAAGTGCCGGCAACAGGATGCTGGAAGCGGGTGGGGTTGGTGGAGTTGCCGGTGATGGAAACATCAACACCTTCATGGCGCATAATGGCTACGCCCTCACGGACATCGTCAGCACCGTAGCAGCGGACAGCAGCTCTCTCGCCCTCGGAGTAGCGAATCTCACGAACGATATTCAGCTCGCCGGAAGCGTAGTCGAACTGAGTCTGAACATAGGTGAAGCCGTTGATGCGGCTGATGATCTGAGCGGCGTCCTTGCCCAGACCGTTGAGGATAACGCGCAGGGGCTCTTTACGGGCCTTGTTGGCGTTGCGGGCGATGCCGATGGCGCCCTCAGCAGCGGCGAAGGACTCATGGCCGGCGAGGAAGGCGAAGCACTTGGTCTCTTCGCGCAGCAGCATTGCGCCCAGGTTGCCGTGGCCGATGCCGACCTTGCGGTCGTCAGCGACGGAGCCGGGGATGCAGAAAGCCTGCAGGCCGATGCCGATGGCCTCAGCGGCCTCAGCGGCGGTCTTGACGCCCTTCTTGATGGCGATGGCGGCGCCCATTGTGTAGGCCCAGCCGGCGTTCTCAAAGGCGATGGGCTGAATGCCCTTGACGATCTCGTAGGGGTTGATGCCCTTCTCTTTGCAGATCTCCATGCACTCCTCGATGGAGCCGATGCCGTACTCGTTGAGGACGGGGGTGATCTGGTTTATTCTTCTTTCATAGGATTCAAAAAGTGCCATATCCGTCACCTTATTCCTTTCTGGGGTCGATGTACTTGACAGCATCCTGGAAGCGGCCGTAAGAGCCGGTAGCCTTCTTCAGAGCTTCGTTAGCATCAACGCCGTTCTTGATGGATTCCATCATCTTTCCAAGATGGACGAACTCGTAGCCGATGATCTCATCGTTGGCGTCCAGAGCCAGGCGGGTGATGTAACCCTCAGTCAGGCTCAGATAGCGGGGGCCCTTCTCCTTGGTGGCGAAGATGGTGCCGACCTGGCCGCACAGACCCTTGCCCAGGTCCTCAAGACCGGCGCCGATGGGCAGGCCGCCCTCGGAGAAAGCAGTCTGGCTGCGGCCATAAACGATCTGCAGGAACAGCTCGCGCATGGCGGTGTTGATAGCGTCACAAACCAGGTCAGTGTTCAGAGCCTCAAGAATGGTCTTGCCGATGAGGATCTCGCCAGCCATAGCGGCAGAGTGAGTCATGCCGGTGCAGCCCAGGGTCTCAACCAGAGCCTCTTCAATGATGCCGTCCTTGATGTTCAGGCTCAGCTTGCAGGCGCCCTGCTGAGGAGCACACCAACCGACACCATGGGTAAAGCCGCTGATGTCCTTGATCTCTTTGACCTGCACCCACTTGCCTTCCTCAGGTATGGGAGCGGGACCATGATATGCGCCCTTGGCGACGTGGCACATATGCTGCACTTCCGCGGAATAAATCATATGATTTTGCCTCCTGTGTAGTGGTTATAACCACGCGTCGTAATACGCGCGGGGCTTTATGTAATTTGCCGCAAACATTATATCAGATGCTTTTGCTCAATGCAAGGAAATTTGAGGAATATCGTCACGGGTAAACAGTGAAAAAGCAAGGGTAGCAGCACGGCGTTGTTCGTGCATTTTTGACCAATCCGGCAGCAAAACCTCATGTAAAATGTTCCCGGCGGCGATGCGGCTATACCGCATGAATCCATAATCTCGGTTCGGCGGCGTGGTTTTATGAAGGGCAAAAACGGCGGTGCAAATTTATACAAATATTTTCAAAATTATGGTGAAAATTTGTTTATATTGTGTTATAATTAAGTTTATATTAAAGCAAGGCAAAAAACACTGTGCAGTATCCCGTTTGACGCTATTTTAATGACGGAGGGACAGCAATGGCTTTTACGATCAGAGAGAGCAGTATTCCGGCTTCCTGCGGTATTGGCAGCTGCTATGTAAAGTATTGGATACCCGATGCGCCCAAGGCTGTCGTGCAGATCTGCCACGGAATGGCAGAACACATTGCCAGATACAACGAACTTGCGGCGGCACTGTGCGCGGAGAACTATCTTGTCTGCGGACTGGATTACAAGGGGCACGGCCTCAGTCTGGCTGAGGGGGATGCAAAGGGCTTTTTCTCGGCCGTTGACGGCTGGGACTATAATATCCGTGACGTGATGGAGCTTAACCGCCGCGTCAAGGAAGAGTGGCCGCAGTTGAGCGCTGTGCTTTTCGGGCACAGCATGGGCTCGTTCATTGCCCGCTGCGTGGCATCACGCTATCGCGGCTGTTTTGACGGGTACATATTTGAGGGGACCTCCGGCGCGAACCCCGTTCTTGGCGTCGCGCGGCTGATCGCGGCGCGCGAGGTGACCAAGAAGGGCGCCAATGTACCCAGTGAGACGCTGGATAATCTGGCCTTCGGCGGATATAACAAGCGCATCAAGAATCCGCGCACCAAGTTTGACTGGCTCAGCCGCCGTGAGGATGTTGTGGATAAGTATGTCGCCGATGATCTTTGCGGCTTCGTGTTTACCGCTCAGGGCTTCTATGATCTTTTTACCGGCCTTAAAGAGATACAGGCTTCGGACTGGGCGCAGAAGGTGCCCAATGTGCCGATTTTCATATTTGCAGGGGACGAGGACCCTGTGGGCGAGTACGGAAAAGGCGTGAAGCAGGTTGCGGACAAGCTGACAGACAGCGGGCATACGGCTGTTCGGCTCAAACTGTATCCCGGCGCCCGTCATGAGGTGCACAATGAACTGTGTGCCGAAGAATGCTATGCTGATATTATCAGCTGGCTGCGGGAAGTCGTTGGATAAAGGACAGGTATTAACAGACGCGGCGCCCTTACGGCGCCGCGTTTTTGCGATTTGTAATGAAAAATGTTAACAGTTTTCACCAGCCTTGACTTGATATATGGGGTTTGTTATAATAAAAAAACCCATTGTAGACTTACTGCGGCCTTTTTGTCGATAATATACAGGAGCTTGCTATGAAGATTCGGAAGCTGAAAGCTGTAACGCTTACGCTGCTAATGATACTGCTGCTGACGGTCATTCCGTCAATGAATATCACCGCCCGCGCAGAGAGCGGGCGCGTCACATTTAACGATCCCTCTGCCCAGCTGGGGCAGAGTATCGCCGTGTATATGAGCATAACTTCCGGCAATTCCGCCAACTGGAATGTTGCCAGCGTGGATATCACTCTCAGCTACGACACCGAGTATCTGCAGTATGTGTCGTGCTCTGAGGGCATGGGCAATCTGGAGGTTACCGGCGGCGCGGGCACTATCCGCGTTACAGACCGCGTGGACAGCGGTACCACCAAATTTGGCTGCTACCTGCGCTTTAACTCCCTTAAGGCCGGCTCCACCAAGCTGAAGGTGGAGTCCTGCACCGTGCTTGACCGAAGCGGCAACAAGTTTACCATGTACTACGGCACGGCATCCATCACTATTAATGACAGCCACTCTGTTGCATCCCTTGCAACACTGGAGATTGCCGGCTGTGAGCTTTATCCCAACTTTGTCAGCCAGACCTACGATTACACTGCCTACGCCCTCAACTCCGTAACCGAGGCACAGGTCACCGCAACGCTGACCAATAAAAACTCTTCCTACCGCATTGCCGGCGACACCAAATTTGAGGTGGGCGAAAATGTGCTGCAGATCATGGTCACGGCGCAGGACGGTACCACCAATACATATACCATCACGATAACGCGTCTCGGCCCGGGTGAGGCGATACCGGATACGCCAAAGATCCCCGTGGTGTCCTCCACCGGGGATGGGAGCAAGATCAATGAAAGCCTGCTGATACTGGATGAAAACGGCGAGGCGGTCATTATCTATGTGCGTGACGATGTGGCGCTGCCGGTACTCAATTTTGATGACAGCATCATACCCACGGGCTTCACCCGTTCGACCTATGAGTACAACGGCACTACGATCCCCTGCTGCGTTTATACGGCAAACGATGAGGTTGAGCCGGTGTTTTGCCTGAAGGGCATGGATAACTATACCACCGGCTTCTACTATTTTTCCGAGACTACCCGCCGCTGTACCGCCGTTGCCAGCATCCAGTCGGGCGAATACTCCGTTGTGGATATGCTGTCCACATTCGAATGTCCCGAGGGCTATCGCGAAGGCTCGTACATGATCGGCGGCGCGTCATACAGCCTGTTTACACCCAAGGATATTGATATACCCAATCACTACATCGTTTGCGCCATCAACCGCGACGGACTTTTAGGCCTGTATGTATACGATGTGGCGGAAGGTACGCTTCAGCGCTACAATTTTATGGAGCTGGCAGTCACCGAGGAGGTTGTGGTTGAAGATCCCAACGCCGGTGACGGCGGCGATGACGATGACGGCGAGATTGACACCACCTTCAAAAGCATTGGCAGTCTTTTGCGGGCGATGGGAATCGTGGACGATGACAGCAAGCTTTCCCGCTTTGTCACCACTCTCTTCCTTGCTATTTTTGTGCTCCTGCTTGTTATTGCGGTCATGTTCTATGTTATGAGCCAGCGCGCCATCAAGTACAGGCGTGTTTTGAAATTCAATGTTCCTCCCACCAGTGTGCACGCCGAGGCGCTTGAGCGGCAGGCGGCACAGGCGCGCATAATCAAGAAAGAGGAGCGCAAGGCAAAGCGCATGGCCAAGCTGGAGGCCAGACGCCTTAAGAGAAAACGCAAGGCGAAGAAGGCGGCGCAGGCTGAACAGGAGATGCCCGTTACCGAACAGAGGGCAGAGACCGACACCGCGCTGGAGGATATTCCCGGCATGGTGACCACGGAAGAGCCCCTGGACTCCGATATGCTCAAGTATAATCTTGGCGAATCACGGGGACAGTTGGACTACGACCGTGAGATTGAGAAGATTCTCAGTGAGCTGGGCGTTGATGAAAAATGACAATGAATAGCGAATAAAGATGTACAAGCGCCGCACATTAAGTGCGGCGCGTGTTTTTTATTGTGCTTCCGACCATAGAAATACCCCCATGTGCAAGCACATGGGGGTATTGATTTGAGCTTTTAAGATTAAATTACTTAATCTCGACGGTAGCGCCGACAGCCTTGAGCTTGTTAGCGATCTCCTCAGCCTCTTCCTTGGAAACGGCTTCCTTGATGGTGGCGGGAACGCCTTCAACCTTAGCCTTAGCCTCAGCCAGGCCCAGGCCGGTAATGCCGCGGACTTCCTTGATGACCTTGATCTTCTCAGCGCCGAAGCTGGTCATAACAACATCAAACTCGGTCTGCTCAGCAGCAGCGGGGGCGTCAGCAGCAGCGCCGGCAGCGGGAGCGGCCATAGCAGCGGCGGAAACACCGAACTCCTCCTCAAGAGCATGAACCAGCTCGGACAGCTCGAGGACGGTAAGAGCCTTAACTTCTTCGATAAGAGCAGCAATCTTTTCGCTTGCCATTTTAGATTTCCTCCTAAATAATATATGTGTGTTGGAAGTGTTTTATTCTGCCGGAACTTCCTCTGCCGGGGCGCCGAGCTTCTCGGCGATGGCCTTGATAACGATGGCCAGGCTGGTGATGGGTGCGAGCATGGTGCCGAGCACCTGTGCGCGGAGAACGGGGATTGGGGGAATTGCAGCGAGAGCCTTGATCTCATCAATGCTCATGACCTTGCCGTCCATGAAGCCGCCCTTGACCTCGAAATGATTGTCGAGCTTCTTGGCGAACTCACAGATCACCTTTGCGGGTGCGACTGCGTCCTCAGTGCTGATGGCCAGTGCGGTGGAACCATTGAAGAGGGGGTCCAGCTCGCTCAGACCGACGTTGTCTGCAGCGCGGCGCAGCAGGGTGTTCTTGACGACAGCGTAGTCGACGTTGGCCTCGCGGGTCTTACGACGCAGCTCGGTATCCTCTGCCACGGTGATGCCGGAATAATCAACCAGCACGCCTGCCATGGAGTTGCTGAGCTTCTCGGTAAGAGCGGCGACGATGGCCTGCTTCTCGCTGAGTACCTGTGCGTTAGGCATTTGTTGTTTCACCTCCGGGTTATTGATCGCGCCCAAAAAGAAAACGCCCATGCATCACAAGACACACGGACATGGTAAGACATATTTGTCATGCCATCCTCGGCAGGATTTATGGCGCAGTGCCACCTGCTGTCTTTGGAACGCCAATACATAATACTCTATCATCGCCCGCTTGTCAAGCACTTTTTTGGAAAATTTGTTTTGAATTTGCGGCGATTTTGCCTCGCCGCGTACTGTGTGACGGAATTGTGGGGGATACGGAATGGGGAGTGAGCCTGCGGCCTGAGTTTCACCAAAACAGATCTGGCATGAAAAAAGAAAAAATTTTTAGAAAAAGGCTTGCAAAGTGCCTTCGATTGTGTTAAGATAATCAAGCTCTAAGGCATCCGGGTGTAGCGCAGTTTGGTAGCGCGCTTGAATGGGGTTCAAGAGGCCGCTGGTTCGACTCCAGTCACTCGGACCATGAAAAGCATCGAATTCACACGAATTCGGTGCTTTTTTGTTATTTTCAGGCACAATTCATTACATGTCGCTACATCAGGTCAACAAAAAGGTCAACAAACTG
>JAZUPH010000037.1:0-15474 GCA_045605145.1 Oscillospiraceae bacterium | reverse complement strand
GGGTGCAGGTGTAGATGCGCCCGATGGGGCCGTGGGGGTTGGGGTCAAATATCAGCTCATCCATACTGCCAGAAAGGGTGGAGATGCTTATCCAGCCTCCGGTAAAACCCAAGACAAGGCTTAAAAGGCCGACAACAACCGCGCCGCTGAGCCTCCTTGGGGGATTTACCACGCATTTAAGGCGGTGGCGCAGAGTTTTGGCCGCGGAGGAGAGGCAGGTGGTGAAGCCTTTGTCATTGCAGCCGCTGTTTATCAGCAGCCGGGCATAGCTTTGCCGTGTGTTTTCGTCCTCATCTATCAGAACCATCTCGTCGCAGCTGAGCTCAAGGTCTTCTGCGGCCTTGCGCTGGGCTATCCACACCAATGGGTTGGGCCAGCAGACGGCGGTGAGGATGGCGGTGAACAGCTTTGTTTGACTGTCGCCCCGGGCCACATGGCGCAGCTCGTGGCGGAAGATAAGGCGAAGCTGCTCCAGGCTGTATTCCCTCACTGGCAGGATGCACACCGTGTGCTTGCGGATAAGTCCCACGGTGATGGGGGAGTCTGCAGCGGGGGAGCGATAAAGCTGAAGCTCTTCTTTGATCTCAGCCGCCCTCAGTTCTCTGCGCCACAGTTCGAGCACGTCTTTTTCCGTGACGGGGCGGGCGTTCTTCAAAAGCCGGCGGCGCAAGCTGAAATGCTCATATATCCTCAGCCCAAGCACTGCGGCGGAACCTATCAGCCAGATCCATATCCCGGCGGCGGCCAGCAGATGAGGCAGGCTGATGACCCAAAAGGGGCGGGGGCGATAGTTCTGCAGATAGATGACGGGGAACATCATTGTGAAGTTGGGCAGCAGCCACAGTGTGGCGCAGGCGCGGGCGCTGATGGTGCGCCGCAAAAGGGGAAGCAGTATCAGCAGAAGCAGATAATACAGACAAGTGCGTATCAATATGTCCGGCAGATAGCGCTCAAATCCGTCCCACGCACCCATCAGCAGACACAGCAGCGCCACGCAGGCAAACACAATGGGCATGTTTAATGGGCTGAGGATCTGTGCCCTTCGCCCCGGTTTCGGCGGGTTGAGATAGCGCATTCTGTCCTGCTCATAGCGCCACTCGCGCCGGAACACCAGCGCCAGCACGACCGCTGTAAATGCTATAAGGAAAAAGTCTGTTCTCACAGCCGCCCCTCCTCCAACAGGCGGCTCAGCTCATCCAGCTCCTCCCGGCTCAGACCGCTGTCCTGCAGGGCGGCGGCAAAGGCGCGGACGGAGCCGCCGCACAGCTTCCGGATAAAGCTGCGGCTTTGTGCCGCCAGATATTCGCCGCGGCTTATCAGCGGGGTATAACTGTTGCTGCGCCCCTGCTTTTCCATTTTGAGATAGCCCTTGTCAACAAGGCGCTGTAAAAAGGTCAGGATAGTGGTGGGCGCGTGGCTGCTGTCGGATGTTTCAATGTCACTGCGTGATACCGGCCCGTCGTGGGTCCATATGATCTGCATTACCTCCAGCTCGCCGTCCGGCAGCCGCTTAAACTTATCCATCTTTGCCCTCCTTTCGCAGATGTGACGACCTTATGCGTGAGTTCTACATTTGTAGAGTATAGTTATATTCTACAATAGTAGAAGATTTTTGTCAAGGGGATAGGTGCAAAAACCGCCGGGTGTGAACCCGGCGGGTTAATATTCTGTCAATCACCACAACTGTATCTCATTGGAGGGCGCATTCCAAAAGAATGGGCAAACACGCTGCGAGATTGGCCATTACATGGGCCGCAATGGGCGTCCATACGGTGTCGGTTCGCTGGTATGCCCAGCATGCTATCATGTGCAGCGGAAGCTGCGAAATATACAGTGCAAGCTGTTCCGTGGAAACCCAGTGTGTAAGACCGCAGCATAAACGTGGGAACGCAATGACTGCAGCTACGACAACATAGCCGAGCCACGGTCGGACATTATAAGCCGGCGTAAAAGCGACAGCGTAGAATAGGCAGCAGTTTATGAAAGGTACGGCAAGCACCATAACAATGGTGCCGAATATTGGGTTTACATACACAGTATCACCGGCCAGCAGGAACAGATCCATTTCTGTCAGAGGGAGAGTTCCCCATGATGCCATATACAGCTCATTAATACCGGTAAAGGGTGCGATGACGCGCCAGATAAGTGCCGCTCCAATCATCATTCCGGCGGCTTCTGCGGCTACGGTGAGGCATTTCTTCGGTTCCAACTGAAAGGTTATGAGCGAGTACTCCAGATAATCGCGAAAGACCCTTGCTACAAAGGCCAGATTGATACAATGAAAGATGATCTCGAACCAGGATATAGCTCTTGGACTGTCGTACCATCCGCCGGAAAAGAAAAGCAGCAAAAAGGGCAGGGAAAAAAAGCAAACTATGCTGTATACGGCGCTTACGATTATTGTTGAGTTTTCGGGTCGTTCAAGGAATATTGGCTTTCCGTTGACCATATAAGATCCCCCTTTCAATTATACCGCTTAAAACATAAACCCCGGCAGATCACCGCGTTACTTGGCAGGACACTCGGATGGCTGTCGGGGTTTTGTGCTTATATCAGTTTTTCTCTCTCATGGAAATGCCGCGCATGGCCTTGCGCCGCTTGTCGTAAATGCTGCGCCCCGTCAGGTACAGCGCAACGCCGCCCACGATGCTGCCCGTTCCGATGATGGGTACAAGGTCCACACCGCCCTCGGTCTTCACCTCAAGCCACAGGCCGTCCATCAGCTGGGTGGTGGCCGTGTCAAGGAAGAGGAAGCTGCTGCCGCCCTCAAGAGTCTTTTCATCAGGATAGCAGATGGGGTCATTTGCCACCTCGGGATCCATGAAATCCTTGGCGGCGGTTATGGGGGTGGAATAGCCCAGATACTCCATGTTCTGTCCGCTTATCTCCGGATCGCACAGGAAGTTGATGTACGCCTCGGCACCCGCCTTGTTGGTGCAGCAGGTGGGGATGCACATTGCGTCGATGAACAGGTTGAAGCCCTCCTCCGGGAAGTAGAACTCCAGGTCCTCGTTATCCTCGCGCATCATCACATAGTCGCCGGCGTAGTAGGGGGCGATCCATGCCTCACCGCGGCTCATCTTGCTGTAGACCTGGTCCATGACATAGCTCTGCACCAGCGGCTTCTGCTCAATGAGCTTGTATGCCGCGGCACGCAGCTCATCCTCGTCCGCGGTGTTTATGCTGTAGCCCAGCATCAGCTCCGCCACGGCGAAGGCGTCGCGGGGGTTGTCGAACATGAGGATCTTGTCGTCGTACTTGGCGTTCCACAGAAGATCCCAGCTGCCCACATCCTCTTCGTCCACATAGGCGCTGTTGTAGATCACGCCCACAGTACCCCAGGTGTAGGGGACAGAGTACTTGTTGTCCGGGTCATAATCCGTGTTTTTATAGGTCTCGTCAATATACTGATAGTTGGGGATGTTGTTAAAATCCAGCTCCATCAACAGCCCTTCACTGATAAGGCGCGCCACCATGTAGTCGGAGGGGATGATAACATCATAGCTGCTGCCGCCGGTTTTCAGCTTGGTATACAGGCTCTCATTGGAGTCGAAGGTCATGTAATTGACCTGGATGCCGGTGGCCTCGGTAAATGCCTTGTTGATGTCGATATAGCCGTCGGTGCCGTCGGATATATACTGACCCCAGTTGTAGACATTGATGGTCATGTTGTCTGCGGCCTTGGCACGGGGCGCGCAGATGCCGCCAGCGGCAACAAGGATGGAAAGGGCCGTCAGCAGGGTAAGGGTGCAGGAAAGAAATCTCTTCATACTCAGCCCCTCCTTACCAGTTTGAACACGCCGCGGCTCTGACGCTGTCTGCGCTCATCCCTGTCCTGGACGAGGTTCATAATCACCATCATCACAAGGATGACCAGGAACATCAGGGTGAACAGGGCGTAGATCTTCGGATGCAGCGGCTTCTTGGTGTAGTTATAGATCTCCACCGGCAGGGTGATAAAGTTGGGGCCGTACACGAAGTAGGATATGACGAAGTCGTCAAGACTCATGGTAAAGGCCATCAGCGCGCCGGAGATGATGCCCGGCAGGATCTCATGGATGATTACCTTGAAGAAGGCCTGCACCGGGGTGCAGCCCAGATCCATGGCGGCATCGCTCAGGTCCCGGTCCATCTGACTGAGCTTGGGCATCACCGACAGGATAACATAGGGCAGGTTGAAGGTGATGTGGGCGATCAGCAGGGTTGTAAAGCCCAGCACGCTCTTGAGCTTGAGCATCTGCCCGAAAAATGCGAACAGCAGTGCCAGCGATACGCCGGTGACGATCTCGGGATTGGTAAGCGGGATGTTGGTCACGCCCATCGTAAAACTGCGCATTCTCTTACCCATTGCGTTTATGCCCAGTGCCGCGGCAGTGCCCAGCACCGTTGCAATGGCGGAAGAAATCACCGCCACGATGACCGAGTTCATAAGCAGGGGCAGCAGCACGCCGTCACGGAACAGCTCACGGTACTGGTCGAAGGTGAACTCCTCCCACACGGCGATGTCGGTGCCGGTGTTGAATGAAGCCACCGCCAGCACGATCATGGGGATATACAGAAAGATAAATACGATGATGGTGAATATCCGGGTGAACTTTCTCATATCGTCACCACCTCTTCACCGTCGCTGAACTTGTTCATTACAGCCACGCAGGCGAACACCAGCACCATCAGCACAAGGCTGAGCGCCGCACCCAGATTGGGGTTGTAGGCGGCCTTAAACTGGCTCTCGATGACGTCACCGATAAGGTTGGTGCCGGAGGGACCCAGCTTCTGGGAAATGTAGAAGGTGGACACGGCGGGTACGAACACCATGGTAAAGCCGGAGATGATGCCCGGCAGGCTCAGGGGCAGGGTGACGCGCCTGAACACCTGCGCCGGGGTACAGCCCAGATCCTCAGCCGCCTCAACAAGGCGTCCGTCCAGCTTCATAAGCACGGTGTAAAGGGGCATTATCATGTACGGCAGGTAGTTGTATACCATGCCCATGACCACCGCAGCATCCGTGCGTATAAGTGGCAGCGGCCTCAGACCGATTGCCTGCACGATGCTGTTGATAATGCCGGTATCCTCCATCATGGCGACCCATGCCAGCGTTCTCAGAAGAAAGCTCATGCACATGGGCAGCATCACCAGCATATGCAGAATGCGCTGCTTGGTGGGGCTGCAGCCGGCGATGTAGTAGGCCACGGGGTAGCCGATGAGAAGGCAGATAATGGCGGCAATAACTGACAGCCAGATGGATTTCATGAAAATGGGGAAGTAGGTCCCCATGCGGGACAGGTTTTCAAGGGTGAAACCGCCGGTGATGGAATCAGTCAGTGAATAGTAGACGATGATGCCCAGCGGCACGATGGTAAAAAGCGCCATCCAGACCAGGTAGGGCGCCGCAAGCACCTTACTCTTCATCCCCGTCCTCCGTATCTTCTTCGGCGTCGGGATCATAGTCCGCATCGCTCAGCTCTTCATACTCATCGCTGTATGAGCTGTAGTCGCCGTAGAGGTCGGAATACTTACTCTTCTTCATAACGTGGAAGCCGTCGGGATCGATCTTCACGCCGATCTTCTCGCCCACGCGGGGGCTGTCGGTGGTCTGAATGAGCCACTTGAAGCCGCGAAAATCCACGATAACATCGTACTGCATACCCTTGAAGGTGGTGCTGGTGACCACGCCGGTAAGGGCGCCCTGCTTCACATCGACGATGTCGATGTCCTCGGGTCTGATGACCACGTCCACCTGCTCATCGGCGGCAAAGCCCTTGTCAAGGCACTTGAACTTGCGGCCGTAGATCTCAACAACGTTGTCCTCGCGCATTACGCCGTCGACGATATTGCTCTCGCCGATGAAGTCGGCGACAAAGGCGTTCTTCGGCTCGTTGTAGATCTTTTCCGGGGTGCCGATCTGCTGGATGACGCCCTCGTTCATTACAACGACCGTATCGCTCATGGCAAGTGCCTCTTCCTGGTCGTGGGTAACATAGATAAAGGTGATGCCCATCTGCTGCTGGATGCGCTTAAGCTCCTGCTGCATATCCTTTCTCAGGCGCAGGTCAAGGGCGCCCAGCGGCTCATCCAGAAGGAGGACGCGGGGATTATTCACCAGTGCGCGGGCGATGGCGACGCGCTGCTGCTGACCGCCGGAGAGGCTCGTGACCTTGCGGTTCTCAAATCCGCGCAGCGATACCACCTCCAGCATCTCCATGACGCGGCGGTCTATCTCTCTGGCGTCGGGACGGGGCTTGTTGATTTTCAGGCCGAAGGCCACGTTGTCATATACGTCAAGGTGGGGGAACAGTGCATAGCGCTGGAACACCGTGTTGACCTTGCGCTTATAGGGCGGCACGTCGTTTATTCGCTGACCTTCAAAAAAAACGTCGCCGGATGTAGGCCGCAAAAAACCGCCGACGATTCTCAGCGTCGTGGTCTTACCGCAGCCACTGGGACCCAGCAGCGTCAGAAATTCTTTGTCATTGAAATACAGGTTCATGTTGTCCAGTACAGTATCACCATCAAATTTCATGGTGCAGTCTGTAAGGCGAATGAGCTCTTTCGACATATGTCACCACCCCCAAACGATAGATATAAACAAGATATAATATACGGTCAAACGGGGTCTTTGTCAATCGTTTTATGCTGTAATTTGTAAAAGTGCGTCGCACGCTTTCACTCCGTTGACCGGCGGGTACAATAATGCCGCGAGGGCGGCCGTGAAAGCCGCCCTCGTGTTCAAGCAGTATCGCCCTGCATACAATCAAATCTTTACATCGGGGAAATATTTCTCCACAAACGGGACCTTCCCCGCGGTAAAAGTCTTGCCCCTCAAATAGTTGAGTAAACCCCGGTCCCCCTCAAAGTCAAAGACGCACTTATACGACCACAGAGCCTGTCCGCTCTCATCGCCGTGACGCTGGCTCTTCTGCAGGTTGCCGTACTTGCCGTCACCCAAAAGCGGCCAGCCTGCCGCCGCCATCTGGGCGCGGATCTGGTGGGTGCGGCCGGTTATCAGCTCGCACTCAACAAGGCTCAGCCCCTTGTTGGAGGCAAGCACTCTGTAGTTTGTTATGGCGGTGCGGGCGCCTTTTTCCGGGGTCTGGCGGACATAGACGCGATTTTTCGCGGCATCTTTGAACAGATATCCCTTCAGAGTACCCTCTTTGGGCTTGGGCGTGCCCAGGACGACACACAGGTAGAACTTGCCGATCTGCCGCTCTTTTATCATATCATCCAGTATTCTCAGCGCCTCAGCGTTTTTTGCGGCGATGACGATGCCGCCGGTGTTGCGGTCGATGCGGTTGCACAGCGCCGGCGCGAAAGAATTCTCCTCCTCCGGGCGCCACTCGCCCATGGCGCGCAGATAGGCCTGTATCCGGGCGATGAGGGTGCTGTAGCTCCAGCCGCCGTCAGAATGGCACAGGACGCCCGGCTCTTTATTCACCAGCATCATGTTCTCATCCTCGTATACTATGTCCAGATCAGGCGCGGATATTTTGCGCCATGCCTCTTTCTCCTTGGGTTTGAGGAAAAACTCGTCATTTATATACATGGCAACCTCGTCGCCGGGGTTAAGGCGGGTGTCCGCCGGGACGTGCTTGCCGTTTACGCGAAAATGCTTCTTTCGCAGATATTTCTGCAACAGGGAAGAGGGCAGCGCCGGCACGCACTTTGCAATAAAGCGGTCAAGCCGCTGCCCAGCGTCATTTTTACCCACAGTAAATGTTTTCATCCGTGCCTCCATTGGGGAAATGCATCCTTTGCCCATATTATACGGCAGAAACGGCATAAATGTAAAGACCTGCCCGCTGTCCTGCCTGATGCTGCGAATACGCCTGCGCTATTGCAATGGAGTGGCAGATGTGGTAAGCTGTACATGTATTAAATGTACCCCAATGACCCCTTTTAGCCTGTATATAAGGAGGAGAACCATGCTGCCCAAAAAACTCACGCGGCAGGCGGTGTGCCTGCCGGACTACCCGGTGGTAGAGACAAAGTACGGCAAGCTGCGCGGTATGGAGGTGGAGTCTGCCTTCATCTTCCGCGGCGTTCGCTATGCAAAGGCGGAGCGCTTCCGTATGCCCCAGGAACCCGATTGCTGGGAAGGTATA
Source organism: Oscillospiraceae bacterium (assembly GCA_045605145.1). Lineage (GTDB taxonomy): Bacteria > Bacillota > Clostridia > Oscillospirales > Oscillospiraceae > CAMNAO01. Next base: position 7,372 of record JAZUPH010000037.1, on the reverse strand, counting down.
CAAAATGCCACATCCTTCGGCCCCTGCTGCCGTGAATTGAGCACGCTGCAGCCCGACGATGCCTTTACGGTGCCCCATTTCTGGTTCCCTCAGGATGAGGATTGCCAGTTTTTGAACATCTGGACCCAATCCATCGACAAAAATGCAAAGCGCCCCGTCATGGTGTGGATCCACGGCGGCGGAATGCACCACGGCTCCGGCGTGGAGATCTACAACTACGACGGCGAGGAGCTGTCGCGTTTTGCCGATGTGGTTGTGGTGTCCCTCAACCACCGCCTTAATGTCCTCGGCTACTGCGACCTGTCATCCCTGGGTGACGAATACCGCTATTCCGGCAATCTGGGCGCGGCCGATCTTGTGGCGGCGCTTAAATGGGTTAAAGAGAATATCGCGGCCTTCGGCGGCGACCCGGACAATGTCACCATTTTCGGTCAGTCCGGCGGCGGCATGAAGGTGCTGGGTCTTACCCAGACTCCCGCGGCGGATGGCCTCTTCCACCGCGCGATAATGCAGTCGGGCGTCAACGACACCGCGCAGGAGCGCTATCCTGATGAGGCGGCCCAGATTACCTCGCTCATCATGTCCGCTCTCGGCCTTGGCCCCAAAGATGTCAAGCAGCTTGAGACTGTGCCCTTCCACACCCTTGCCCTGGCGGTGGGCAAAGCCGGTGACGAGTATAAGCGCCGCTTTAACAAGCGCATGGGCTGGTCCCTGGTCACCGACCGCGACTACTACATGGGTCACCCCTCCAACTACGGCTTCCGTCAGGAGAATCTCCACATCCCCATGATCGCCGGCACAGTTCTCGGCGAGTTCTGCAGCAACACCATCGACCCGCGCAAGCATATTTTCGGCCCCAAAAACAAGTGGAGCGAGGAGACTTTGACCATGCGCCTTGAAGAGCGCTTCGGCAAAGACGCGGCGAAGATGCGCGCGCTGTTTGAGGCCGCCTATCCCGACCACTCGGCAGCGGATGTGCTGTTTATGGACTTCGCCCGACGCATCGGCCACCTGAACCTTATGAAGATGCGCTCAATGTGTGAGGGCGCTGCTCCTGCCTATAACTACATACTCAGTCTTGACCTGCCTGCCGACGGCGGCTCAACCGCCTGGCACAACGCGGATGAGGCCTTCTGCTTCCACAATGCGCGCTTTGTGGAGAGTACTTATATCCCCGGCGTGACCGACCGTGTTGAGGATCTTATGGCTGGCGCCTGGGCCTCCTTCGCGGCCAAGGGCGACCCCAACCATGACGGCATGCCTCAGTGGCAGCCTGTGGTGGGCGGCAAGTCCGCCACCATGGTCTTTGACAAGGACTGCGGCATGCGCTTCGGCTACGATGACGAGCTGTGCGCCCTGGGCGTAAAGATGCCCGACCCGGGCTTCAACAAAGGCCCCAAGATGGGCGTGGGCGGCAGCCCGAGAGTTAAAATTTGAGGGGAGGGCAACAAGTATGTTCATGTCAAAACTTGAAAATCAGGTCATATCCGACCTCGACGCTCAGATCGTGACCACGCCCCGCGGCAAGCTGCGCGGCCTGTACAAAGACGGCACCTACATCTTCCGCGGCATCAAATACGCCGATGCCCGCCGATTCCGCCTGCCCCAACCGGTACAGCCCTGGGACGGCGTGAAAGACGCCTTTTCCTACGGCTGCATCTGCCCCAATATTACCACGGCGCTGCCCGGCGACCAGTTCGTGGCGCCCCACGCCTACGGCCCCCAGGATGAGCACTGCCAGTATCTGAACATCTGGACCCAGTCGATCCAGCCGGGCGTTAAAAAGCCGGTAGTGTTCTGGATCCACGGCGGCGCAGGCTCCAGCGTTGAGCAGTACTGCTACGACGGCGAGGAGATGAGCAAATTCGGCGATGTGGTGGTAGTCACCTCCAATCACCGCATGAATATCCTGGGCTGTCTGGACTTTTCCCAGTACGGCCAGGAGTATAAAGACTCTGTGAGCCTGTCCCTGGCTGACCTTGTGGCCGGCCTTAAATGGGTGAAAGAGAACATCGCCTGCTTCGGCGGCGACCCGGACAATGTCACCATTGAGGGGCAGTCCTTCGGCGGATTCAAGGTCGCGGCTCTGCTGCAGTCACCCGCGGCGGACGGATTGTATCACAAGGCCATCAGCAGCGGCGACGCGGCAAAATATGCCCAGCCCCGGGGCGGATACACCCCACTTGAACTAAACCGCATGCTCACGGCCAAAATGCTGGAGCTTGCCGGCAGCATGGAAGTGCTGGAGACCCTGTCTTATGAAGAGCTGGCGGACATCTACCTTGCGGCCGACGCCTGCGTTAAAAAGGCCACCGGCGGCATCGGCGGCGTGGTGAATCTCATCCCCTCCGGCCCCGACGGGGATTACTACATCGGCCACCCGCGTGACGTGGGATACCGCCCGGAAACCATTAACATCCCCCTTCTCATGGGTACCAGCTTTGGTGAGCACCACAGCAACCTGCAGATCTCCTACGATGATAACTGCAAATACGCCTGGGATGAGGAAAAGACCCGCACCATCATGGCTCAGGTCTTCGGTGAGGATGCCGATGCCATTGCCGCAGAGTATAAGCGCCTGTACCCCGACAGGATCCTGGCCGACAGCCTTTTCACCGACCGCATCAGCCGCTATACCTGCCGCGAGTATCTGCACGGCCGCCTGAAGGCCGGCAGCACCGCGCCCAACTATTTCTGGCTGTTTGATTATGACAGCCCCTTCATGGGCGGTATCACCGCATGGCACTGCTCCGAGATACATTTCCACTTCCACAATGCGGCCTATAACGAGGCATCCTATAACCCGGGCGTGTCCGACACCCTTGAGGATCTGATGTGCTCTTCGTGGTGCAGCTTCATGTACAGCGGCGACCCCAACTGTGAGGGACTGCCCCTGTGGAAGCCGGTGGCTGAGGGTGAGGATCACACCATGGTCTTTGCCGCCCCCTGCCGCAGCATCTGCAACGACGATAACGCACTTTTGGATCTGTATTATAAGCATACAAGGGCTTAACAATGCCGCCAATGAGCCGCGGGGTCTGCCGCCCCGCGGCTTTTTGCCCTATGGGGCAGGGAATAATGTACTATGCCGAAAAAACCTGTATAAAATTATCTGAAAAATGTTAAATTATAGTTTGACAATCGGCAGATAGTGCTGTATAATACCAAAGCGAGTGCGCGAGGTGGCTTATGATACTTGATCTACACAGTATAATGGACAACCCGGGTACCGCGGTCAGTTTTGATTACTGCCCCGATACTTCCGGTCTTGAATTTGACGGTGTGCTGGGCTTTGCCCGTCCGCTGCGTGCCGTCGGCCGCGTTCGCAACTCTGCTTCCGTCCTCTACCTTGAGGCGCAGCTCACCGCCCTTCTGGATTGTGAGTGTGCCCGCTGCCTGACCCCTGTTCAGGTTGAGGTTGATGAGCCGTTTTCGGTGGTTCTGACCGAGCGGGAGGAAGAGGCGGACGATGTTGATATAGTAGCCCTCGAGGGGGATTCTATAGAACTGGATGAACTGATGATCTCAGCTTTCATCCTTGGCTTGGAGCCGGTCGTTCTCTGTAAAGAGGATTGCAAAGGCCTGTGTCCGAGCTGCGGTAAGAATTTAAATGACGGTGCCTGCGGCTGCGGCCCCGAGCCCGATCCCAGACTGGCTCTCCTGAGACAGCTTCTGGAGAAAGATTAACAGGAGGTGTCACCATGGCGGTCCCAAAAATGAAGGTCTCCAAGGCAAGGAGAGATAAGAGACGTAATTCTCATTGGAAGGTAGCGGCTCCGGCTCTCGTGGCTTGCCCCAAGTGCGGCAAGATGCGTATGCCCCACAGAGCATGCCCCAACTGCGGAACCTACAACGGCCGTGAGGTTCTGGCTGTTGAGGAGTAAGTTAGCAAACGAGTAACAGAGGGAGGAGCTGCTTCTCCCTCTGTTCTTATTATGGCGGGATATGCTCTGTGCCGACCCGCCCCATCATCCCATCAAAAAGGAGGGCCGTTATGCCGGCTGTCATAAAATCCATCGATCGCCGCAGTCCCGCGGCCCGCGCCCGCCTTAAACCGGGCGACAAACTCATTTCCGTCAACGGCAAAAGCATTGAAGACGTGCTGGACTACAAGTACCACGGCTATGAGTCCAAACTGGTGCTGGAAATTGAGCGGGACGGCAAACCGCGCCGCATCATCCTCAGAAAGCAGGAGGGGCAGGACCCCGGCATCGACTTTGAGGACTATCTCATGGATAAACCCCGCGCCTGCTCAAACCGCTGCGTTTTCTGCTTTGTTGACCAGCTGCCCCGCGGTATGCGCCGTACCCTGTATTTTAAAGATGACGATGCCCGGCTGAGCTTTCTGCAGGGCAACTACATCACCCTCACCAACCTGTCTGAGCACGACCTTGAGCGGCTCATCAGCCTGCGTATAAGCCCCATCAACATCTCCGTCCATGCGACCGAGCCTGAGCTGCGCGCCAAGCTCCTTGGCAACCCCAGGGGCGCCATGGGCTACGAGATTATGCAGCGCCTTGCCGCCGCCGGCATCACCATGAACTGCCAGATCGTCTGTTGCCCCGGTCTTAACGACGGGCAGGCGCTGGCGCGTTCCATGCGCGATCTTGAGGCCCTGTGGCCCTATGTACCCAGCGTTTCCATCGTGCCGGTGGGTCTTACCAAGCACCGCGAGCGGCTTTTCCCCCTGACACCCTTTGAAAAGGATACCGCGCGTGAGACCATCGCACTGGTGGACAGCTTTGGTGAAGAGTGTCTTAAAAAGCATCACAGCCGCATTTTCATGTGCTCTGACGAGCTTTATCTCAAGGCGGAGCTGCCGATCCCCGATGAGGATTATTATGAGGATTATCCACAGCTGGAAAACGGCGTGGGTCTGATGCGCCTTCTGGAGACGGAGTTTAAGGAGGCGGCAAAAAGCATCCCTGCCGACTGCGCGCCCTTCTGCGTTATCACCGGCGTATCCGCCGGCGGCTTTATCCGCCGCCTGCTGGATCAGGCGGGTCTGGGCGACAAATGCACCGTCTACAGTGTTGTCAACGACTTTTTCGGCCACACTATCGATGTTGCCGGCCTTGTCACCGGACAGGATATAATCAAACAGCTTCAGGGTAAGGATATGCGCGGCCGCGCCCTTATCCCGGCGGTGATGCTCCGCCAGCATGAGGGTGTTTTCCTTGACGATGTGACCCTTGACCAGCTGTCCCAGGCGCTGGGCGTGCCGGTCATCCCAACGGTGATGGACGGACAGGGGCTTGCAAATGCCATAATGGGCATACAGCCGGAAAAGCCCGCGTATATGCGCTGAGCGTTCTGTATCCTTTGCGATGCAGCAGGTATCATGTAAAAGAGAACGGATTGCCACGTCGCTCCGTCATAGCCGTCGCTCCTCGCAGTGACACTTAAAGTATGTGGCTGCTTTGCGGTAGTTGATGCGGCCTGCTTATATCACTGTCATTGCGAAACCAGTCCGCAGACTGGTTGTGGCAATACGCATCCCCCGTCCCTATGCGATGCCACTCCTGTCATTAGCAAATCGTAGGTATTTCTGCCTTGCAAATATTAGTGCCCCCCATCCCCCAAGAGAGGAGATAAGATAAATGTCAAAACCCATCGTTGCCATCGTTGGCCGCCCCAATGTTGGCAAGTCACATCTGTTTAACCGCCTTGCCGGGCGCAGGCTGTCAATTGTTGAGGATACTCCCGGCGTCACCCGAGACAGGCTCTATGCCGATTGCGAGTGGGACGGGCGGGATTTTACCATCGTTGACACCGGCGGAATCGAGCCGCGTGCCGATACCGGCATGCTGGCCTTCATGCGCCGCCAGGTGGAGATCGCCATTGACGAGGCGGACGTGGTCGTCCTTGTCACCGAGATCGGCACCGGCGTTACCGCCGCCGATAAAGAGGTGGCGAGCATGCTCCTGCGCTCCAAAAAGCCCGTTGTGCTGGCGGTGAACAAAATGGACTCCACCGGCAAGGTGGACCCTGACATCTACGAGTTTTATGAGCTGGGTCTGGGTGACCCCATCGCCCTGTCCGCCCTACACGGCCACGGAACAGACGAACTGCTGGACGCCTGCCTTAGCTACTTCCCCCCGGAAGAGCCTCAGGAGGAGGAGACCGGCGCCATCCGCGTGGCGATTCTGGGTAAGCCCAATGTGGGCAAATCCTCCCTGACAAACCGCGTGCTGGGTACCGAGCGCGTCATCGTCAGCGATGTTGCCGGCACCACCCGCGACGCCGTGGATACGCCCCTTTCAAACGAGTACGGCGACTATGTTATCATTGACACCGCCGGTATGCGCAAGAAGTCCCGCATTGACGACTCTGTAGAGTATTACAGCGTTGTGCGCGCAAAACAGTCTATAGAGAGCGCCGATGTCTGCCTTATCATGATCGACGCCCGCGACGGCGTTACCGAGCAGGACACCAAGGTGGCCGGCCTTGTCCATGACGCGGGCAAGCCCTCTGTCATCGTTGTCAATAAGTGGGATCTGGTGGTCAAAGACGACAAGACCATGGATAAGCTCAAGGCCAATATTCGCCGCGACCTGGCCTATATGACCTATGCGCCCATTGTTTTCATTTCCGCCCTCACCGGTCAGCGCGTGGATAAGATATTTGAGAATATCAACTATGTGTATGACCAGGCGGGCCGCCGCATCACCACCGGCATGCTCAACAATGTCCTCAGCGATGCCACCAGCCGTGTCCAGCCGCCCACCGACAAGGGCAAGCGCCTGAAGGTGTTCTACATTACCCAGACCGGCGTGCGTCCGCCCACCTTCGTCTGCTTCTGCAACGATGCAAAGCTGTTCCACTTCTCCTACCTTAGATATATCGAGAACTGCATCCGCACTACCTTCGGTCTTGATGGCACGCCCGTGCGCATGGTCGTGCGCCAGCGCGGCGATGAAAGTGTGGACTGACGCGCTTTTCTGCGGATTCTGACGAGTCGCGTCAGAAGGGGAAGGCTTGTAAATACCCGGGTCATTCAAAGGCTTCCCCTTGAGGGGAAGCTGTCACCGAAGGTGACTGAAGAGGTGGCTCAGTTCCTCGTGAAACCCCGTTCCTTCGCCTGCACCACCCATCTTGTGATTCCTGTATAAATGTGGTACAATCAAAGCAATCAGAACACGTTTCACACAACCGAACAGGGAGGCGAAAAGCATGTCTGTCTACAGTACTTTTACATCTGTATCCGGCCAAAAATTGGAGAAAGCCTATTGGCCTGCAAAGGGCAAGCCCAAAGCAGTCATCCAGCTTGTGCATGGCATGGCGGAACACATCCGCCGCTACGATGAAACGGCACGCCAGCTGAGCGAAGCAGGCTTTGCGGTGGTGGGGCAAAGTCGGATCGTAGCCATGT
>JAZUPH010000036.1:0-20932 GCA_045605145.1 Oscillospiraceae bacterium | reverse complement strand
TGCCTATGCCGCGTTTATTGTTCAGATGGAAGGTGTTAAGTACTTTGAGCCTAACTGGAATACCCACCCGGATTTTGGCCACGCCCTGCGCCGCGCTGCCGATGCAGGTGTGAACCTGCTGGCCATAGACTGCCATATTACACCCGATTCAATTGAACCGGGTGACGAAGTGCCTATAAAACTTTAAAAACGGTGAAAAAAGAGCCTGGATCGTCCAGGCTCTTTTACTGTGTAAATGTATATGACGAGTTGCCTTAGTGGCAGCAATGACCTTCGTGCGCACCGCAGCTGTCGCCGCCGCAGTCGTGGCCGTCCTCGTGGTGGTGACTGCAAGTGGCATCCGGGTTATAGCCCAGCCTGCCTGCCGCGAGGGCCGCTACAGCTTCATCTGCGTTGCCGCTGACGCCGGGATACAGCGCGATGTCGGCATTGTCAAGGGCGATCCTCGCACCCATGCCGATGCCGCCGCAGACCAGGGCGTCCACCTTATAGTTTGCCAGCAGGGTGGCCAGGGCAGAGTGACCGCTGCCATTGGTGCCGATGACCTGTGAGCTTTCGATCACGCCGTTATTGACGGTGTACAGCTTAAACTGAGATGCGTGGCCAAAATGCTGGAAAATCTGTCCGTTTTCATAAGTTGCTGCAATTATCATATCTTCATCCTCCTTTATGTCGTTACAGACCCAGCGCATCCAGAAGCGCGGCTTTGGGACGGAAACCGATGGCCTTTGCCGCAACCTTGCCGTCTTTGAACAACAGTACGGCGGGGATGCTGTTGATGCCGAAATTCATGGCAAGCTGGGGGTTGTCATCAACATCGACCTTCGCTACGACGATGTCGGTGCGCTCGGCGGCAATCTCTTCCAAAACCGGTGCCAGCATCTGACAGGGGCCGCACCATGTAGCCCAGAAATCCACAAGAACGGGCTTGGTGCTGTTTATTACTTCATTTTCAAAACTCTGTGTGGAAACATGAATAATAGCCATGGATATTTACCTCACTTCTCTTTGTAATACAGCATACAGTGGCAGTAACCCTCAAAATCCGGGTCAGCGATCTGCTCACGGAACTCTTCACACATACAGTAGTATTCTTCCTTCTTTTCCAGGCGGCAGGGGCAGTAACCCTCTTTCTTCATAAGTCCCTGTCTGATGCGCTCAACAATGGCGCGGTTTTCGTTTAGTAATATACGCATTAGCTACCTCCCACATATTAGCATCGCCGATCCCGGGGGAGCCGTATGCCGGTGGTTGGCAGTGTGCACCACGGTCGGCTCACTTCGGTCTGAAGCGGATCTGTTATGATGATACCACAAACGGGTCTGCTTGTCCATACGGGGCAAATAGGTTGACTGCGCCTGTAAAAATCAGCCGTACACAGACGGCTGATTTTTTTAATATTATTGTGCTTAGCCCTGTGCCGTGTCCATGCTCGGCATATATTCGTCCAGCACGACATCTATATAAATCGTCTCGCTGGTGTCAAGGCGGTACACGGTGAGAGTGATCGTGTCACCCGGGGAATATTCCCTAAGGGCGGATTTCAGCTCGGTGGTGTTGGTAATTGCTGTGCCATTAATTGCGGCGATAATGTCGTTTTCCCTGAGACCGGCCTTTTCGGCGGCAGAACCGGGAGTCACCGATACAACAATGGCGCCATCGGGAATGTTATAATAATGCATGGCAAAGCTCTGTATCACTTCGCTGGCATTGCGGCAGGTGATGCCCAGCTGTGCCTTGCCCGACACATAGCCGGTGCTGATGATCTCCAATGCGGCTCTGTATGCCGTGTCGATGGGGAGGGCAAAGCTCAGTCCCTCAACTCCTGTGTCGGCGTACTTGGCGTCAACGATACCCACCACCATGCCGCGGGTGTCGTAAACAGGGCCGCCCGAGTTGCCGGAATTTACGGCGGCATTGATCTGGAAAACATAGAGGGAAGAGCTGATGTCTGTGCTTATCTCACGGTTGAGGGCGCTGACGATACCGTCCGTCATGGTATAGGTCAGTTCACCCAGGGGGTTACCCACGGCATAAATCGTCTCGCCTACCTTCAGATCACCGGAGCTGCCGATGGTCACCGGGTTCATGCCGGAGACATTGATCTTCAGCACGGCCAGGTCGCCGTCCTCGTCATAACCCACCAGTTCCGCGGGATACTCCGTCTCATCATGCAACAGCACGGAGATGTCATAGCCGTAACGCATCGCGTATTCCACGACATGGTAGCAGGTGAGGATGTACCCATCCTCTGAGATAACAAAGCCGGTACCCACACAGGCGGTGGATGTGCTCTGTCCGAATACGTTGCTGGTGGTGACAGACAAATTAATGCCGACCACCTGCTCACAGGCCAACTCATAAATCTGCGTTGCACTGAGTTCGCTGCCGGTTACCGACACTTCGGTGGTGCTGGTGAATATACCGCTCTTCTGGGTGTTGTCGTCAGTCTCAGGCTCGGATTGAGGTGCCCGCCCTGCAGTTGAGCTGTCCGGGTTGCCGGATCCCGGGTTGCGGCTGTTGCCCGGCTCATTTGAGTTGCCTGTACCGGAATCGTCTTCAGAAAGAGCGGCATCCACGGAATCGGAGTAGCTGTCCGGCACACTGTCGCCAAAATTGTCGTGTATCCACAGCACTGTACCGGTGGCTGCGGCGGAGACAAGCGCACAGATCAGCGCCGCCACGGCAATGCGTCGGAAGCCGCCTTTTTTCTGTGTTGTGCGGCTTTCTTCGGGGCGGCTGTTGTAGCCGTAGTATCCGCTGGTGGGGGAATAGAGCTTGCTGTTGTCTGCCGCGGCGGAATGGTACTCAGGGTCACGCCATGGTGTACCGTTGCCACGGTAGCTACTGGGTGAATAGTACCCATTTGGCGCGCCGTTTTCTGCCCCACTGAAGGGTGGAACGCCGTTGTAATACGGAGCCGTGGAGTGGTAAGTGCCGGGTGTGCTGCTGCGTTCGGCGTTATTGCCCGGCTGCGGCTGCCCGACTTCTATGTTATTGTTGGTGTTGTTATCCATATTGCTGCCTCCTGTCATCCCGGCGCTGTGCCGAAGGAAGAGATCCTGTTGGTATCAGCAGTGTTATCATAACCTATTGTGTTAAGGCATTGGTGAACAAAGCATTAATCATTTTGAAATCGACTGCAAATATATTATGGACCGATCCTGTCAAAGGATACCTGACATACTTTCTCAGTCGTTTGACTGTGATAATGCAGTTATATTACTTAACAATTTTATCCCTATATTCACTATAATGCAATAGCGCGGGTCTGTGTAATGAAAGACCCGCGCTTTGTTATTAAATTATACTGACAATACCGGGCCTTTATTCAGAATCCTCTGTGGGTTCGGGTTCAGGATCAGTTGTGGGTTCTGGCTCCGGCTCGGGATCAGGTGTTGGCTCAGGTTCAGGCTCAGGTTCAGGCTCGGGTTCAGGCTCGGGTTCAGGCTCGGGTTCAGGCTCGGGTTCAGGTTCGGGTTCAGGCTCCGGTTCCGGATCGGGCGTCGGTTCCGGATCGGGCGTCGGCTCCGGATCGGGCGTCGGCTCCGGATCGGGAGTGGGTTCCGGATCGGGAGTGGGTTCTTCATCGGGGTCACCCATCTCCTCGTCCTCATCCTCGTCCTCCGGCACCTCGATTATATTACCGTCTTCATCGACCATATCACCGGTATAATAGACCTGGTCACGCCTGTCGTAGGTGTCGGTGTAAGTCTGGGTGGACAGCAAATTGCCGTTGCCGTCGTATGTGTAGACATATACTCTGACGGAGCGGCCTGTATAACCGCTGCATTTCAGCTCGGTCTGTCCGGGTGCCAGGCCATCCTTGTGTTCATATTTGGTTTCGTAGGTGTCTACATATACTGTGGTGTAATCCGTCTTGATATAAGTGTCATCCAGCTTGGTGCCCCAGATCTGGCACTTAAGGCCGGAACTGGTCACCTTTATATCAATGCGTATGGGGTAGAGGGTATTGTTTCTGAATCTGAATTCCGGGCCGCCCCAGCTGACGGTGGCGTGGAGACCGTGGTGTGGCATATAGCCGACAACATACATATGGTTATAGCGCTCAACAATCTCAAGCTGAGAGTAAAGTGCGCAGCAGTAAATGGTGCTTGAAACCTGGCAGATGCCGCCGCCAACCTGGTCAATGGTGTCGCCGCCGACATAGGCCGGTGCCGACGTGTATCCCTTGGCAGTGGTGCGCTGACCGACAACATTGTTAAAATTGAACTCCTCACCCGGGTTGAGCACTAACCCGTCAATCGACTGTGAACACAGGTCGATATTGTTAAGCTGGTTTTTACTCTTTCCGGACAGGGTAGTGGTAATCTCACCCAGAATGTCTCTGAACAGCATTTCGCTGAGCATTTCCTGCGTTACTTCCGGTTCGGTATAGATAATATCTATTGTGAAGGAAGCACCGGGTTCGGCGGCGTCGTACAGAGCCGTTACGGCCTCAAGGTCGAAGCCCACGCCGGTAACATGCTTCGTTGCGGACATGGTGTCCGGATCATACTGAGAATTCTGCATCTGGACATAGACGGAGTCATATATCGCAGTAATATTTACCGCCTTTGCAGTTAGCACCGTGGGCTCATAATACAGTGTGCCGTAGTTTTGCGTGCTGAACGCATTGTAAATCAGCTCGTAGATCTCGTCCTCATCAATGCTAAGACCGGCCTTCTCCTTGGTCAGCGTCAAAGTCTCTTCAGTCAGCTCGTATTTGCCATCGGCTGCGGCAGACTCAACCGCACCGGCGGCCTGCGCGACGGCATTACGGACAAACTCTTCATTAAAGCTCCATGCGGAGGAGGCATCGATATTCACGCCGTTGTCGCGGCTGTATGCATAGTCTGCGGCATTCTGCGTGTCCGAGCCGCCGCGTCCGTAAAGGTATGCTGCCTCAACAGCTTCCTCGGCGCCGGTAATTATGCCCGCCTCGGCACAGGTTATGGTCAGACTGTACTCATCACCCACCTGAACGGTGACAGAAGCATCATCAGGCTCGATAAAGCCCGCGGCTACCAGCGCGTCCAGCGCCTCCTCTTTCGTCATGCCGCCTACATCCACACCCGCCACTGTGACGCCGGGATATATGGCTTCGCTGCCGGCAACACTTTGAACAAAGGCCTCGTATTCGGCGCGGTTCTGCGCCTCAAGCTGTGCCTCCTGGCGTGCCTTGTTCACGGTATATGTGATGGCGAAAGTTGCGGCACCAACGACCGCTACTGCGGCGATGATGACAAGCACGCGCGTTGTGATGTTCATATTCTTAAAAAAGCTTATAAAGCCTTTTTCTTTTGTGTTGTTTTTCAAGGCCATTTTAGGGTCCCCCTGACATTATGTCTGTGCGCCCTCAAAGGCGTACGACACAATAAGTAATATGATTCTGCACCGTCGCGGTACAAATATTGATAGAATTAAATGCCACGGAACAGCGGCGTATTTTCCCCGCTTGCACCAAAAAGTGTGAGCTGCGGATCCTGCTGCGTGTTTTCGGACAGCCACGGTGTGATTGACGCGGTACGCTGTCTTGTGTGGGCATCCAGCACAGCATTAATAATCGTGTTTGACAGCAGATATCCCTGCGGAGTAAGACTCCACCGGTCACCGTCGTAGGTGGCAAAACCGGCGCGCACGAAATCGTTCATCGTCTTGCGCACAAACTCAAAGGAACAGGGATATATCTGTTGATACTCCAGCTCGCATATGCCGTTTGCCGTACGCAGACCCAACATCAGATATTCGCTTGCCTGCTCATATCGGGTGATGGTTTCGGAATGTTCAATAACGGACCTTCCGTTTTCGATGCATTTTATGTACTCGTGCATATCGGCGAAAGTGCTGTAACGTATGCCGGAAATGTACGAATGTGCGGCGGCGCCGAAGCCCATGTACTGTCCGCCCAGCCAGTAGCGCATATTGTGGCGCGACTGTTTACCCCGCTGTGCAAAATTGGAGATCTCGTACTGGCGGAAGCCGGTGCGCTTGAGCATATCAACCGCGTAGAGGTACATATCTGCCTGCATATCGTCGTCGGGAATAAACGGCGAATCCCGGTACAGGTACAGGGGCGTGCCCGGCTCGATTTTCAGCCCGTAACAGCTTATATGCTCCGGTTTCAGAGCGATGCACTTTTTCAGTGTATCGGCCCAGCCCTCACGGGTTTGGCTGGGCAGTCCGTAGATAATATCCAGACTTACATTCTTAAACCCGGCCTTGCGCGCGGTTTTTACCGCGGCCTCAACCTGTGCAAAGTTGTGCCTGCGTCCAATGCTTTCCAGTATGCCGTCATCAGCGCTTTGTACACCCAGAGAAAGACGGTTAAATCCGGCCTTGCGCAGCTTTGTCAGCATCTGCAGGGTGACGCTTTCCGGGTTTGCCTCCACCGTTACCTCAGAATCCATAAGGACGCGGGTGTTCTTTTTCAGTGCGTTGAATATTTTTATAAGAAGGTCGGCGCCGATATGCGTGGGCGTGCCGCCGCCGAAATATACGGTATCCACCACAAACTCGCGAAGCTGCGCACCGGCCTCATAAATATGGTGGCACAGGGCATCGCAATAAGGGACCATGTATTCCTCAAGCCCGGCTCTCGAGTAAAAGTCGCAGTATGCACACTTGCCGGAGCAGAAGGGGATATGTATATATATGCCAAGTTTATTATCCATCGTGGATCATATCCTTTTCTGTTATGTCAACCATTAAAACAGCATACAACATAACAACATCTTTTTCAATAGCTTAAGCAATATTTGCTGATTTTATCTTTTGCTTTGACGCATCGAGTGCAAAAATGTTCCGTGTAGCCCGCGCAAGCAATTATGCATCAATCTGTATGTACCGCACCTCAACACCCTGCCTGATGGCGTAATTTACGGTGTGCATCGTGCCGCCGCGGCTGCCGTTGAATGCTGCCAGCAGCAGCTTTGAGTGGTCGACCATGTATATGTTCCGCTTTGTCATGCAGTCGGGGGTGTATGCGGTCTGAAGCGTGGTGGTTTTGTCGCAATCTTTCAGCAGCGTGTAGTAACGGTTGCGGTCCCGCTCATTCCAGTGCTCCGCCTGGGTTTCACAGGGTAAAACGGCCTCCACCGTAAGATCCTTCAGAAACGGCTTCATCGCCAGCAGTGTTTCGCAGAACCACAGGTCGCATCCGGTGGCCATGCCGCACAAAAAGTGCTTGTACCCATCCGTGTACGCGTCGGAAATCGCCTCAAACATACGCTGTTTGAACCGTGCGCAGCGCGGATCGTCTTCGTTGTTGCCCCAGGGCATTTTGTGGGGTCTGTGCCCGGTAAAACAGCAGGTCTGTTCGGCGCTGTGCAGCATGGTATCACCTCCGTTCTTTTAATTGTATCGCATAAGTGGATGAAAGTCAAAGCGATAAATGCGGATATGTGTATCATAGTTTTCAGTGCCGCTTGCAAAGCGGCGGCATATGATATATAATAAGTCCAACAGAATATCGGTCTTCGGGGCGGGGTGTGATTCCCCACCGGCGGTATAGTCCGCGACCGGCCTTCGTGCCGCTGAGACGGTGAGCTTTTTGCAATTCCGTCACCGACAGTATAGTCTGGATGAGAGAAGACGCACATTGATCGATGCTGCATCTGCGCCCGTTATTATGGGCGCATTCTTTATTTTGGAGGAAACTATGAAAAAGAAACTGAATGTCAAAAAAATTGCGACTCTTGCTATGCTTGTTGCCATGGCTTATGTGGTCATGGCTGTCTGCCGCATCCCGCTGATGCCTGCCGCGCCCTTCCTTAAATATGATCCCAAGGATGTGGTCATATCCATCGGCGGCTTCCTCTTCGGCCCTGTTGAGGGTGCGATGATGTCCCTTGTAGTGGCATTGCTGGAGATGGTCACCGTCGGCACCACCGGCTGGTGGGGCTTTGCTATGAACTTTCTTGCCAGCGCCGCGTTTGTTGTGCCAGCCGCGCTGGTGTATCGCCGCCATCACAGCTTTAAGGGCGCCGTCCTTGGCCTTGTTCTCGGCGCTGTGCTGATGACCGCGTCAATGCTGGGCTGGAACTATCTCATCACGCCCATCTATCAGGGCATGCCCCGCGCCGCCGTTGCCGATATGCTCATTCCAGTGTTCCTGCCCTTTAACGGCATAAAGGCGGGCATAAACGCAGTGCTGACACTGGTGGTCTATAAACCAGTGGTCAAGGCGCTCAAACGCGCAAAACTGGTACCGCAAAGCGGCGAGGGAAAGTGAATAATTAACAAAACCATGCCAAAAGGAAAATTTGGCATGGTTTTGCTGTGTGTTGCGGTATTGCTTTGATTTCGGAGGAATACCCTGAATGGATTATATAGGTAACATCTGGATGCGGCAATCCGTACCCAATGGGAACCCTATAATAAGACATGACAGCGTGCAAAAGCCACCCTCTCAAGAGGGTGGCTTTATTGCGCCTTTTATCAATTATACTTCGTCTTTAGAAAAAATCACACCATCAAGCCGCTGACCAGGTCCGCAAACTCGGCGGGCTGCTGGGGCATGAAGCCTGCCAGCATCTCAGCCAGGGTGCAAAGCACCTCGGCATATCTTGCGGCCTTGTCCCTGTCGGTTTCGTAAGCTGCCTTCAGTGCGGCGAAGGAGCCATGCTCGGCGTTCAGCTCAAGCACGCGCTGGGCACGGATGTTCTGCGCCTCGCCGGGTACGGAGGAGAAATACTTCTCCATATCCAGGGAGATGGGGCCCTTGGCGGTCAGGCATACGGCGTGGGTGTTCAGTCGCTCAGAAATGCAGACCTCCTGCACGCGGCCGTCGAGCTGTTCTTTGACCCAATCCAGCAGCTCTTTATTCTCCTGTTGTGCCTTCTCGGCGGCCTCACGGCGCTCACCGCCGTCCAGGCCCAGATCGTCGTCATTGATGCTCTTAATGGGCTTGCCGTCAAACTCACCGATAAGGCGCATGACAAGATCTGCGGAGGTGTCGCCCAGCAGCAGCGCATCATAACCGCGGTCACGCACCGGCTCAAGCTGGGGCATGGCGGATGCGGCATCAATGCTTTCGCCGCCTGCGTAGTAAATGTTCTTCTGCTCTTCGGGCATGGCCTCGATATATTCCTTGAAGCTGACCATGGTGTCGTTCTTATCGGAGTAGAACAGCATAAGGTCTGAGAGCAAATCCTTCTTTGCGCCGTAGTCGCGCAGGATGCCGTAGCGCAGATCCACGCCGAAGCTCTGGTGAAACAGCTCGTACTTCTCGCGGTCGTTGTCCATCAGCTTCTTAAGCTCATTCTTAATGCGCTTTTCAAGGCTGCTGCCGATCAGCTTAAGCTGCTTGTCGTGCTGCAGCAGCTCGCGTGAAATATTCAAGCTCAGATCCGGAGAGTCCACCACGCCGCGGATAAAGCGGAAATGATGGGCAAGCAGGTCGGCGCAGTTTTCCATTATCATCACGCCGCTGGAATACAGCTCGGGTCCGACGGCGTAGTTGACGGTGAAATAGTTGTACGGAGCGGCGGCGGGCACAAACAGCAGCGCGCGATAGCTTACCGCGCCCTCGGCGTTTACGCGGATGACGGCCACCGGGTCCTTGTCATCGTGATAACGCTCTTTATAATATTTGATACAGTCCTCGTCGCTGGCTTCGGAACGCGTGCGCTGCCAGATGGGGATGCGGCTGTTGACGGTTTCACCATCCAGATTGATGGGCCAGCGGATGTAATCGCTGTACTTCTTTATAAGGCCGCGCAGTGTGTAAGCCTCCAGATAGGAGGAAAACTCGCCCTGCTCATCCTCGGGGTCGTCCTTAAGCTGCAGAATGATATCAGTGCCGAAGCCATCCTTTTCACACTCGGTGATGGTGTAGCCGTCCGCGCCGGAAGACATCCATTTGTATGCCGTGTCCGCGTTGTAGGAGCGGGTGATAACGGTGACCTTTTTTGCCACCATGAACGCGCTGTAAAAACCCACGCCGAAATGACCGATGATGTCCAGCTCCTCATCCTTGCTCTTGTCCATCGCCTCACTGAAGGCGGAAGAGCCGCTGCGTGCGATCACGCCCAGATTGTTTTCCAGCTCGTCCTTTGTCATGCCCACGCCGTTGTCGCTGATGGTCAGTATGCGCCTATCTTTGTCCACGGTCAGCGTAATGGCGAAGTCGGAGCGGTCAAGCTCGATCCCTTCTTCCGTCAGCGACTTGTAGCACAGCTTGTCGATGGCATCTGACGCATTGGATATAAGTTCCCTGAGGAATATCTCCTTGTGCGTGTAGATGGAGTTGATCATCAGGTCAAGGATCTTTTTGGATTCTGTTTTAAACTGCTTTTTTGCCATGTTATAATAGTAACCTCCGCAATACGAAATTGGCTCAGGGTCCGTATAAGGAGCCTATATGGATTCAGCCTGCACATAATAATATCACCGCAAATTTCCTTTTTCAATACCGCGCTATTGACAAACGGGTGTGCAAGTTGTAAAATTATTGCAAATAAGGGGCGCTGGGTCACTCCCGGCTGAGATGATGCTAATTGAGGCGTCGAACCCTCTGAACCTGTTCGGATAATGCCGGCGTAGGGAAGAGATACAGCTATACCCTTATGCCGTGGCTTATTTTGCCGCGGCTTTTCTATTTATTTAGGAGGGAATCCAATGAACAGCAAAAACAAAAACCTTCGCGCCTTGACGGAGGGCGCGGCAATGGTGGCGGCAGCGGTCGTACTCAATTTTCTCAAGATTGACCTGTTTGCCCAGGGCGGCTCCATAAACCTGATTTTCATCCCCCTTATGGTGTACTCACTGCGCTGGGGCGTCGGCTGGGGTGTGGCCGCGGGTGCGGTGTTCGGCGTCATAAAGGCCATTATCGGCGGCGGCATCAGCTATGGCTGGCAATCCTTACTCCTTGACTATGTGGTGGCCTATGCACTGGTCGGTTTTTCCGGCCTGATGCCGAAGAAGCCTGTCCTGTCCACCGTTTTCGGCACCCTGGGCGCGCTTATGTCCTTCGTCCTTTCCGGCGCGATCGTTTGGGGAGAGTGGATGCCGGAAGCCTTCCTCGGCCTGAGCATGGTAAATATCTGGGTATATTCCTTCTTGTATAACGGCCTTTACACCCTTACCAACGGTGTCCTGGCGGCATTGGTGATCGGGCTTTTGTCCAGGCGGCAGAAATTGCTCGAGCGGCAGATTTAAATGCTTCCAAAAAAGCGGCGCGGAGTTATTCCGCGCCGCCTTTTTGCCCGAATGGGCGCAAAAAATCCCCCAATAAATATGAATAATCGCGCTTTGCGTCTTGACAGATGCCTGTGTGACGGGTTATAATTAAAGTCCTGCGTTGCGCCTGCATGCAGGAAAAAGTGTCAACTGCGCCGCAATATCGGTGTCGAGTATAGTTGAATAAAATATTATTTGGAGGTAGCAAAAATGCTCAGAACTTATCAGCCAAAAAAGCGTCAGCGTGCAAAGGTGCACGGTTTCCGCCAGAGAATGAAGACCAAGAACGGCCGCAAGGTTCTTGCCCGCCGCAGAGCCAAGGGCAGAAAAGAACTCACCGTCTGACGGATCAGCTTCATGGCGGCGCAGTCTGAGGGCGTATGCCCGTGACGGATGCCGCCAAAGGGCCGTTTACACGGCGTGACGGAGGCGAATGGCATGAAGTTTACCGTATCGCTAAAAAACAATCACGATTTCAGGCGCTTATATAACCGTGGCAAGAGTGCCGGTACCCATCGGTTGCTGATTTATTGCCGCCGCACGAACCGGGACAGGAACCGCATCGGCTATACGGTCAGCGCCAAACTTGGCAACGCCGTCCGGCGCAACCGCGTGCGCAGAAGACTAAGGGAAATTTACCGTCTCAACGAGGCGGCTTTTTCCGTCGGCTGGGACATTGTTGTGGTGGTGCGCAAGGCGGGCTTTGAGGCCGCTTACCATGAGCTTGAGGCGGACTTTATCCGTACTGCCAAAAAGCTGGGCATCATGGCGGTGCCGGTGTGAAAAGATTGTTTCTTTGGCTTATACGCTTCTATCAGCGCCATATATCGCCGGGCCTTCCGCCCAGGTGTATATTCGTCCCTACCTGTTCCCAGTATGCCTATGAGGCAATTATGAAGTATGGTGCGCTTCGGGGTGGCTGGTTGGCGCTTCGACGCCTTTTGCGCTGCCATCCGTTCCACCGCAAGAATTTTGATCACTATGACCCTGTGCCCTGACGGGCCCCAGATTGGAGAAATGTAAATTATGTTGTCATTTATCGCCAAGCCTTTCGGTATGCTGCTTATGTGGCTGTATGATTGGCTGGGCAACTATGGTCTTGCGATCATTCTTTTCTCACTGTTGGTCAAGATTATTCTGCTGCCCTTCCAGCTTAAGAGTAAAAAGGGTATGCTCCGCCAGCAGCGTCTGCAGCCGCGCATTGCCGATATTCAGAAGCGCTACGCCGGCAACCAGCAGAAAATAAACGAAGAAACCCAGAAGATATATCAGGAAGAAAACATCAATCCCATGAGCGGCTGCTTGTGGTCCTTTGTCCCGCTGCCTATACTCATCGCCCTTTACCAGGCGATCCGCTACCCCATCACCATAATGATGGGCGTCGCTTCCGAGGCGCTGGAAGAGGGCGGCGCGCTGCTTGCTCGCCTGACCGGCGCGGGATATGAAGCGTCTGTCAATGCTGCCTATCAGCAGATCGAGCAGGCTCAGTTCATTTCCGCCAACTGGGGCAAGTTCGAGGGTGTGGTTGATAAGCTCAAGCAGATCGACTTCTCCTTCTTCGGCGTGAACCTGGGCGATGTCCCCGATTGGAAGTATCTCTTTACTGCCAATTTCGGCAGTTGGGAGGATTTTTGGCCCGGCTTCGGTCTGTTCCTGATCCCCATCATTGCTGCTGTACTTACCTGGCTCAGTTCCAAGGCTGCCGTGGCCTCCAGCGGCCAGAAGCAGGATCCCAACATGAACTCCATGAACATCATGATGCCCATGATGACACTGGTCTTTGCGTTCATGATGCCCTCTTCCATGGGCCTTTATTGGGCATGCGGCTCCCTGTTCGGCATCGTTCAGGATATTATCCTCAATAAGTACTACAATAAAGTGCTTGATAAAGAGGATGCCATCAATATCGAGCGCCGCAAGGCCCGCGAAGCTGAGATCGAGGCCAAGCGCAGAGAGACCGAGCGCCAGAGAGCTGAGGGAATCACCTCGGTGAACCCCAACACCTCCAAGCGCAAGCAGCAGAAAAAAGACAGCAAAGAACGCGAGGCGAAGGCTGCCGAGTATGAGCGCCGCAAGGCCCTTGAAAAAGGCGAAGAGGTTGATGCCGAACCCGGCCGTATCGGCGACAGAAAGTACGCCCGCGGCAGAGCATATGACCCCGACCGCTACAAAAAGCCTGCAGAAGTAACGAATGAGCCCGAACAGGATGGGCTTGCTGAAGAATAAAGGAGAGTTCTGCTTTTACCATGATAAAAGTTGTTGAAAAAGTTGCCCGCACCGAGGAAGAGGCCATAAACCTTGCGGTGGAGGAGCTTGGCATCAGCCTTGAGGATGCTCAGGTGGAAGTGCTTGAGAAGGCACGCGCCGGCTTCCTTGGCATTGGCAGTGCCCCCGCCCGCGTCCGCGTCACCTGCGAGATCGAAGATCCCGTTGATGTGAAGGTTGCCGCTTTCCTTGAGGGCCTGTTTGAGCGCATGGGCGTTGAGGCCCAGGCGAATGTCACCGTCAATGAGGACGGCAGCGTGGCAGTTGAGCTGGTCGGCAGCGGCATCGGCGCCCTTATCGGCCGCCGCGGCGAGACCCTTGACGCCATCCAGCACCTGGCCAATTATTCCATCAACCGCGGCGACAAACAGCGCGTGCGCATCAGCATCGACGCTGAGAATTACCGCGCCAAGAGGGAAGAGTCTCTCGTCAAGCTGGCAAAGAAGGTTGCCGACAAGGTTCTGCGCTACCGCAAAAGCATGACCCTTGAGCCTATGAACGCCTATGAGCGTCACATCATTCACACTGCGCTGCAGGATGTGGCCGGCGTTAACACCTTCTCCACCGGCAGTGAGCCCAACCGCCGCATCGTGGTCGGTTACGACGCAGCCAATGCTCCCGCCAGAAGTGAGCGCTCCGGCCGTGACAACCGCGACAGAGGCTACCGCAGCGGCCGCAACGACCGCCGCCGCTACGCCCCCAAGGCTCCCGCCCCTGTTGAGGAGGAGTACGAGGATGAGGACGAGCAGGATGTGGAAGTTACTCCCGACATCATTGCCAATGTTGAGGACTCCAAGCCTGCAGCCCGCGAGTGGTGCTGACACAAAACCCGTGAATCATATGCAAAGCCGCAGCGAATATCGCTGCGGCTTTACTGTTGCTGCAGATCCTGCCGGCTGCAGTCCGGATACATACAAAACAGGCTTGGACCATTCCCAAGCCTGTTTTGCTGATTGAGGTTTTATGTGAAGATCAGTCCGGATACCATACAAGGTATCTGACATCGCCTTCGTCATGTTCATAATCCATGGCCATGAGCTTTGCCGCCAGGTCGGCGTCTATCTCTGCCGCGTATGATCCGTCGCCCAGGTCCTGGAACTCCAGTCCGTCACAGATCTCAGGCAGCTGGCCGTGAATGTATACCGCGATCAATGTGCTGCAGGTGCTCAGCCTGGTGTCCTCGACAGCCTGCGTGCTGCTGTCTGTGACAACTTCACTCTCCGCCGTTGGAGCTTCCGCTTCTGCGTTGTCGCACTCTTCGCTGATGCTTTCGTCCGACTCGGTTGCCGCCGGTGCGTCTATTCCGGCTGTAATGAACAGCGCGGTATCGCCGTCGGAACTGTCTTTGCCGTACGAGCCGGTTTCAGCTGCGGCCTCACTCTCCTCGCTTGCGGTTGCAACCGTGAAAACCGAAACACTCTCCGGCACGGAGGTACCGCCCGCGGCGACAGTTGCCACTTGCGCGGTGTCAGCGGCGGCGTTTTCCTTGCGTCCGCCAAGGCTGCTTGCCAGAGGATAGAACGCTACTACCAGCACAAGACAGGCTGCAGCAGCCGCCAGTATGCGAATTATGGGTGCGCGCTTTTTGGCGCGTTGGGGTGCCCTCACGGCGCTTGTCATTCCCATTACACTTGCCGCAAAGCCGGCGGGCGGAGCAACAAGCTTTGTGGGTGCGAACAGTGTGCCGTATGTTTTCATAAGGGACGCACAAGAGGGGCAGACCTGAATATGAGCCATAAGCTCCTGCGTATCTTCCGCGCTTAACTCGCCGTCAAGATATGCGCTTGTCATTTCTTCGTATCTTTCGCATTCAGGCATCTTCAGTGCACCCCCTTTCCGGCATTATGACGCCCGTCTGGCGTAAAAGTTCCGTTCTTTACAAGCTCTGCTGCGATTTTTTTTCGCGCCCTGGCAAGGCGTGATTTCACCGTGCCGATGCTGATGTCCAGTTCTTCGGCAATGGTGCTGTAATCGTAATCGTTGAACTCCCTGAGTATGAAAACACGGCGCTGCTCTTCGGGCAGCTCATCCACCGCCTTGCTGATTGCCAAACGCAGCTCACGGCTCTCGGCCAGCTGATGCGGCGTGGGACTTTCATCGGCAAAGTCCATGTCGTCTTCATCGTCATTGGCGGCGCTGATGGAAACGATGGGCTTGCGCTTGCGCGAGCGGACGAGATCGAGACACTGATTATATGTAAGGCGATACAGCCATACGGAAAAACGGCTGTCACCGCGGAACGATGCCAGATAGGTGTACGCCTTCAGAAATACTTCCTGCGCAACATCAAGGGCATCGTCGGGATTCTTTGTTATCTTCAGCGCAAGGCTGTATACTTTGTCCTGATTGTCCAGAACAAGCGGTTCAAAAGCGCTGCGGTCTCCGTCCAGCACTTTATTGATATATTCCATTTCCTGCTGTCGGGTCACTGCTCGTACACACCGCCTTTCATATGCCTGTAGTCGTCCTTAATATCTCTTGTGAGTATGCGTATATCCTCCAGCGTGCTCACCTGCGTTGCCTTTGCCCGCCAGAACGCACTGCCCCGCAGTCCTTTGAGGTACCATGCCAGATGCTTACGCGCCTCAAGACAGGTGACCCGCTCACCGCGCATTTCGGCAGACGTGGTGAACTGGCGCAGCGCCGTGTCCATTCTCTCGTCCACGGTGGGCGCCGCCGGCAGTGGCCGCCCCTCCAACAGCGCCTTTGCCCCGGCGAAGATCCACGGATTGCCGAAGCAGCCCCGGCCGATCATGGCGCCGTCCGCCCCGGTGTAAGAAAGTATTTTCAGAACATCCTGCGGTTCAAATATGTCGCCGTTTGCGATCACGGGAATGCTGACCGCTTCTTTTACTTTGCGGATTATATCCCAGTCGGCCTTGCCGGAGTACATCTGCACCCTTGTGCGGCCGTGAACAGCCACGGCATCTGCTCCGGCTTCCTGTGCCATGCGCGCAAACTCCACGGCGTTGATGCTGCCGCCGTCAAAGCCCTTGCGGAATTTGACCGTCACAGGGACATTGACAGACCGCTTGACCGATTCAATAATATCTCTTGCCAGCTCGGGCTTTCTCATCAGTGCACTGCCGTCTCCGTTGGAGACTATCTTACCTACGGGGCAGCCCATGTTAATGTCGATCATATCCGCGCCGGATATTTCCAGCGCTCTTGCCGCTGCCTCACCCATATATGAGGCCTCGCTGCCGAAAATCTGCGCCGCAATGGGATGCTCATCAGGCGTGATCTTCAGATATTCCTTGGTTTTGTCGTCGCGGAAGCACAGGCCCCGCGCGCTGACCATTTCTGTATACACAAGCCCCGCGCCCATCTGGCGGCACAGGCGGCGGAAGGCGCTGTCGGTCACGCCTGCCATGGGTGCCAGAACCAGGGGAGAGGGAATGTCAATATTGCCGATTTTAATGTCCTGCGCACCTCCTTCTCGTTTGGTCAACAGACGTGGGTATTCTACCCTAAATGCTCATTTGTGTCAATCATGAGCCAAAGCTGAACCAAATCTTTACAGGCTGTACATATTATATATGTATATAAAATTCGGATGGGATACAGAAAGCCGCTGCGCAGAACAGGCCCCCTGCAAAGAGGGGGCCTGTTGATCACTGTTTATTCTTAATATGTCCCAGGCGCCAGAAGCCCCAGATCGCTGCGGCCGCGATGAGTATGGCGGCGGCCACTTTCCAAAGCAGCGCGAAGGAAATAATCGGCGAAGTGACCAGTATTGATGTTGGCCCGTCGGCGCCGCCGATGATACCAATGCTGGCGGATTCCGTCGGAAAACTGACGGCAAATACTATCGCCGGCACAAGTGCCTGAAACAGCAGCCACGCCACAGGGGGCAGCGCTGCTGCAAGGCAGGCGAAGCGCCACTTGCTCCTGCTGTAGGAATACTCCTTCATTTGCTCGTTGAGCTGCGCCGCGGCTTCGGCAGGAGAGCCTAAGGAGGCCATAATGTCATTGCAGCTCTCGCCCTGTTCAAAGCGGGCGGTGATGGTGGTGGTAAAATCACTTATCACCCGTGCTTTTACTTTCCGGGGCAGGCGCAGTTTGCGCTCAACGGCCTTCACATACCGCTTTAGCTGCGGAGGGATACATATTATATTATCGCTCATGTCATTACTCCTTAATCATGCTGTCCACCGTGCCGGAAAAACTGCGCCACAGCTGGGCCCGCCGCCGGCATTCTTCCTGCCCGAGTTCTGTTGCGGTGTACATTTTCTTTGGTGCTGTGCGTCCTTCACCTTGCGACCAGCAGGACCGGATCATCCCGTCGTCCTCCAGACGGTAGAGTATGGGGTACAGCGTTCCTTCCTTAAGCGCAAACAGCTCCCCGGACTCCGTCTTGAGCCGTCCGAGTAGCTCATAGCCATAGGTTGGCCCCTTGCAGATAAGCCGCAGCACCAGCATCTCCAATATGCCTTTCTTAAGCTGCTGTAAAAAACGGTCTTCCAAACAATCACCCCTGCAGTTTAAAGCATTTAGTAATACTAAGTATATGCATACCGGCAGCAGTTGTCAAGGCTTTTTTGATCGATTGTAAGACTGTCTCGTTTTGGAAAATTCCGTTACAGATTTGCCCATAACAGTCGGGAAAAATATTGATTTTTTTGAAAATTAACTATTGACACTTGTAAATTATTGTGTTATTCTACAAGGGCGCGTTATGGGAATAGTGCGCGCAAATGCGATGAAGCGGGAGATTGCAGGGTAATCCTGGTAACTTTCGTGGAGCATGTCCGGCATCGAAGTGGCTTCGGTGCGTAATCGGGCGGCTGAGAGATGACCACGATGGCGTATATCGTCCATGCGGAGGTATGACCGGCTGATCCAGAGCCGGTTTGCTTTTGTGATGAAAGTGATACGCACGGATAAGTTGTGGATTTTCTCACCGTACTACATTTCGCCGCGGCAGGGCCGCAGGCGTGCAGTCAAATATTTGGAGGAAACAAAATGGCAACCAAGAAAATGATCCGCATCAGACTCAAGGCTTACGACCATCAGCTCATCGACCAGACCGCTGAGAAGATCGTTGAAGCAGCCAAGCGCACGGACGCAAAGGTGTCCGGCCCCATCCCTCTGCCCACCAAGAAAGAGGTCATCACCATTCTCCGCGCCGTTCATAAGTATAAGGACAGCCGTGAGCAGTTCGAGCGCAGAACCCACAAGCGCCTGATCGACATCCAGAACCCCACTCAGAAGACTGTTGAAGCTCTTCAGAGCCTGGAGATCCCCGCCGGCGTCGAGATCGAGATCAAGCTTTAATCACAAGTCAGCTCTGAGGTCGCGTCTATGAGTTGACGGACGCAGACCGATTTGCAAATACACACCCTAAACCCGTTTACTTGCGGAACGGGAGGGTCATGTTGGCCGACCAATACACTACCCAATGGTGCATCGTCGCTCAACCAATAACCTACAGGAGGAAATAGAAAGAATGAAGAAGGCAATCATCGGCCGTAAGGTCGGCATGACCCAGATCTTCGACGAAGCCGGCAAGGTTATCCCGGTTACCGTCGTTGAGGCAGGTCCCTGCGTGGTCGTGCAGAAGAAGACCGTCGAGAAGGACGGTTACAGTGCTGTTCAGCTGGGTTACGGCGACGTCACTGAGAAGCATCTTTCCAAGCCTGAGCAGGGCCATCTGGCCAAGGCAGGCACCGCTCTGAAGAGACATCTTCGTGAGTTCAAGCTCGAGAACGCTGACGAAATGAACGTCGGTGACGAGCTGAAGGCCGACGTTTTCGCAGTCGGCGACCGTATCGATGTCACCGGCATCAGCAAAGGTAAGGGCTACGCTGGCGTCATCAAGCGTCACAACGCACACCGCACCCCCACCACCCACGGCGGCGGCCCCGTCCACAGACATGCGGGCTCCATGGGCTCCACCAGCTCCCCCTCCCGTATCTTCAAGGGCAAGATCGGCGCAGGTCACATGGGTGTTGAGCAGGTCACTATCGAAAACCTGCATATCGTCAAGGTTGATGCAGACCTGAACATGATCGCAATCCGCGGCGCCATCCCCGGAGCCAAGGGCAGCATCGTTTACCTGAGAGACGCCGTCAAGACCCAGAAGGTCAAGCAGGCCGGCGCCGGCATCAGCATCAACCCGCAGAAGGCTTCCGCTCGTGTCAACCCGCAGAAGGCTTCCGCCAGAACCCGCTGAAAGGAGAAAGACTAAATGGCTACCGTTAAAGTCTACAATATGGCCGGTCAGGAAGTCGGCGAAGTTGAGCTGTCTGAGGCTGTTTTCGGCATCGAGCCCAATGAGCAGGCGCTGCACACTTCCGTTCGTAATCATCTGGCCAACAAGCGTCAGGGCACTCAGAGCGCTCTGACCCGCGGAGAGGTCTCCGGAGGCGGCATCAAGCCCTATCGTCAGAAGGGTACCGGCCGTGCTCGTCAGGGCTCCACCCGTGCTCCCCACTACACCCACGGTGGTATCGTGTTTGCGCCCAAGCCGCGCTCCTACGCTTTCACCATCAACAAGAAGCTCAGAAGACTGGCTATCAAGTCTGCCCTCAGCCTCAAGGCTCAGGAAGGCAAGATCATCGTTATCGACGATCTGAACATGGACGAGATCAAGACCAAGAGCTTCAAGGCTTTCCTTGCCGCTGTCAAGGCTGACAAGAAGGCTCTCGTTGTTACCCCTGAGGTCAACAAGAACGTCGTTCTGTCCGCCCGCAACATCCCCGGCATCAAGACCACCATTGCCACCATCATCAGCGCATACGACGTGCTGAATGCTGACAGCTTCATCGTTGATAAGGCTGCTCTTACCAAGATTGAGGAGGTTTACGCCTGATGAAGAACGTTTATGATATCGTCCTTGGACCCGTCATCAGCGAGCAGTCCATGGAGCAGGTCGACCTCAAGAAGTACGTGTTCTTCGTTCAGAAGACCGCTACCAAGATTGAGATCAAGAAGGCTATCGAGGAGATCTTCGGCGTTAAGGTTGAGAAGGTCAACACTCTCAGAACCCAGGGTAAGCTCAGACGCCAGGGCAGAATGCCTGAAGGCCGCACTGCTGAGACCAAGAAGGCTGTCGTCCGTCTGACCCCCGATTCCAAGCCCATCGAGTTCTTCGAGGGTATGGTGTAAGGAGGAAATAGAAAATGCCCATTAAGACTTACAAACCCACTACTCCCTCCAGAAGACAGATGACTGTCTCTGGTTTCGACGGTGTAGATAAGCATGCCAAGCCTGAGCGCGCTCTGACTGAGGTGCTCAAGAAGCATTCCGGCCGCAACAGCTACGGCCGCATCACTGTCCGCCACAAGGGCGGCGGAAACCGCCGTAAGTACCGCATCATCGACTTCAAGCGCAACAAGTTCGGTCAGCCTGCGACCGTCCTCCGCCTGGAGTACGACCCCAACCGCACCGCTTACATCGCACTGGTTGAGTACGAAGACGGCGAGCGCAGATACATCCTGGCTCCTGTCGGCCTGAAGGCTGGTGACACCGTCATCTCCTCTCC
>JAZUPH010000035.1:0-19532 GCA_045605145.1 Oscillospiraceae bacterium | reverse complement strand
CCTCCCCCAATGGGGGAGGAGGACCACGCGAAGCGTGGTGGAAGGGGGAAAACGACACCGTGCCTATCCCCCAACAAAACACAAACACAGCCGCCCAACCGGGCGGCTGTGTTCTTATTCTCATCTGGTTTCCCAAAAAGCGGCATCGGCCTTGCCGCGAACGATACGAAGTCCGTGACAATTGGGGCCCTGTGCGAGCCCAGCGGAGCGGGTCGCATGGGGAGAGGAGGAGCGATGGAGTGAATGAGCGGCATAGCCGCGAACGATACGAAGTCCGCGACAATTGGGGCCCTGTGCGAGCCCAGCGGAGCGTGTCGCATGGGGAGAGGAGGAGCGACGGAGTGAATGAGCATTGCCGCTGGCGGCAATCCGAACGATACGCAGTGCGCGACGACGCCATTCGGCATTTCGCTCAGGGGCACAGGTTCGAATTGAAAGAGATTTTACGAAAAAATCGGTTTTTGGGTATTCTCTTTCACATGAATCTATGTTATAATTCTTTACTGGTGGATTGCGGCATTCGCTGTGGCTCACATCAGCGTGGTACGCCGCCCAAATCCATCGGTCACACAACAGTTAAGGAGGTTTTGCCCGTGACAAAAAGGAAGACTGCCGTGCCCTTCAAAGGAACGGCAGAGCAGGAGAAGCAGCTTAAAGAGCTCATCAACTCCTACAAAGAAGTTCCCGGCGCTTTGATGCCGGTTCTCCAGCAGGCACAGGACATTTACGGCTATCTGCCTATGGAGGTTCAGCAGATGATCGCTGAGGGCCTTGGTGTACCCCTGGCTGAGGTTTACGGCATCGTCACTTTCTATGCACAGTTCACCCTCAACCCCAAAGGACAGTATGCTATCAGCGTGTGTCTGGGCACCGCCTGCTACGTCAAAGGTTCCGGTACCGTTCTGGAGCGTCTTGAGCATGAGCTGGGCATCAAGGACGGCGGCACCACCCCCGACGGCCGCTTCTCTCTTGAGGCTACCCGCTGCCTCGGCGCCTGCGGTCTGGCTCCCGTTATCGTCATCAACGGCGACGTATACGGCAACCTGACCCCCGACATGGTACCTGGCGTTCTGGCCAAGTACAACTGAGACGGAATTTTTGATGGAGGTATTTTCTAATGAAAACTGTTGCTGAGCTTATAGCGCTCAGGGATGAATACAAGCCTCTGCTTTCTCTGCGCCCCATCGGCGGCGGCGCCGAGGGTGACGGCAAGACCAGAATGGACATCCTGGTCTGCGGCGGTACCGGCTGTACTTCTTCCCGTTCTCTCGAGATCATCGATGCCCTGGAAAATGGCCTGAAGGCCCGCGGCATTGAGGACGAGATCCGCATCGTCAAGACCGGCTGCTTCGGTCTGTGCGCTCTCGGCCCGATCATGATCACCTATCCCGAAGGTGCTTTCTACTCCCGCATCAAGCCCGAAGATGTTGAGCGCATCATTGATGAGCACATCGTGGGCGGCAACGTGGTTAAGGATCTGCTGTATCCCGAAACTGTCCATGAGGACGGTTCCATCATCGACCTGAACCACACCCAGTTCTACAGCAAGCAGGAGCGTATCGCTCTTAAGGACTGCGGCAACATCGCCGCTGAGGACATCCGTGAGTACATAGCCGCCGACGGCTATCAGGCCCTGGCAAAGGCCCTGACCACCATGACCCCCAAAGAGGTCACTCAGGAAGTTCTCGACTCCGGTCTGCGCGGCCGCGGCGGCGCAGGCTTCCCCACCGGCCGTAAGTGGAGCCTGATCGCTCCCGGCGAGGTGAAGTACATCCTCTGCAACGCCGACGAGGGCGACCCCGGCGCTTTCATGGACAGATCCGTTCTTGAGGGAGACCCCCATGTCGTCATCGAGGCAATGGCCATCGCAGGTTATGCCATCGGCGCAAACCAGGGCTATGTCTATGTCCGTGCTGAGTACCCCATCGCTGTTCAGCGTCTGGCAATCGCCATTGCCCAGGCCCGCGAGAACGGCCTTCTGGGCAAGGACATCTTCGGCAGCGGCTTCGACTTTGACCTTGAGATCCGTCTCGGCTCCGGCGCATTCGTCTGCGGCGAGGAGACCGCTCTCATGCGCTCCATCGAGGGCCAGCGCGGTGAGCCGCGTCCCCGTCCTCCCTTCCCCGCTGTTAAGGGTCTGTTTGACAAGCCCTCCATCCTCAACAACGTTGAGACCTACGCCAACATCCCCCAGATCATCCTCAAGGGTGCTGAGTGGTTTAAGAACCGCGGCACCGCAGGCTCCACCGGCACCAAGGTTTTCTGCCTGGTCGGCAACATCAACAACACCGGTCTGGTCGAGGTTCCCATGGGCACCACCCTGCGCGAGATCATCGAGGACATCGGCGGCGGCATCCCCAACGGCAAGAAGTTCAAGGCTGCCCAGACCGGCGGTCCTTCCGGCGGCTGCATCCCCGCTGACCTGATCGACACCCCCATCGACTTTGACAACCTGAGCCGTATCGGCGCCATGATGGGCTCCGGCGGTCTGATCGTCATGGACGAAGACACCTGTATGGTCGACATCGCCAAGTTCTTCCTCACCTTCACCTGTGATGAGAGCTGCGGCAAGTGCACCCCCTGCCGTATCGGCACCACCCGTCTGCTTGAGATCCTTGACCTGATCACCAAGGGCAAGGGCACTATGGAGATGCTCGACGAGATGGAGAAGCTGTGCAACGTCATCAGCAAGAACTCCCTGTGCGCTCTGGGCCAGACCGCTCCCAACCCGGTTCTGTCCACCCTCAAGTACTTCCGCGAAGAGTACATCGCTCACATCGTCGATAAGCGCTGCCCCGCCGGCGTATGTAAGGATCTGCTTACCTTCGTTATCGACCAGGACAAGTGCATCGGCTGCGGCCTGTGCGCCAAGAACTGCCCGGCCGACGCTATCGTAAGGACCGATTATGTGGCTCCCGGCCACAAGCTGGCTTCCTTCGCCATCGATACCGACAAGTGTCTCAAGTGCGGCGTCTGCCTGAGCAACTGCCGCTTCAAGGCCATTGCTAAAAAGTAAGAAAGGAGTGCGGGAATATGAAAACCTTTAACGTATCCGTCAACGGAATTATTGTAAACGTTCCGGCAGATGCCACCGTGCTGGATGCCGCCATGAAGGCCGGCGTTAACATCCCCACCCTGTGCTATCTTAAGGACATCAACGCCATCGGCGCCTGCCGTATGTGCCTTGTTGACACCGGTGGACGCAGCTGGGTCCCCGCCTGCGTTACCCCTGTCAATCCCCCCCGCATCGATCCCGCCACCGGCGAGGAGATCCCCATGCAGATCAAGACCAACACCCCCGCCCTGCGTGAGGCACGCAAAGAGGTGCTGGAGCTGATCCTCTCCAACCACCGTATGGACTGCCTGAGCTGCTCCCGCAGCACCAACTGCGAGCTGCAGACCCTGTGCAAAGAGTACGGCGTTGACATGTACAAGTACGGCAACAACAATATCGAGCCTCAGATCGACGATTCCGCCATCCATCTGGTCCGCGACAACTCCAAGTGCATCCTGTGCCGCCGCTGCGTGGCCGTTTGCTCCAAGAACCAGTATGTCGGCGTCATCGGCGCCATCGACCGCGGCTATGACACCCACATCGGCTCCGCTTATGATGTACCTCTGGCCTCCACCGCCTGCATCAACTGCGGCCAGTGTATCGCTGTCTGCCCCACCGGCGCTCTGACCGAGAAGGACGACACCAGCAAGGTCTGGGCCGCCATCGCCGATCCCAGCAAGCATGTTATCATGGCTCCCGCCCCCTCCGTCCGCGCTCAGCTGGGCGAGTGCTTCGGAATGCCCATCGGCACCAATGTTGAGGGCAAGATGATCGCCGCTATGCGCCGTCTGGGTGTTGACAAGGTCTTTGACGTTGACAACGCCGCTGACCTGACCATCATGGAAGAGGGCACTGAGCTGCTCGGCCGTCTGAAGAACGGCGGCAAGCTGCCCATGATCACCTCCTGCAGCCCCGGCTGGGTCAAGTTCTGCGAGACCTACTATCCCGAGTTCATCGACAACCTGTCCACCTGCAAGAGCCCTCAGCAGATGTTCGGCGCCATGTGCAAGACCTACTATGCTGAGAAGGTCGGCATCGATCCCAAAGACATCTTCGTGGTCAGCGTAATGCCCTGCACCGCCAAGAAGTTTGAGGTCGCCCGTCCCGAGATGGGCCGCGACGGCTACCAGGATGTTGACGTTTCCATCACTACCCGTGAGCTGGCCGACATGATCAAGCGCGCCGGCATCATGTTCACCAACCTGCCCGACGAGACCTGTGATCCCTTCCTGGGCATGGCCTCCGGCGCCGGCCACATCTTCGGCGCAACCGGCGGCGTTATGGAAGCTGCTCTGCGTACCGTGTACGAAGTCGTCACCGGCAACGAGTGGGAGCCTCTGGCATTCACCGCAGTCCGCGGCACCGAGGACATCAAGGAAGCCGAGTATGATCTCAACGGCACTACCGTCAAGGTCGCTGTTACCTCCGGCCTGACCAACGCAGCCAAGCTGCTTGACATGGTCAAGAGCGGTGAGAAGGACTACACCTTTATCGAGGTCATGTGCTGCCCCGGCGGCTGCGTAAACGGCGGCGGCCAGCCCCATCAGCCCGGCTACATCCACAACTACACCAACCTGCGTGCTGACCGCGCAAAGGCTCTGTACAATCTGGATGCCGGCATGACCCTGCGCAAGAGCCATGAGAACCCCGAGATCAAAGCCCTCTATGCCGAGTATCTTGGTGAGCCCAACAGCCACAAGGCTCATGAGCTGCTGCACACCCATTACACCAAGCGCGAGGTTTACAAGGACTAAGCCGATCGCTTCGTAGGGCGTAAACAAATATTTAAGGGCGCACCCTTTCGGTGCGTCCTTTTTTGCCGCGTTATATCGGCGTGAAGATAAGAGACCCTCACATCGCAGCGTCCCGGAAAATATTTTGTCACAAAATCGCCTCGGCCTGTTGCAAACAGAGAGCGGCAGTGCTATACTGAACATATGAACGATTGTTCATATGAAAGATTATTGATAAGGGGATACATATTATGAAGAAGACCTACAAGATCGAGGTAGACTGCGCCAACTGCGCCAACAAAATGGAGCAGGCCGCCAAGAAAACGCCCGGCGTTGCCGATGCCACCGTCAATTTCATGGCGCTGAAAATGATCGTCAACTTTGAGGACGGCGCCGATGTCACCCAGGTCATGGAGAATGTGCTTAAAAACTGCAAGAAGGTAGAGTCCGACTGCGAGATATATCTGTAATTATTCCAACTCAAACCCACTGCGTTGGGCTTTGAGTTGGCTTGGATTCGCCATGCTGCAGCGCACTCGCTGCGCTCGCACGTTTGCATGGCGCAGTGTATTTTTCGCCATGTACACGCCCCGGCGAAAAATGTATTGAACTCTTTTCCGCGTCTGCGGACGCGGAACTCTGCGAGGCTTTTGCTTGCGCTTTCCGAAAAAAGTCTATGTTCCGCAACAAAGTCTCTTTTCTGCAAGAAGGTAGAGTCCGACTGCGAGATATACCTGTAACTTCTCCAACTCAAACCCACCGCGTTGGGCTTTGAGTTGGCCGCGCTACCGTATATACCCGTAAGCAGGCGTAAGCCCTGTTTGATTTGTGATTATTTGGGCGAGGCGCTACCCTCGCCCATACGTTCTTTTATATGCGCCGCCGTGATGGGGCCGTTTCGGGTTCACGGCGGCTTTCCCGGAGGATAAGACATGACAAAAAAGCAGAAAAAGGTGCTGCGGCGCATAATTATTGCCGCGGTACTGATGATAATATTCGCGCTGCTGCCCATTAAGGGCGCGGTAAGATTCGCCCTTTTCATGCTGCCCTATCTGACGATTGGCTACGACATACTGCTAAAAGCCTTCAAGGGCATTTGCAACCGCCAGCCCTTTGACGAGAACTTTCTAATGGCGGTGGCCACCGTGGGTGCCATTGCGCTGGGTGATTATACCGAGGGCGTGGCCGTAATGCTGTTTTACCAGATCGGTGAGCTGTTCCAAAGCTACGCCGTGGGAAAGAGCCGGCGCAGCATAAGCGCGCTGATGGACATCCGCCCTGACTATGCCAACATCGAGACTGAGGACGGCACATTGGAGCAGGTGGATCCGGACGAAGTGGAGATCGGCACCATCATCGTGGTAAAGCCCGGTGAAAAGATACCCATAGACGGCGTGATCGTGGATGGCAGCACCAGCCTTGACACCCGCGCCCTCACCGGTGAGAGCCTGCCCAGGGACGCGTCCGAGGGTGACGAAGTGGTCAGCGGCTCGGTTAACATGACGGGACTTATACGGATCCGCACAAGCCGCGAATTCGGTGAGTCCACTGTGTCGAAGGTGCTGGATCTGGTGGAGAACGCCAGCTCAAGAAAGTCCAAATCCGAGAACTTCATCTCCAAATTTGCCCGGGTCTACACTCCGGCCGTGTGCTTCGGCGCACTGGCACTGGCGGTTCTGCCGCCCGCGGCGCTGCTTCTTACCGGCAGTGACGCCAACTGGGGAGAGTGGATATACAGGGCGCTGACCTTCCTTGTCATCAGCTGCCCCTGCGCCCTTGTGATAAGCATACCGCTCAGCTTCTTCGCCGGTATCGGCGGTGCCAGCGGGGCGGGCGTACTGATAAAAGGCTCAAACTATATGGAGACGCTGTCAAAGGTGAAATGCGTGGTCTTTGACAAGACCGGCACCCTGACCCGGGGCGTATTCGAGGTGAGCGGCATACACCACAGCAGTATGGATGAGGAAAAGCTCCTTGAGCTGGCTGCACTGGCAGAGAGTTGGTCCACCCACCCCATAAGTCAGAGCCTGCGCAATGCATACGGCAAAGCACCTGACACCGCACGGGTCAGCGATGTGCATGAGATCGGTGGTGGCGGCGTCACCGCGATGGTGGATGGCATCAGCGTGGCAGTCGGCAACGCAAGGCTGATGGATTCGCTGGGTGTTGAGTACATTCCCTGCAGCGGCGTGGGCACACTGGTTCATGTGGCGGTTGACGGCAAGTACGCCGGACACATACTCATTTCCGATAAAGTTAAACCCACATCCGCAGATGCTGTTGCACAGCTGAAAAAACTGGGTGTGGCAAAGACCGTGATGCTCACCGGCGATATTGACACTGTGGGCCTTAGCACGGCCAAAGAGCTGGGCATTGATGAGGCATACTGCCAGCTTCTGCCGGCGGACAAGGTAACGAAGGTGGAGGAGCTTATTAGGGCCGGGGACGGCAGAGACGCGCTGGCCTTCGTGGGTGACGGCATCAACGATGCGCCCGTCCTGTCAAGGGCCGACATCGGCATCGCAATGGGCGCGCTGGGTTCTGACGCGGCGATCGAAGCGGCGGATGTCGTGCTGATGGATGACGACCCGCTGAAGATAGTCAAGGCCATAAAGATTTCCAAAAAATGCCTTGGCATCGTAAGTCAGAACATAGTATTCGCCCTTGGTGTGAAGCTCATTTGCCTCATACTGGGCGCGGTGGGCATTGCAAATATGTGGTTTGCCATCTTCGCCGATGTGGGCGTGATGGTGCTGGCCGTACTCAACGCCGTAAGGGCGCTGAACGTGAAGTCCCTGTGAGAGGAGGTTTATGGATGAACCACGAACATTTGACCGAGTGCTGTGAAAGCGTCGAGGTGCATGAGGAGCTTTTGAAGATAGTGCGGGACACCATGCCGCCGGAGGAGCATCTTTACGACCTGGCGGAGCTGTTTAAGGTGTTCGGCGACTCCACAAGGATACGGATCCTGTTCGTCCTGTTCGAGGCGGAGGTTTGCGTGTGCGACCTTGCCACGGCACTTAACATGACCCAGTCGGCCATATCCCACCAGCTGGCAATACTGAAAAAGAGCAAACTGGTAAAAAGCCGCCGGGAAGGCAAGTCGGTGTTCTATTCCCTCGCCGACAGCCATGTGCGCACCATAATCAGCCAGGGCATGGAACACGTGGAAGAATAATTGACAACAGCAGCATCGGATTTAAACCGGTGCTGCTGTTTTGCTGTAAATATTCATAAGTGCATTGTGCTGCAGCGCTATGTTTGTTATACTTGTATTAGCAATACAGAAACGGAGGGATGTCTATGTACATGAGAAAGCTGTCGCGGCAGGTGCTGTGCCAATTTGACGCACCCGTGGTGACGGTACAGCAGGGTATGCTGCGCGGCGCAAAGGTGGAGGATTGCTATATCTTCCGGGGGGTGCCCTATGCCGCCGGCGGGCGCTTTGCACCACCCACAGCGCCCGACAAGTGGGAGGGTGTACGCCCTGCGGAAAATTACGGGCCGGCAGCAAGAACACTTTATATCCCCAAAATGCCGGATGAGGATTATGTTCCCCGCTATTACTATCCCGAGAGTGAGACCTGCCAGTTTCTGAACATATGGACGCCCACGCTGGACAGTGATGCGAAAAAGCCGGTTATGGTGTGGATACACGGAAATGGCTGGACATCCGGCAGCAGTATGGAGCTTTACGCCGCCGACGGCGAAAATCTGGCGGCGCACAACGGCGTGGTCGTGGTGGGGCTTAACCACCGGCTGAATGTCATCGGCAGTACCGATCTTGCATCCGTGGACGAAAAGTACCGCAGCGCCGGCATTGCCGGTCTGCTGGACATTGCGGCGGCACTGGAATGGATCAGGGAAAACATTGCCGCTTTCGGCGGCGATGGGGATAACATCACACTGATGGGTCATTCCGGCGGCGCTGAAAAGGTGCTGGCTCTTATGCAGTGTCCCCGGGCGGACGGACTTTATCACCGGGTCATCCTCAGTGATATGGGCTCAAAACCCAGCGGATCGGGTGAGCAACAGCGCCGGGACGCGCAGGTATATGCCGACTTGCTTCTGGACAGGCTCTCCTGCACCGGTCACACCACCGCACAGCTGGACAGCATGGACTGGTACGATTTGGCATCGGCCGCGCTGGAGGCACAGTGGCTGTTTGAAAAGGAGCAGGGCCGCCCCTATCTCTTCCGTCCGATTGCCGACGGGCAGAATTATTTCGGACATCCCATCACCGCGGGTCTGCGGGACGGAGCGCCCAATGTCCCCGTCCTGATCGGCCGCTCGGGTGAGTACACGGGTGACGATATTGAGCTTATAAAGCTGCTGTCCGGGCGCGGCAGTGCCGGGGTGTGGGCATGGCGCTTTGACCTTAAGGCCCCATTCATGGGCGGTGCCGACCCCTGGCCTGGTGCCCATGTGGCCTACGCCTTCAGAAACGCGGCATACATTCCCGCCCAGTATGAGCCGGGAATCAGCGAAGGGATGGAGGACGCGCTTTCCGGCGTATGGACTGCCTTCGCCGGATGCGGTGACCCCAATTCCCCCGCCCTGCCCCGCTGGGACGCGGTGGATGGAGACAATTTCACTCTGATGCTCTTTGATGAGCAGTGCCGCAGCGCCTCAGCGCAGGATCTTACCGGGTGCTCCGCTTCCGCCCCACTGCACCCTTTGCTTGAGGGTGTTGTTCCGGGCGTTGAGCCGATCTCGGGGAAGGAGGATTAAAATGTATCCTAAGAAACTGTCACAAAGGGTAGAATACCCCGTTGCGGAAACCAAAAACGGGCTGCTGCGCGGCTCACTCACAGACGGTACATATATTTTCCGCGGCGTCCGCTACGCCACGGCAGAGCGTTTCCGCCTGCCCCAGCCGGCTAAACCGTGGACAGGCGTGCGCAATGCGCTCAGCTATCAGCCGGTCTGCCCCGAGGAGAACACAGGTGTCGCCCGCGACCAATACTATGTCCCCCACTACCACGGCCCTCAGAGCGAGGATTGCCAGTTTTTGAATGTATGGACCCAGAGTCTTGATAAAAACGCCAAAAAGCCCGTTATGGTGTGGATACACGGCGGTCTTTTCGACACCGGCTCCGCGGTTGAGCTGTACGCATATGACGGAGAAAATCTGTCCCGATATGCCGATGTGGTGGTCGTCAGCGTCAGCCACAGGCTGAATGTGCTGGGTTTTCTTGATCTGTCGGCCTACGGGGACAAGTACCGCTACTCCGGCAATGTGGGCATCGCCGATCTGGTTGCCGCCCTTGACTGGGTGCGGGAAAATATCGCGGATTTCGGCGGCGACGCGGACAATGTGACCCTGTTCGGTCAGTCCGGCGGCGGGCAGAAGATTTCCGCCCTGCTGCAGACCCCGGCGGCTGACGGTCTGTTCCACAAGGCAATTATTCAAAGCGGTATGTCCGCCGAGGGGCATCGCCCCGGCTTCGGCAAGATAGACCCATCCACCGGTGCCGCCGGCAACCACAACCGGCAGCAGGATGCGCGCACACTGGCGCAGCTGGTGGTGCAGAATCTTGGGCTTGATGAAAGCAGCATCGGCCGCATAGACACGGTACCCTACTACGCGCTGGCGCGGGCGGGCGTGGCCGCAAAGCAGCAGTGCCGCCGGGCAGGCGTTGTGGCAAGCTGGTGCCCCACCTTTGACGGCGACTATTACATGGGTGACGCCATGGCACAGGGCTTCCGGAAGGAGTCGGCAGGCGTGAGCATAATCATCGGCTCAAATCTGGGTGAGTTTTCCGGGAATGCCAGCCGCAGCCCCATAAACCGCGCCAAAAACACCTGGACAGAGGACGAGGTGGATGCGCTTATACAAGGGCGCTTCGGCACTCAGGCCGAGGATGCGAAGGCCGCCTTCAAAAAGGCCTACCCCGATCACCCGCTGGCAGATCTTGCGCTGATGGATGACGAGTTCCGCAAGGGCGTTATCGATTTTGCACGGATACGTTACGCATCCGGCTGCGCGCCGGTGTACACTTACATGTTCAGCCTTGAGATGCCGTATCTGGGCGGCTCGCTGCCGTGGCACAACTGTGAAGAGCCTTATGTGCTGCACAATGCGGAATATCTGGAGGCGTCCTACATCCCCGGAGTGTCCGAGCAGATGCAGGACATCATGACCACAGCCTGGGCCGCCTTTGCCCGATGCGGCGACCCGAATCATGACGCACTGCCCCAGTGGGATGCCTATAACGCCGAGGACAAGCCCATTATGGTCTTTGACAGCAAAATCGGGCAGCGGCATCGGATCGATGACGAGCTTATCGGCCTTTTTGCCAACAAGAGGATGGGCGGCCCCAGAGGCGGCGGCATCATCCAGGGCGGGCCAAGGCGCTGCCCCTGACGCACTGAGAAGCAACAGAAAATAATACAGGAGGGTAAAAGACAATGATGTTTTACGATATGCCGATGGTAAACCTGTCGGACGAGGAAATGATCGAGAAGGCCCGCGTGCGCGAGCTGGTGGAATATGAGCGTTACTGCCGCGACTACAGCGACTACGGCACCAAGCAGGCCGAGCGCAAGCTGTGGTTTGACGATGCGCGCATCGTGACCACATGGTACGACGGCGGACCCGACGGATTCATGCCGCCGGATACTGCGCCGATACCCAAAATTAAGGTGCCGGATCAGGGCGTTATAGATGCCGTGCATCACCGGGTAAACAACACGGTGGTATGGCTCAAGGGTGACAGGGCAATCGCCGAAATGCTGTGTACCCTCACCTTCCGCAGCAAGGTGGAAAACGAGTGGATGGACACCTCTGTCATGGCAAGAATGCACTACCGCGCCGAAAAGCGGGAGGGCAAGTGGGGTCTGGTGTTCATGGACGTGATATATGAGCAGGACAGAATGGATCCCGTTTTCCAGGACAGCACCTTCGTCATGCCCCGCGAAAAACTGCAGCAGCACCGCAACATAAACTGGAACCAGTCGGCACGCGGTGCCATGGCCGGCAGGCCCCCGAAGCGCGACCCCGACCTGCTGTACGGCTACGACCGCCCGCTGCAGGTGATGGAGCTTTACAGGGACAGCTCCGTATGGCTGGGCGTTGAATAAAAAGGGCGCAAAGCCACGACCACCCGCACAAGGACAACGAATACAGTTACGGCTGCACAGAATATAGTTTTCCCCGCAGGGCAAAGCAGAAGAGTGCAGCCGGACCGAATATGTAATGGGCTGTCGCCGATGCCTCCCCACCCCTTCCACCGCGCAAGCGCGGTCCCCCTCCCCCTCCAACGGAGGGGGAGGCTTCAGGCGGGGGGATACCCTTAGGCACAGCCTCTTCCCCACAGACACGACCACGCTTCTATACACACAACAGAAAAATACACGACTGCCCACAAGGGCGGCCGTGTATTTTTTCACAGGGCGCCAAGCAGCGCCAGAAAGCACATTCCCGCACAGATCCACGGGGCCGCGCGGCGCTCACCTATGCCCATGGCGGTGGGCAGCAGTTCAAACATGGCGGTGTACGCCACGATGCCCGCCATCAATGCGTACACACCGCCCAGCACAGCACCGCTGAGATATGGGCCCAGAAACAGCCAGGCCGTCAGCGCGCCAACGGGCTGTGCCATGGCCGTCAAAAGGGCGATGAGCATGGTTTTGCCCCGCCGCCCGGTCGCGCAGTATATGCCCGCCGCGGCGGAGGCACCCAGCGGCAGCTCATGCAGAATTACCGCCACGGCGTAACCAAGGCGCAGACCGGGTGCGCCGCTGCCGATGGCGAAGCCCGCCATCCCCTCCGGCAGATTGTGCAGTACCATTGCCGCCGAGGTCATAAGACCCGCGGACAGCATATTTATGCTGCCTCCGTCGTGGATATCGGCACGGCTCTCCACTGCGTAGCTTATGCCCAGCCCCAGAGCCAGCAGCACAGCGGCAGCGGCACCGCCCCAGTGGGACAGGGCGCGGCTCATGCCCTGGATCGCCTGGGGAAGAAGCTCGGCAAAGGCCAGCGACAGCATCACGCCGGAGGCAAAGCCCATCATCCGCGCCACTCCGTCCCGGCCAAGCCCGCGGCTGAGTACCGCGGCACTTGCACCCAGCAGGCTGGCAAGGGACGCCAGCGCAGGTATGAGAAAGCCGCACAGTGTGGCGGCGTATGTATAATGCAATTGCACCACCCCATCGGTATACGCAGTGCTGTATTCTATGCAGCAAGTATGGCAGGGGTGATTGTGCATTCCTGCGTGCAATGCCTGCCCCGCTTTTCTATCGGAGAATCCTGTATCATCTCTCCCTCAGTCTTTTGCCTGGCAAAATACAGCTCCCTCACCAGAGGGAGCCAGGGGTGCGCATCACCACGGGTATTGGTCAGAATACTGTGGTTGCCCCCGTAGGGGCGCTTCACGAAGCGCCCGCTCTCAGATGGCTGGCAAAATATCCGCCGCTGCCCTAATTGCGCAGATTTGATGTATACAATTCAGAAAGGCAACAGAAAGTCAAACAGCCGCAGACTTGAAAAAAGTCTGCGGCCTTTCTGCGTATTAAGTTATCGGCGCTCACTTGCCCTCAAGCAGGATGTCCATTATCCCGGCATAGGCAGTCTCGGCCTTCTTTCTGAAGTTCTTTTCTATCTTCAGCGCCTGCTCTTCATTGGCGGCGTAAAGCTCCATCTGTATTATGGGTCCGATGCCGTCGGACAGGGAGAGGCTGACGGTGTAGCCGCCCTTACGGCGCAGTGCGTGCTGTGCCACGATCATGGTGCTGCGCTTCTGGGCGCTGGCCACCGCGGCCACGGCCTTATCCGCCTTAAGGCGCACGGAGTAGGCAATGCTGCTCTCTGTGATGCTGCCGTTGCGGCGTCCCTTCTCGGTGATGACATAGCCATCGTCCTTCAGCTCAACATGTCCGCTGTCCACAAGTTCGGCAGTGCAGTCGGCAAAATCGAAGTAGGTTATGCCGTCATCGCACAGCACCAGCTCCGCCAAGGTCTCGGCCGGTACGGGCAGGGGCAGACGGCTGAGCACATACAAAATCAGCACCTTGATCTCAAGCTCGTCATGAATGAAACCGAAATTGTTGTCCATAATGCCTCCTGTAATAATCGCTTACAGCAGGGACACGCCGGCCCGGCTGCATACCTCGATATTCTCCCTGTCCCAGATGGATGCCTGCACCTCACCGATGTGGGCCTTTTTCAGTATCAGCATGCACAGGCGTGACTGGCCGATGCCACCGCCGATGGTCAGCGGCAGTTCGCCCGCCAGAAGTGCCTTGTGGAAGGCCAGCTCTCTGCGGTCGTCACAGCCGGCAATGCGAAGCTGACGGTCCATACTCTCCTCATCCACACGGATGCCCATAGAGGATATTTCAACCGCCATGCCCAGCAGCTCATCCCAGTAGAGGATGTCGCCGTTCAGCTCCCAATCGTCATAGTCGGGGGCGCGTCCGTCATGCTTTGCGCCGCTTTTGAGGGTCTTGCCGATCTGCATGATGAAGGTAGTGGGGTGATCTTTGACATAAAGATTCTCCCGCTCCTTGCCGCTCAGGCCGGGATACATATCCTCCAGCTCCTGAGATGTGACAAAGGACACCTCTCGGCTCAGCTTCGTGTTAAGTTGGGGGAAGATGGCGTTCATAGTGTCGCAGGTGATGCTGATAGCCTCACAGATAAGGCGCACGGTGTCTTTAAGATAGTCCACCGTCCGCTCCTGTCGGGTGATGACCTTCTCCCAGTCCCACTGGTCAACATAGACGGAGTGGAGATTGTCCGGCTCTTCATCACGGCGGATGGCGTTCATGTCCGTGTAAAGGCCGTTGCCGGGGTAGAAATTATAGTTCTTCAGGGCGAGGCGCTTCCACTTGGCAAGAGAATGCACCACCTGGGCCGTTCTCCCGGCGGCGGGGATGTCAAACTCAACAGGGCGCTCATAGCCGTTCAGGTTGTCATTAAGGCCGCTCTCCCCGTCGACAAACAGCGGCGCGCTGACGCGGCGCAGATGCAGACTGCCGCTCAGATTGTCCTCAAACAGGCGCTTCAAAATGCCGATGGCCTTCTGTGTATCGTAAATGCCCAGTACCGGACTGTATCCGTCGGGAATGAAAGGTTTCAACTTGGTTTCCTCCGCTTACAAATATTCATCATTTTAACGCGATACAGTGCCAATGTCAACCACGGCGGCGCTTTTCCCCTGTAATTTCGGCGCCATCGGTTGATTTTGCAGCCATTGGGGTTTATAATTATCAGCATCCATTGACAAATTTCGGGAGGCCGGGATGAAACAAAAGCTACCCATACAGGCGATATGCGCCGTTCTGACGGCACTGTTTATACTCAGCTGCCTTAGCGGCTGCGCCGGCACCGGCGGCAGCACATATTACGATGATTTGGGCGCCGCCGTCACAGACACGGCAAATACCGGTACGCAGGTGGACGAGTACGCAGAGGGCACACAGCCCACGGTTGATACCCAGCCTGCAGACGACAGCGACACGGCAGCAGAGCCCGAACCGGAGCCGGTGCCGGAGATTGAGCCGGATTTCCGACCCGCAATGTCCATTACCGACGGGCGGGGCGTGTACTATGTATATGTGGACAAAAATGAGCTTTGTGAGCCGTACATGATACTCTCCGGCTGGTACGACATGACCGCCGGGAGTGTGGAACTGCCCCGTGTTTCCGATGAGCTGGCGCTGACCCACATTCAGCGGGTGGGTGATGAGGACGCCACAGTGCAGGATACCCTGCCCGATGAGGCAAGGGGCGCACTGCTCGTGGGCATTGATGATGAGGCCTTTTACGGCTGCTCACTGCTGGTTTCAGTGACTATCCCCGAAACGGTGGAGGCCATCGGCGACTATGCCTTCGGATACTGCAGCGCACTTACGGACATCGCCCTGCCCGAGAGCGTCATCACCGTTGGTGAGGGCGCGTTCTACTGCTGCTGGGCCCTCACTTCGGCTGATCTGCCCCGGTGGGTGGAGAGCATTGGCGACAAGTGTTTCTACGGCTGCACGGGGCTGACAAGTGTGAGCATCGGCGGCAGCATCGATCGCCTGGGTGAATCCGTGTTTGATGGCTGCAGCGCGCTTGTTTCCGTCACACTGCCCGACAGCATCGGCAGCATCGGATACCGCGCCTTTTACGGCTGTAGCTCGCTGACGGATATTAAGTTCCCGGCAGGCCTTGAATACATCGGCGACGAGGCCTTTGCCTACAGCGGGCTTGCCGCCCTTATGCTGCCGGAGGGGCTTGCGGAGATAGGCAGCTACGCCTTCCGCGGTACGAATATCGACATCCATGCCTTTGACGGCAATCTGCCCAAAACCGTGGTGCGTGTGGGTGCCAATCCCTTTGCCGACACCCCGTGGATGGAGCCGGTGAGAAATGACGGCGGCTTCCTCACCCTCAGGGGGCAGTACAATTTCCTTGTGGCCTACACCATGGACAGTGATGAGGTGTATATGTTCCCCGGCATCCAGTACATCTGCCCGGAGGCATTTATGGGGCTGGACATCGAATACATCGAGATCCCGGACGATGTTATTGAGATCGGTGAGGGCGCCTTCCGCGGCTGTACCGATCTGGAGACCGTTATAATCGGCGCGGGCGTGAAGGTGATCGGAG
This sequence comes from Oscillospiraceae bacterium, assembly GCA_045605145.1. GTDB lineage: Bacteria > Bacillota > Clostridia > Oscillospirales > Oscillospiraceae > CAMNAO01. The sequence goes on along the minus strand of JAZUPH010000035.1, from coordinate 3,145 downwards.
ATTACGCCTTTATGATGTGTACCGAGCTTGTGGAAATCGTCATCCCCGACAATGTGGAGTACATCGGCTATGACGCATTCTGGAACTGTAGCGACCTGGAGCGGGTCCTTATGGGCGATGGGGTCAGCTATATAGACGAGTACGCCTTTGACAACTGTGATAAGCTCACCGTTATATGTTCGGAGGGCAGCTATGCATACAGCCGCTGCAAAGAACTGGGGATAGACACCGAAATTGCGAATTGATGCTTGCATAAGCGCTGTGGCAGGGGTATAATAACTGACGGTGCGATATGTGCCGAAACTGTAATTTATATCACACATCGTGTGAGTTGGAGGTATATTATGCTTGAGTTTGACAGAACATCCATCATTGGTGAGGTCGTGGCTATGGTTCCCCAGGTCATCCCCATGTTTGAGGCCATCGGTATGCACTGCTTCATGTGCGCCGCCGCCGCGGGTGAGACCATTGAGGAGGCCTGCATGGTTCACGGTGTTGACGCGGACGAGTTTCTTGAGCGTCTGAACACTGTTGTGGCCCAGCTTGAGGCCGATGCAAATGCCTGAGATGGCAATAACGAATGACATGGGCGGACGCGCTGCGTCCGCCCTCGCCATGCCGCGCCTTTCAAAGCGCCTTGCGGCCGTTGCCGCACTGGTGCCGGATACTGCGCGGGTGGTGGATATAGGCAGCGACCACGGCTATCTGGCGGCGTGGCTGTACCTTAACGGCAGACCCTCGGTCACGGCGGCAGATATCAACCGCGGCCCACTTGACAGCGCAAAGCGCACAGCGGCGGAGTACGGCATTGAGGATCGGCTGAGTTTTGCCCTGTCCGACGGGTTTGAGCATATCGACCGCCAGCAGATCGACTGCGCCGTTATCGCCGGAATGGGCGGCGAGACCATCGCGGGCATCGTGTCCCAGCTAAGTGCCGATGAGCGCCGGCGCATCAGCCTTGTATTGCAGCCCCAGTCAAAGTATGATGAGCTTTTTGCCGCGCTGGAGGATATGGGTTACGGCCTGATTGACGCAGTTGCCGTTACTGACGCGGGACGGACATACATCGCCTTCTCCGTAAGCTATGTGGAAAATGGGGCGCAATGCGACCCGGTGGCCTTTATCGCGCAAAAGGGCGGGGATGCCGCACAGCTTTTCATCAAAGGGCGCATTTTTCAGCTTGAAAAAGAGCTTATGGGTCACCGGCACAGCGGCCGCCATGACGAAGCGGCGGCGGTTATGGCAAGACTCCGGCAATTAAAATGCATGATATAAGCGCAAAACCGGTGCGGGCAAGGTCCTGCACCGGTTTTTAGTGCCAAAATGAACAAAATCCCGCGGTAAATAAGGGAAAATTAATGGGTAAATTTCTCTTGAAAGCGGGCACAGCTTGTTATAATATAAATGTGTATATGCGCTGCATCCACCTGATGGAGCAGCAGCAAGGAGGAATTTAATATGCACAAGAAGTTCGATACCAAGAAAATGGTAGGACTGGCCCTGTTCACAGCAATCGTTGTGGTGCTGCAGTTTATGGGCAGTTTTATCCGCTTCGGAATGTTTTCCGTGTCCCTGGTGCTCATACCCATCGTGGTCTGCGCCGCCGTTTACGGCTGGAAATCCGGCGCTGTTATCGGCGCAGTATTTGCCGTGATGGTCTTTGTCACCGGTGACGCCAACGCGTTCCTTGTCGTCAATCCCATCGGAACGGTCATCACCGTGTTTGTAAAGGGCATTATGTGCGGCCTGTGCGCGGGTCTTGTGTACAAGCTGCTGGAGAAGTTCAGCTCCATCGCCGCCGTGGCAGCATCGGCTGTTGTCTGCCCCGTTGTGAACACCGGCATCTTCCTTATCGGCTGCCGCCTGTTCTTCTATGACACCGTAGCAGAGTGGGGCCGCGGCCTTGGCTTCGGTGAGAACACTGCCGCCTATATGTTCCTGGGTCTTGCCGGGGGCAACTTCCTGTTTGAGCTTTTATTCAATGTCATTCTCAGCCCCGTGATCGTCCGTCTTATCAAGATAAGCAAAATTGTGGAAAAGGAATGAGGCAAAAATAATGATCCTTGCAGTTGACATCGGCAACACCAATATCGTGCTGGGCACCGTGGATGAGGGCAAGGTGTCAAATCTTTGCCGCATGGAGACCAACCGTCTCAAGACCCAATTTGAGTACGCCGCCACCATCAACAGCCTGTTCGACCTTATGGATATGCGCGGTCTGGATTTTGAGGGTGCGGTGGTCTGCTCCGTCGTGCCTCCGCTGACCAAATCGCTGTCAGGCGCGGTTGAGATCGTCACCGGCATTAAGCCGCTCATTGTCGGCACGGGCATTAAGACCGGCCTTAATATTCTCATCGACAACCCCGCCCAGCTGGGCAGTGACCTTGTGGCGGGCGCTGTGGGTGCGCTGCACGACTATCCCCTGCCGATAATCATCATCGACATGGGCACGGCAACCACTATCTCCGTTGTGGACGCCAAGGGCGCGTACCGCGGCGGCGTCATCGCACCGGGCGTGGCGCTTTCCATAAATGCGCTGGCCTCCGGCACGTCGCAGCTTCCCCGCATCTCCATCGAGGCGCCGCCCCGCTGCATTGGCAGCAACACCATCGACTGTATGCAGTCCGGCGCTGTGTACGGAAACGCCGCCATGCTGGACGGCATCATCGACCGCATGGAGGATGAACTGGGTCAGAAGGCCACCGTTGTCGCCACCGGCGGCATAGCAGGCAGCATCGTACCCCACTGTAAGCATGAGATAACCCTGGATAACGACCTGCTGCTGCGGGGTATGGCAGTTATATACGAGAAGAATAAAAAGAAATAAGCAATTACAGCAAATCGGCTGCCTGTTACGGCAGCCGATTTTATTGATAAACAGTATTCCTATATACACCTCATCAGTCACCTTCGGTGACAGCTTCCCCTCAAGGGGAATCCTTTTTTATTTCACTTCGGTAAAAGAAAATACATTTGACAGCCGTTCATTCATCAGCAGGATTTTTAAATTGACCCTTGTAATCGCTGATAATATCCAACATCATCCTTGCCCCCATGCGAAAGCCTACTATAAAAGTATCTTCTTCGCTTATTTTGATAAGCTTTAGCTGTAAATCTTCCAAAATATCATAATGATTCTGTTTTT
>JAZUPH010000034.1:0-11624 GCA_045605145.1 Oscillospiraceae bacterium | reverse complement strand
GTTGTCCTTGGTGGTGGCCTTCATGTTGGGCTCAAGATCCTCACCCAGAAGCTCTGCGAACTTGGAAGCATGCTCTGCCTCTTCCCAGGCGGCCTTCTCCCAGTACAGGCCGATCTCAGGATAACCCTCACGATGGGCGATGCGGGCCATGCACAGGTACATGCCGACTTCGCTGCACTCGCCTTCAAAGTTGGCCTTCAGCTGCTCAAAGATGTACTGCTTGTCCTCGGCGCTGATGTCGGGGTTGTTCTTAACGGTCTTGGCGTAGACGCCGTACTCATGCTCGGCTGCCAGCTGCATCTCACCCTTGACCTCGTTGAACTTGGAAGCAGGGACCTTACATACGGGGCAGCGGAAATCGGCATCGAGCTCCTCGGCGGTATGGACATAACCACAAACACTGCAAACAAACTTTTTCATTAGATTTTCCTCCATTTTGATAATTATTTTAATAGTTTTTATAGTTTTATATGTTATACGCGGCCTTGCCGCGGCGGGGATACTTTATTATTGCTCCTGCAAAAGGCAGTCGCTGCACAGACCGCGGAAGGTCAGCTCATGTCCTTCCACCCGGTATCCGCTGCGGCGGGCAGCCTCCGCGTCCATCTGCGGGTCGGCGGCAGGATCGGATTCGTAGCGGATGTCCGTCACCCGCCCGCATCGCCTGCACACGAAGTGGGTGTGGGGAACGGTGTTGCCGTCGAAGCGGTCCTTCCCGTCGTTGGACGGCACCCTGATGGCCGAGCCGTCGGCGACAAACTCATTAATATTGCGGTACACGGTTGAAATACTGATGCCCGGCGCTGTGTCCCTCAGACTCTCCCACACTTCCTGTGCGGTGGGGTGTGTGTCCGTTGATCGCAGGGCGGCGAGGATCGCGTCACGTTTCTGACTGTGGCGCTGCATTTTGTTGACCTCCTTAATAAGAATCGTTCTTGTTAGCATTAATATAGCAGATGTTTTCAGGTTTGTAAAGGGGTTTTTCAAAAAAAGTTGAAAAAATTTTTTGGGGCGCAGTTGGAGGTGCGAGGGGGGAGGTTTTGCCCCTTCCACCTCGCTTTGCGCGGTCCCCCTCCCCCGATGGGGGAGGCATATAAAGGCTCCCCCTTGGGGGCGAGGCATCGCCGCACAATTCGTCCCCCGTCCTTTTGCAAAGTGCTGAGAAATTGTTAAATAAAATAATCCTGCCGTTTTGGCTTGTGCCGGTGGGAAATTGATGGTATAATAAATTCAAACAGGCCCAACGGGTCACCGAAAGGAGCGATTCTTATGCTCAAGTTAATCCCCGGTCTTAACGGTGAAGGTAAGACCAAAAGCCTTATCAATCTCGTCAACAAGGCGGCTGCGGAGGAAACCGGCAATGTCGTCTGCCTGGAGTTTGGCAACACCCTGACTTATGACATCCATTACAGCGTCAGACTTATCCAGCTGGGCAAGGCCTGCAGCGTAGATTATTTCAAGGGTTTCATCAGCGGCATGCACAACGGCAACTATGACATCACCCACATCTTTGTCGACGGCATCAGCAAGGCTCTCAAAGGCGTAAATGACCACGATATGGAGTCTTTCTTTGACTGGTGCGATAAGTATGGCGAGGCTGAGAACATCCGCTTCACCATGACCATCAACTCCAACGCGGAGGATTCTTCACCCTATCTGCGCAAGTATTTCTGAGATTCTGCGGCTCATCCGCATATAATATCGTGCGCAAGGCGCACCGGTGTTCCGGTGCGCCCTTTTTTGTCCCCGCAGCGGCAACGCGCTTGACGCGGGCGGCAAATTGTATTAAAATCAGCTCAGAAACAGTGTTTTTCGGCATTTTTTGTTAAGTATCAGCTTTTTGGAAAGGAGTGCGCGAATGATAAGCCGCATCATCGCATTTCTGCTTTTGCTGCAGTCGCTGGTGGCATCGGTGAGCATTGGGGATGAGTACGCCCTCCACGGGCAGTGGACGGCACAGCTGGAGCTGGCGCCGGCGATCAACTACGTCATAACGCAGGAGGCTCCGGAATTTGCCGAATACGCCGTACTGGACAGTGTTGAGGTGAAGCTGGTGATCGAGTTCGGCACCGACGGCAGCTATCACATATACGCCGACGAGGCCTCGGTGAAAGCCGCGCTGGAGGCTGTGAAGCCGAAGATAAAAGAGCTGGCCAGGCAGTACATTCAGGACAAGGTTTCCATCGGCAGCTTCGGCATGAGTGTGGATACCTTCCTGTCCATGAGCGGCATCGACCTGGACGCACTTTTGGAAGAGTATCTGGGTCCCGGCACTGTGGGTGACATTCTCACCGCCGTGGACAGCCGCGGCCGCTTCGAGACCGGCGACGGTCGCCTGTACCTGTACAAGGACAGGAAGGACGATACGGTGTATGAGCTGTACACCCTGTCCGGCGGGACGCTGACAATCATCTCCGGCGGCACGGCACTGGCAAAGCTCTATAGCGTGCCACAGGCGTACATCGACAGGCTCTACCCCATGAGCTTCAGCAAGGTGCGGTAAGTCGGCAGAGCGTCAGCAAATATATTAAACCGAATAAAGAAATAAATCCTCCCCTGTTGGGGAGGATTTTTCTTTCGGTTTTGAAGCGGAGGCATGGTTTACATAACAAAATGCCGTATGGCCATCACGATGCCGTAAAGCACTGGCTGGTGCAGGACATAGATGAGAAGGGATTTGCGCCCCACCCAGGGAAAAAAGGGCACCTTGGTCTCATAGAACCATTTGGGGAAGCGGCCGTCTTTAATGGGGCCGCCCAGCCATGTGCCGAAAAGGAACACGAACACCCAGGGCAGGATGGGGAAATAATCGCTGCTGCGCCAAGGCCCCGTACCAAGGCCCAGTATCCACATTATAAAGCCGCCGATGCTGTCCGTCAGCTCCCGCTGAATCCCCGTTGCCCATATCGCCCACAGCAGGCCGATAATGCACAGGGCGGGGACAAGCCAGTTCGGCAGGCGGATGCTGCGCAGCTTTTCCGGCAGGCGGGCAAAGAGCCACGCGCCCACACCGTAGGTCAGCATGCAGAATGCCAGAAGATGCAGCACGCCCCAGATGATGTCCATATCCATAAAGCAGGTGACGGCGGTGATGACCAGCGCCACCAAAGCCGTTTTAAGCCCGCGCTTAACATTACTGCGGGAGAAGCGGCTGCTCACGCCGCACAACAGGATAAAAAGCCCCGCAAAGACATAGTGCAGAAAATCGATGGGCGGGCAGGAAAACAGCCAGCCCGGCGCGCCCAGGAACACCACCAGATCGTACATCAGGTGGTGCAGCACCATAAGGCACACCGCCAGACCGCGCAGGGCGTCAATAAGCTCAATACGCTTCGTCATACATTGAAGCGGAACAGGACAACATCGCCGTCCTGCATGACATACTCCTTACCCTCGGAGCGGATAAGCCCCTTCTCCTTGGCAACCGTCATGCCGCCGCATTCCTTGAGAGCATCGAAGCTGACACACTCGGCACGGATGAAGCCCCGCTCAAAGTCGGAGTGGATCTTGCCGGCGGCCTTGGGTGCCTTGGTGCCCCGGGTAATCGTCCACGCGCGGCACTCGTCCGGGCCGCAGGTCAGGTAGCTGATGTAGCCCAGCAGGGCGTAGGAGCAGCGGATAAGGCGGTCAAGGCCGCTCTCCTCCATGCCCAGCTCCTCAAGGAACATTGCCTTCTCCTCCGGGTCGAGGACGGATAGCTCCTCCTCCGTCTTGGCGCATATAGGCAGCACCTGACTGTTCTCTTTGGCGGCAAATTCGCTGACGGCCTTGAAATAGGGGTTGTCCTCGTAGCCGCCGGTGAAGGTGTCCTCATCCAGATTTGCGGCGTAGATGACGGGCTTGGCGCTCAGAAGCTCACTCTCGGCGATGAGGACGGCCTCCTCTTCAGTGGCGTCAAAGCTGCGGGCGCTGAGCCCTTCATTAAGATGCTCCAAAAGGCGGGTGAAAAGCTCCGCCTCTTTAAGATACTTTTTGTCACCCTTGGCGGCCTTCTCAGCGCGGGCGATGCGGCGCTGCACCAGCTCCATGTCGGAGAGGATCAGCTCGGTGTCGATTATCTCAATGTCGCGCAGGGGGTCGGCGCCGCCCTCAACATGGATGATGTTCTCATCGTCAAAGCAGCGGACGACATGGACAACCGCGTCGGTCATGCGGATGTGGGACAGGAACTTGTTGCCCAGGCCCTCACCCTTTGATGCGCCGCGGACAAGACCCGCGATGTCAACAAATTCGATGACGGCGGGAGTGCGCTTCTTGGGATTGTAATGCTCCGTCAGCCAGTCAAGCCGCTCATCGGGCACGGCCACCACGCCCACATTGGGCTCAATAGTGCAGAAGGGGTAGTTGGCGCTCTCTGCGCCGGCGCTGGTCAGGGCGTTGAAAAGTGTGGATTTTCCCACATTGGGAAGACCGGTGATGCCCAGTTTCATATTTATTACCTCCATATCCCGGCCACGCCGGGCGGTTTGCTTCAGTTGGGCGGCAGGCGGACAGCCTTACCGAATCAATATTATACAATACCCCGCCCCAAATTACAAGCACGCCCGCCGCGCTATTGGCAACAAGCGGAGAAAATGGTATAATACCCCCAAACTCAAAATTACAGGAGGTAAGGCCATGGATAAAAGCATCTTCCCCGCACTGAGCGGCACCATCACAAAGCGCAGGAGCAGCCGCTCCTACGACCGGACGCCGCTGGACGCCGCCACAATGGAGAGCATTATGTCCTTCGCCGCAAATCTCACCCCGCTTTATCCGGACATCCGTGTGCATCACCAGCTTATTGCACCGGAGGCGGTGAAGTCCATCCAGCCCTGGCGCGCGCCCCACTATCTTGCCATATATTCCGAGGATAAGGACGGCGCGCTGGAGAATGTGGGCTTCATGTATCAGCAGTTCGATCTGTATGTGCAGAGCCTCGGCCTTGGCTGCTGCTGGGTGGGTCTTGGCCGCTGTGATGAGGGGCAGAAACCGGACGTTGACGAGGGGCTTGAGTTTGTGATAATGCTGGCCTTCGGCCCCAGCGATGACCCGAAGCGCAGTGAGCTTAAGCAGTTTAGCCGCAACGGGATGGAGGACATTACCGACCAAATAGATCCCCGGCTTGAGGCGGCGCGTCTGGCCCCGTCGGCGGTGAACAGCCAGCCCTGGTACTTCACCCACGAGGGGGATGTGATCCACGCCCACTGCACAAGCCGCCGCCTGTTAAAGCGGCTGAGCCTCGGCAAAATGAACCGCATCGACATGGGCATTGCCCTGGCACATATGTATGTCACCAACCCCGACACCTTCCGCTTCTTCACGGCTGATGCTCCCGCCGCGGTGGAGGGCCGCAATTACATCGGCAGCTTCACCCTGTAAGGGCTGATGCATCGCCGCAGTGGGCGCGTATCAGATACCGCCATGTCGCGGCATCCCGGCGGCAATAATGCAAAAATAAAGCCTCCCTTTCACCGAGGGAGGCTTGTTTGTTATTCAGCATCTGCATACAACTGCTCACAGCGGCGCTGCGCCAACATCAGCAGGAACTTCGCACTTTCATGGTTGGACGCATTTATTGCATCGGTGGCGGCATTGAACATGATATGATACAGCTGTCGGTACAGCGCCGCCGTATTTTCCGCAATTTCCTTATTGATCCTGGAATCTGACATATTTTTCACCCCGTATCCATTATAATCTGAATTCACTTTGACATCAATATTAATTCTTATGAATTCACTGTGATGTGATATCATTTTTACATCACATTTAGATTGGGTGATGGACGATGGCTAAATATTATCCGCCTTTCTCTCTGCGGATCTCAGAGGAACTGCTGGCAAAGCTGAAAAAGATCGCCGCTGAAAACAAGCGGTCTGCTAATAAAGAGATCGAGTACGTGCTGGAGCAGTATGTGCGCGAGTATGAGAACAGCTTCGGCCCCATTGAGCTGGGCGAAGAATAATACGACACAGGTGCGACAAAAGCAAAGCCTCCCTTTTACCCAGGGAGGCTTGTTTGTTATTCAGATGAGGATGCCTCAAAGCCGGGGCTTATTCATCCTTCTTGAACACGGTGCGGAAAAACTCCTTCACGCGCAGCTCATCCTTGCTGCGGGCGCGGTGGAAATTGTCCCTATGCATGAAGATGATAAAGCCGCCCGCCACCGCCGCGCATATTGTAAGCATGACATCGTGGCTCTGCAGGTAGACCATCAGGGGGAACAGGCTACCGGCGGACAGGGCCATGGCAACGCCGTAGTGGGTGATGAAGCTGAGTATGGCGCCCAAGGTCAGAAGGATGAGGAAGATCCAGTGGTTGAAGGCCAGCACAAGGCCGCCGTAGGCCGCCAGACCCTTACCGCCCTGAAAACGCAGGAACACCGGGAAGCAGTGACCCACCATCACGCCGATACCGGCGACCAGACCCGCCAGAGGCAGGGCAGGAAACACAGCGCCCGCCAGCAGGTAGGCAAGAATGGCCTTGCACATATCCAGCACCAGAACGAAAGCGCCCGCCGCCTTGCCAAGCACGAGGGTAGTATTGGTGGCACCCAGATTTTTGGTGCCGCTCTCCTTAAGATTTACATTTTTCAGCCGGCCCATCAGGGCAGCGGGGCTGATGCAGCCGATGAAATAGCCGACAACGAGAACGAGGGAATAGCTGAGAAAAGTCATTTACAGTCCGCCTTATATATCTGATACAGGTATTATATCATATTTCTGCGCCGCTGTACAGAGACCAGACAGACTTTTTGTCCCTCTGCCGCCGATAGGCAATTTTGACGGCAAATTTTGTCCCAAAGGGGCAAATGCTGTAAACATAGATAATTGACAAATTTCACGCTCTGTGGTATCCTAATCGGGATAAATCTTTAAGCGATCCAGAGAGGTCGGCAAGATCATACGTTGCGTCACGGGCAGAGGTCTGCGCGTGTTACTGTGTGTGCGCCTTGCCGATTGCGGCAGGGCATTTTTGTTTTGCAAATGCAGGGCGAAAGTGCAGGAACCCGAATGAGGAGAAGATATGTACACTTTCAAAAACGCCAAGATGATCCAGCCTGTGTCCGGCACAGGTGCCGCTGCCGTTGCCATGATGGACGACGCTGCCCTTGCCTCCGCCTGTGATAAAAAGGAATACACCGTTCTGCCCGGGTTCTGCGATGTGCATGTGCATTTCCGTCAGCCGGGCTTTTGTTATAAAGAGACCATCGCCTCCGGCAGCTACAGTGCCGCCCGGGGCGGCTACACCGCCGTGTGCACCATGCCCAACCTTGACCCGGTGCCCGACAGCATTGAAAACCTGAAGCTGCAGCAGGACGCCATCGACAGGGACGCGGTCATCGCCGTGTACCCCTACGGCGCGATAACCGTGGGCGAGTTGGGCGCGACTCTGGCAGACATGGACGGTCTGGCGGACAAGGTCATCGCCTTCTCCGACGATGGGAAGGGCGTGCAGAGCGATGATATGATGCGCGCCGCCATGGAAAAGGCCAAGGCGCAGGGCGCCATCATCGCCGCCCACTGTGAGGATAACAGCCTGCTGCACGGCGGCTACATCCACGACGGCGATTATGCCAAAGCCCACGGCCACCGGGGCATCTGCTCCGAGAGCGAGTTCGGCCAGATCGCCCGGGATCTTGAGCTGGCGGGTGAAGTGGGCTGCAAATACCATGTGTGCCACATCTCCACCAAAGAGAGCGTTGAGATAATAAGGCAGGCAAAGGCCCGGGGCGTAGATGTGACCTGTGAGACCGGCCCCCACTACCTTGTGCTGGACGACAGCTGTCTGCAGGAGCTGGGCAGATTCAAAATGAACCCGCCCCTGCGCTCGGAAAGTGACCGCCTCGCCCTTATCGAAGGGCTGCAGGACGGCACCATCGACATGATCGCCACCGACCACGCGCCCCACTCCGCTGAGGAAAAGGCGAATGGTCTTGAAAAGAGTGCCTTCGGCGTTGTGGGTCTGGAGACGGCCTTCCCGGTGATGTACACTTATCTGGTGAAAACGGGAGTCATCACCATGGAAAGGCTCATCCAGCTGATGGTGACAAAGCCCCGCGAACGCTTCAATATCCCCGCGGCAAGCGGCTTCTCGGTGTGGGATCTGGGCGCGAAATACGATATTGACCCCGGCGACTTCGTCTCCATGGGCAAGGCCACGCCCTTTGAGGGGATGGAGGTTTACGGCAAGTGTCTACTGACCGTCTTTAACGGCAAGGTCGTTTATAAAGACGGAAGCATATAAAACTCAAATCGGAGGAATCTCAATATGGCAAAGAGAACTGACATCAAGAAGGTACTTATCATCGGCTCCGGCCCCATCGTCATCGGACAGGCCGCGGAGTTTGACTACGCCGGCACACAGGCCTGCCTCGCGCTCAAGGAGGAGGGCTATGAGGTGGTGCTGTGCAACTCAAACCCCGCCACCATCATGACCGATACATCCATCGCTGACAAGGTGTATATGGAGCCGCTGACCCTTGAATACATCGCCAAGATCCTGCGCTATGAGCGCCCGGACGCCATCGTGCCCGGCATCGGCGGCCAGACCGGCCTGAACCTTGCCATGCAGCTGGAGAAGAAGGGCGTCCTGCGTGAGTGTCAGGTGGAGCTGCTGGGCACCTCCAGCCGCAGCATCGAGCGGGCCGAGGACCGCGAGCTGTTTAAAGAGCTGTGCCAGTCCATCGGCGAGCCCACCATCCCCTCCGAGATCACCTATAATCTGGAGGAGGCCAAGGCCGCGGCAGAGCGCATCGGCTACCCCGTGGTTCTGCGCCCCGCCTTCACCCTGGGCGGCACCGGCGGCGGCTTCGCCTATAACGAGGAAGAGCTTATTGAGATCGGCAAAAACGGCTTCATGCTCTCCCCCGTGCATCAGGTGCTTATTGAGAAGAGCGTCAAGGGCTACAAAGAGATAGAGTTTGAGGTCATGCGCGATGCCACAGACAAGGCCATCACCATCTGCGGCATGGAGAACATCGACCCCGTGGGCGTCCACACCGGCGGCTCCATCGGCGTGGCCCCTGTTATGACCCTCAACGACCACGATCTTAAGATGCTCAACGACAGCGCCATCAAGATCATCCGTGAGCTGAAGATCGAGGGCGGCTGCAACGTACAGTTCGCTCTCAACCCCGAGACCAGCGAATACTATCTTATCGAGGTCAACCCCCGCGTGTCCCGCTCCTCCGCCCTTGCGTCCAAGGCCAGCGGCTACCCCATCGCCCGCGTGACCGCAAAGGTGGCAGTGGGCATGACCCTGGATGAGATCGAAGTTGCCGGCGGCACCGCCGCTATGGAGCCCAAGCTGGACTACGTCATCGCAAAGCTGCCCCGCTTCCCCTTTGACAAGTTCGACTCCGCGCCCAACACCCTGGGTACCCAGATGAAGGCCACCGGTGAGGTCATGGGCATCGGCTCCAACCTGGAGGAGGCGCTGCTCAAGGGCATCCGCTCCCTTGAGGTGGGCGCAAAGCACATCTACCACTCCAAGTTCGACAGCATGAGCGTGGAGGAGCTTATCGACTACATCTCCATCTTCCGCTCAGACAATATCTTCGCCATTGCCGAGGTTCTTGCCCGCGGTGTCTCGGTGGAAAAGCTCCACGAGATCACCATGATCACCCCCTACTTCCTGAACGCCATCCGCCGCATCGTGGATATGGAAGAGACTCTCAAAGCACATCCCAATGATCTGGCCGTCCTCACCGATGCCAAGAAAATGGGCTTCAGCGACTTCTACATCGCCCGCATGTGGAACTGCGGCGAGCTGGATGTATATAACTTCCGCAAGGAGCACGGCCTGTTCCCCGCCTTCCGCATGGTGGACACCCTGCACACCGGCACATACATCCCCTACCTCTACTCCTCCTACAGCGGAAAGAACGACTCCATCCTCACCGGGAAGAAGAAGATCATCGTTCTGGGCGCCGGCCCCATCCGCATCGGCCAGGGTGTTGAGTTTGACTACTCCACCGTCCACGCCGTGAGCACCATCAAAAAGTCCGGTTATGAGGCCATCATCATCAACAACAACCCCGAGACCGTCTCCACCGACTACACCACCGCCGACAAGCTGTATTTTGAGCCGCTGACCCCCGAAGATGTTATGAACATCATCGAGTTTGAAAAGCCCGAGGGCGTCATCGCCACCCTGGGCGGGCAGACCGCCATCAACCTGGCTCAGCCCCTGTTCGACCGGGGCGTGAAGATCATCGGCACCGACTGCGCCGCCATTGAGCGCGCCGAGAACCGCGACAGCTTTGAAAAGATCCTTGGTGAGCTGAACATTCCCCAGCCCAAGGGCCGCGCTGTCACCAATATCGAGGACGGCGTAAAGGCCGCGGAAGAGATCGGCTACCCCGTGCTGGTGCGCCCCAGCTTCGTTCTGGGCGGCCGCGCCATGGAGATCGTGGCTAAGGAAGAGCAACTGCGCCACTATCTGAAGAACGCCGTTGAGATCGATGTAGACAAACCTGTCCTGGTTGACAAGTACATCTCCGGTAAAGAGGTTGAGGTGGACGCCATCTGCGACGGTCTGAACGTGTTCGTGCCCGGCATTATGGAGCTGGTCGAGCGCACCGGCGTCCACTCCGGCGACTCGATCAGCGTGTACCCCACCTTCTCCATCTCCGACAAGGTGAAGGGCACCATCCTGCAGTACGCCAAGAAGCTGGGTCTGGGCATCGGCATCGTGGGCCTATACAACATCCAGTTCATCGTGGATGAGCACGACAACGTGTACATTATCGAGGTCAACCCCCGCTCCTCGCGCACCGTTCCCTTCCTCTCAAAGGCCACCGGCTACAGCCTGGCGGACATCGCCACCGAGGTCATCCTGGGCAAGAGCCTGAAGGAGCAGGGCATCTTCGGCATCTATCCCGATGAGAAGCAGCGCTGGTATGTCAAGGTGCCGGTATTCTCCTTCAGCAAGCTGCGCGGTCTGGACGCCTACCTGTCACCCGAGATGAAGTCCACCGGTGAGGCCATCGGCTACGACGATAAGCTGCACCGCGCCATGTTCAAGGCGCTGATCGCCTCGGGCATGAATATCCAGAACTACGGCACCGTGGTTGTCACCCTGGCCGATGAAGATAAGGCCGAGGCACTGCCCCTTGTGCGCCGCTTCTACGACATGGGCTTTAATATTGAGGCCACCATCGGCACCGCCGATTATCTGCGCGCCCACGGCATCCGCACCCGCGTGCGCCGCAAGCTCTCCGAGGGCAGCAATGAGATCCTTGAGTCCATCCGCGCCGGCTACGTCAGCTACATCATCAACACCCGCGCCATCATGTCCGGCGTGCATTATGAGGACGGCGTCGCCATCCGCCGCGTGGCAAACGAGAACAATGTCACCCTGTTCACCTCCCTGGACACCGTCCGCGTCCTGCTGGACGTCCTTGAGGAGACCACACTGAGGATTTCAACAATAGACGCGTAAAATCCTCCAACGGCGACCCATTTCATTGGGCTCGCCGTTGGTAAAGGCTTCACACCGCTGCCGCGCACTCGCTGCGCTCGCACGGTTGCGGTGTGCAAGGTGTTTTTCGCCGTGCGCATGTCCCGGCGAAAAACAGATTGGATTTTATTCCGTGTCTGCGGGCACGGAACTCTGCGAGGCGGCATGGTCATGCAGTG
>JAZUPH010000033.1:0-5539 GCA_045605145.1 Oscillospiraceae bacterium | reverse complement strand
GTGGGTGTGCCCAGTCCCGTGACCGTGTTGCCGTTCATCTCAATGTCCCAGGCGCAGTCCACGGCGCCGGGCGCCTCTCCGTATTTGCCCAGACCCATGCCGTCACCGCCGTCACGGATGTGGAAGGCCACCGCCGCCGTGGAGATGGTCACCTCCACCTCCCCGCTGCCGCCCAGGGTGTCCGCCGCCCTTATCCGCACGGTGTAGGTCACCGCGTCGCTCAGTGTGCCGCCCAGAATGGATGCGGTACCGGGTGTCAGGGGCACCGCCGTGCCGTAGCTGCCGCCGGTGGTTTTGATCGCCGAAGTAAGGGCGCAGCTTATCTGCCCTCCGGCGCTGGAATAAGTTACGTTTGCCTTTGCCGAGTAAAACGCGCCGCTGTCGTCGGCAACGCCCGTGCTGTCACAGCGGAACACCGCCACGCCCGACAGGACCGGAGAGCTGTAGGCATAGGCCGACAGTGAAATCGAAGCGCCGGTCTTTTTGCCTCGGCTGTCGGTGGCGGTTACAACGATGGTGTTGGTCGTGCCGCTGACCGTGCCGATGGTGCCGCTGCCGGTGATGGTGCTGCTGCCCATTTGGGCGGTGAGTGTGGTTATTGTCGCGCCGTATTTTGCCGTGACTTTCGTACTGTCGAAGGTGACCACCGCCTTACTGTACCCGGCGATGCAGGCCGAAAGCCCCGCCGCCGCAGTGCCTGCATTGCTGTAAGTCACTGCCGCCCAGCCGTCAGCTGTCTCCGGTGCGGCATCGGCGGGCAGGGACAGGGTCAGCGTGGCCGTCTGCGCCGTACCGATCTGTGTGCTGCCCATATATGTGGTGCAGCTTACCGTCAGTACCCCGCTTGAGGCCGTGGGTATGTACGCGCCGAATGTGTTTGCGTCGGGCGTGAAACCGAGTATAGTCTGTGTCGTGTTGGTGGCGATGGTGCCGCTGTGACCGGCAAATGACCAGGTGACCGTGTGGGTAAAGTCCTCGTTATTGCGGCTTATCTGCACCGAAACCGGCTGACCCAGCGTGCCGCCGGTGAGGGCAAGGGTGGATGCCGTGCCGGTAATCTCCTCTGCCTCCGTGACTTTGGTAAAATATGTGCTGTTATACAGCGCGTACATATGCACCGCCGACCATGTGCTGCCGGTCGCGGGGCAGTTGAAGCCGTAGAGATACAGATCCGTATCAGCCGGGAAGCTGCCCTCTATGGTAACGGTCTTTCTTTGGTATGAGCTTTGCATACGGCATTCAACATCGTATGACACGCCGGGGTTATTTGACGCACGGGCAAGAGTCTCGTCATTCTCGCTTGTGCTGCATTTCCAGTAGACAGAGCCGGAATGGTCTGTCTCATACGCCCTCACCGACAGGGTGATGGCGGAGCATGGCTTATCCAGGCGGAAGCGAAGCTGCGCCACATATTTGAAGGATTGGTTTTGGCTGCCCGACCAAAAATCCGTAAGGCTGGTCGACCACGAGCCCCATGTTATATTGCCGCCGCCGTCGCAGCTTATCTGCCGGGCGGCGATGTTCGATATTGTTACTGACATTGTTCCTCCTGTATTGCCGCACTCAGACGGCGTATTTTGCCGCATCGCCCAGGTGGACGATGATGGTTTTGTCCTCTTCAAGGGCGGCGTCTGTGCGCAGCTTAAGCTCCATTGAGCGGATCTTTACCTCCTGCTCCCGGGCGTCAGGGTCGGTGCGAAGGCCCTTTATGTCCCGCACGCACTTGACCGCCGAGGCAAGGCGCTGTACCGTCTGCGAATCCACCCTGTCGCCCATGAGTATCTCCACCACCTTATGCAGGATAAGGTCCGCCACCGCCTCGATCTGTGCCATGGATGCCCGCTCAGTATCCTGCGGGGTGTGGGCGGTGCCGTCCTGTGCGGGGCAGGCCGTGTCTGTGGTGCTGCAGGATGCTTCTCCCCCTTCCACCGCGCTTTGCCCGGTCCCCCTCCCGGCGTGGGGGAGGCTTGTTTCAGGCGCTTCGGCGTTGCCCCCGTGGGGGAGGCTTGTTTGGGCTGCTTCGCCGCCGCTTATGTATGCGTCTTTTATCTTCTTAGCGTCGGGTGCCATATTTTCACTTCCCGCCATCATTCTTCCTCCGGGTACTTATAGTACATGAGTGTGTTGTAGATCTCGCAGCTTTTGTAGTTTGCACAGCAGAACAGCTCAAGCTGCTGGTTGAAGCCCTTTTTATCCTGATAAAACTGGGCGATAAGACTGCGGTCGGTGATCCCCTCGCAGGTGATGCGCCGCTTCTCCATGTCCATCAGTCGGTAGAAGGGGCACTGCACCTCCGCCTCACGCCAGTTGCTTCCCTTGCTCATTGTTTTCCGTCTCCTTTCCCTTTGGGATATGCGCAGATACGCTGTTGACTTTTATGGCAATCGGTAATATACTGTAACAAAGCAGGCTTTATATTACCGATTGCCTTATTATATCTTGATTATATTACTGCTCTCCGTAAAAAGTCCAGTGTCAACTTGTCGGTTTTCGGTAATTTCGTCGGCTTGCATAAATTATGAGGTGAGTTTATGTGCAGTTTATATGAACGCATTGAGGCCCTGTGCGCTCAGAAGGGCGTGAATATTACACAGATGTGCCGCCAGGCGGGGGTCAACCGCGGAAACCTTACGGATCTGAAGATGGGCCGCCAGACGGGGCTGTCCACCCGTAACATGGACAGGATCGCCAAGTATTTCGGCGTGTCCATTGAGGAGCTTTTGGGTACCGCCGGGGCGCGGGAGGATGCCGACCTTGTCAACGGGGATGAGGAGCTGACCGAGTATCTGGAGATGCTGCGCAGCCGTCCCGAGTGCCGGATGCTGTTCTCCGTGACGAAGAACGCCACCCGTGACGATGTGGAGAAGGCCGTGGCAATAATCGAAGCCCTGCGGAAGGCCGAGGGAAAATAAAGTGTGGACGCCACAATATTTCGTGCGCTATGCCCGCCTGCCCCTGAGCATTGAGGGCGTGGCCCTGCCCAATGACGACGGCAGCTTCGACATATACATCAATTCCCTGCTGCCCGAGGACAGGCAGGCCGACCGGCTGCAGCACGAGATACGCCACATTCAGGCGGATCATTTCTATAAAGACAGCTGCCCCGTGGCCCGGATAGAGGCTGAGGCCAACGGCGCAACACCACCCGCCGCGCAGTCAGATGCGGTGATTGGGGAGCGCAAGTCCCCCACCCTCTGTGATTCCGCTGCGCCGGCAGACGCAACCCGAGCCCCGGCTGAGGCGGCGGCACAGTCGGCGCCGCATCGCCGTGATGTGTTCGGTGATGCACCGGCGGGCAGGATACCCTGTTTTACGGACATTGAGCAGTTTTTGCAGTATTTTCTGTCCATGAGCGCCGGTATTGAGGGCGAAAAGTAAATAAAAAAGCTCCCTGTCGGATCAGCGGCGGTTTATCGGCCACGCAGCTGAAACAACAGGGAGTATTATTATGGGATAAAACCGCGTGCTATGCGCGCGGTTCCAAAAAGGTTATTCCTTTGATAAATCCCGCCGAAGCGAGAGCCTCCCTCTGATGAGGGAGGTGGCATTTGCAGAGCAAATGACGGAGGGAGAGAAAACAGGAAAGAATATTCTCTCCCTCAGTCAGCCTGTTCGGCTGACTGCCTTCGGGCGGGTCGGCCTTATCCCAGCTTATAAATGCCGGCGGAAACAGGCGGCACTGTGATGACGCCCTTTTCCCCATGTGCCGCGGCGCCGAAGGTATACACGGCCTCGCCCAAAGTCCCCTCACAGCTTAGGCTGACCGCCTCCCGATAGGGGTTGATGACGACCAGAAGCCGCTCCGAATCGCAGAAGCGCCGGTAGGCCAGGGCGGTTTTCGGCGCGCCCTTGGACACAAATTCGATGCCGCTGCGGTTTTGCAGTGCGGGATGAGCCTGACGCAGGGCAATCAGATGCCTGACCTGGTTCAGCTGGGAGTCCGGATCGTCCAGCTGCGCCATGACCGTGGGGCGGTCGGGTGCGGGATCCTGGGGGATGTACAAGCAATCCTTCGCCGCGGCGCTGAATCCTGCGTTAACGCCGCTGTCCCACTGCATGGGGCTGCGGGCGCCGGTGCGGTCATAGCCGCCCTCAACGCTGGTAAGGTTTTCCACATGGCGCATGCCGATTTCGTCCCCGTAATAGACAAAGGGCGCACCGGGCATGGTCAGCAGGAAGGTGAATGCCAGCTTCTTCTGGTCGCCAAGCACATGCTTTGCCAGACGGACCATGTCATGGTTGCCGGAGGGGATGCAGATCATGCCGTCCTCTCCCGCCTTTTCCCGGCTGTCCAGATACTTTTCCACGAAAGCGGAAGCGTCGCCCTCACCGCGGTCGGAAAAGAACGGCTCCTCACAGCGGAAAAGATCGTTATAGTGGGACGGGCCGAAGTGCAGCAAAAAGTCCATGTGGAAGCCGCCACGCAGTGCCTTTTCCGGCTCGCCCCACTCGGAGATCATGGCAGCGTCCGGGAACTGCTCATCCAGGAAGGCGCGGATCTTCTGCCACAGCGCGATGGTGCCAATTTTGTCGGGATCGTTTTTCACCAGGCTGCCGGCCATGTCCACGCGGAAGCCGTCGGCACCCATAGTCAGCCAGAAGCGCATTACATCTTTCATCGCTTCCAGCGTTGCACGGGGCCCCTCATCCTCCGGTGACTGCTGCCAGGGGCGGGTACGGTTGTAGTAGCCGTAGTTCAGCGCGGGCTGACAGCTAAAAAAGCTCAGCGCGCAGGAGCCGTCCCGCTGGGATATCCCGCGCAGGGAGCCCATGCCTTCCGGCGCCTCCCAAACGGAATCCGTCCAGACATAGCGGTCCGTATATTGGTTCTTTTCCGGCTTCAAGGATTCCCGGAACCAGGGATGCTCCACAGAGGTGTGGCCGGGCACCAGATCCAGCAGAACGCGCATGCCGCGCTTATGGGCCTGCTGAAAAAGCTCTTTCAGATCCTCGTTGCTGCCGTATCTGGGTGCGGCGCGGTAGTAGTCCGCCACATCGTATCCCGCGTCACCGAAGGGTGAGGCAAAGCAGGGATTGAGCCACAGGGCATTGAAGCCCAGCTCCTTAATATAATCCAGTTTGCTGATGATCCCGCCAAAATCACCGATACCGTCGGCGTTGGTATCCAGGTATGTCTGGGGATATATCTCATAAAAGACGGCGTTATCCAACCATTTGGGCATGATCCCAAACCCCCTTTTTATAAATTACGGGATGATCTTACCTTGAAATCTTTCCTGCTGTCAACGATATATTTTCACGCTTCTACCGTTTTTTCACCGCGATTACAGCCGAAACAGTGTGGCAGGACTGTATTTTTTCGTCCAAAGGGTTTCCTGTATCGACTAAAGCCCCTTTGTGTGCTATAATACCTGCATTATGCACACAGTGGGGTTTTCTTTCTATGGGCGAAGAGAGCAGAAAAAAGAATATTGCCGTCGGTCTGCTGGCCCATGTTGACGCGGGAAAGACCACCCTGGGTGAGGCCATGCTCTACTGCTCCGGCGCGATACGCAGCCTTGGGCGGGTGGATCACGGC
>JAZUPH010000032.1:0-9860 GCA_045605145.1 Oscillospiraceae bacterium | reverse complement strand
AATTTGATTAATGACTTTGTCTCCCTAAGCCCGCTTGGCCTCCGACTTGGTCCCATCCCCTCAGCCAGCTTCGCTGACAGCTCCCCTTGGTCACCAAGGGGAGCCTGGGGACGCGGATTGCCACGTCGCGTTGCTCCTCGCAATGACAATGGGGTGCGGGGGGGATCAGAGGTCGAGGCCCAGCTCTTTAAGGAAATCCTCAGAGAACAGCAGTTCATCACTGATGCTGTCGGCAGAGGCGGTATCGATAAGGGGGGCAGGCTCCTCAGACGGGGCAGGCGCAGGCTCAATCTCGGGCTCGGCCTCAACCACAGGCTCCGAATCAGCTGCGGGCTCCGGATCAGCTACAGGTTCCGGCTCAGCCACAGCGGGGGCGTCCAGTACGGAAAGCTCAAGCTCAGGCGCGGGATCGTCAGCCACGGGAGCCTCGGTTTCACCATCCTCAGAGGGGGCGGGAGCCTTCTTATCCTTTTTGGACTTTTTCTTCTTCCCATCGCTGTCATCAAACAGGTCGGGGATGAACACCAGCAGCAGGAGCACCGCGCCGCCGGCGATGGTGATATATGTACCCGGAGGGTTCTGAACATAGGTGGCTACATAGCCCAGATAAGGGATGGTGAACACCGGCGTGCCGATGATGTTCATATAATGCACGGAGGATCCGTCCGGCGTCTCATTGGCGTCACCCTTGGTGAAGTAGCGAAGGACATTGGGATCCGCCTCATCCACCAGCACCTCAATAATGCGGTGGGTGGCGATGGTATCCTCATCGAGCATGAAGGTGATAACATCACCAACCTGAAGCTGTTTATAATCGACGGATTTCACATAGATGATAGAGCCGGTGTGATAGGTCGGCTCCATCGAGCCGGAAAGAACCGTGAACACCTGCAGCCCGATAAGGCGCGCGCCCACAAGAAGCAGCGCGAAAATCACAACCACGGCCACCAGGACGGAGGTCAAGGCGTTCCAGATTTTTTTGAGGGTTTTGTTCATTTCAATATGTACACCGCCGACAAACCGCGACATTTAGCGGCAGGAACTCACTTTCCACCAGAATCTGTCCGACCCGGCAAAAGGGGACAATAATCCTGATATCATAATTACCGACATACTAACACAGTGTTTTAAATTTTGCAAGCAGCATATTAGATAAAATTTGGAATAAAATTTCAGCATATTTGCCACAAGTGGCGCGTTTCGTGCAATTTTTACATTGTTCGGAGCAAATTTTGCATATTTTGCGGTGCGCAGCGTTAAAGATTGGTACAGATTTTGGGAAATATAATGTAAAATTCATTGCCATCGGCGCCGGGTGATGGTATAATCCTTTCCATACATCAAATTTCAGCGGCGCAAGGCAACAGTGCATCCGGCTACTTTCGCGGGTCGCAGGGCGGCATCTGCCCTTGGCTTATGGGTTATTTGCCGCTTCGATACGCGCCGACAGGAGGGAAAGCATGAGATATTTTGAAAAATCGCACAAGCTGGACAACGTGTGCTACGACATCCGCGGCCCGGTAATGGATGAGGCCAACAGGATGGAGGCCAACGGCATCGACATCATAAAGCTGAACATCGGCAACCCCGCCCCCTTCGGCCTTAAAGCGCCGGACGAGATAATCGTGGACATGATATACAACCTGCGCAGCAGTGAGGGATACTCCAATTCCAAGGGGCTGTTCTCCGCGCGCAAGGCGATAATGCAGTACTGCCAGCTAAAGCGCATACCCAATGTGGGCATCGAGGACATTTACACCGGAAACGGCGTGAGTGAGCTGATCACCATGAGTATGCAGGGTCTGCTGGACAACGGCGACGAGATACTCATCCCCATGCCCGACTACCCGCTGTGGACGGCGTCCGTGTCCCTGGCGGGCGGTCACGCGGTGCACTACCGCTGCAACGAGGATGACCACTGGAACCCGGATCTGGACGACATCAAGGCGAAGATCACCCCCCGCACCAAGGGCATAGTCGTCATCAACCCCAACAATCCCACGGGCGTGCTGTATTCCAAAGAAGTGCTGCAGGGCATTGTCAATATCGCCCGGGAGCATGACCTTATCATCTTCGCCGATGAGATCTACGACCGTCTGGTCATGGACGGCAAGGAGCATATTGCCATCGCCTCCCTTGCGCCAGACCTTCTGACGCTGTGCTTCAACGGCCTGTCCAAGTCGCACCGCGTGGCCGGTTACCGCATCGGCTGGCTGTGTCTTGCAGGTGACAAGACGCGGGCGAAGGGATATATCGAGGGGCTTAACCTGCTGAGCAGTATGCGCCTTTGCTCCAATGTGCCGGCGCAGAGCATCGTACAGACCGCGCTGGGCGGATATCAGAGCAGTAATGAGCTGATCGTGCCCGGCGGCAGCATTTACGATCAGCGCGAGTATATTCACAAGGCCATTAATGAGATCCCCGGTGTGTCGGCAGTAAGACCCGACGCTGCCTTCTACATCTTCCCCAAGCTGGATCCCAAGGTGTACGATATCAAGGATGATCAGGAGTTCGCCCTGGGTCTGCTGCGCAAGAAGAAGGTGCTGGTCACCTGCGGCACGGGCTTTAACTGGGATGCACCGGACCATTTCCGCATTGTGTATCTGCCCCAGATCGACGTGCTGGAGGATGCGGTGAGCCGCATTGCAGACTATCTGAAGCGGTACAGGAAGTAAGTATATACGATAAAGCGCCCCGGGTTGACCGGGGCGCTTTGTGCTGTAGTGAGGTGGGGTGATACGGGGATGTGCGTTTCTCTCCCCCTTCCACCACGCTGCGCGCGGTCCCCCTCCCCCATTGGGGGAGGCTGATAAAGGCTCCCCTACGGGGCGCGATATATAAAAAATGCCTCTGACAGGAAAGACCGTCAGGGGCATTTCAGTTTACATAATTTTTCGCATCACAGGTCGCGGGACACGATATCCTCAAAGGTTTCGCGGCGGATGGCGAGGTAGTCGCCGTCTTCGTTGACCATGACCATGGGCGGGCGGGGCACGCAGTTGTAGTTGGAGGCCATGGAGTAGTTGTAGGCGCCGGTGACCATGACAGCCACGGTGTCACCGCAGGAGGGGCGCTGAATGGGCATCTCTTCGCCGATCATGTCGCCGCTTTCGCAGCAGCGGCCGGCGATGGTTGCCACATAGTCGCGGGGCTGGGCGGCCTTATTGGCCACATGCACCTCATATTTTGAGCCGTACAAGGCGTAACGGGGGTTATCGGTCATGCCGCCGTCTACGCTGACATAGCTGCGCACACCGGGAATCTCCTTAACGGCGTTTACCGTGTAAAGCGTGAGGGTGGTGTCGGCAACGATGCTTCGTCCGGGCTCCATAAGTATCATGGGTTCGTCAACGCCGTAGTGGGCGCAAAGCTCTTTCACGCGGGCGGCAACCAGTCGGATCTCTGCGGCGATGTCAACACAGGGGTCAGCCTGGGTATAGCGCACGCCGTAGCCGCCGCCGAGGTTGAGCATCTTTGTCTCAAAGCCCAGTTCGCGCTTCGCTTGGGCGATGAAGGCAAGCATGATGACCGCGCTGTCAAGAAAGGGCTTACTGTCAAAAATCTGGGAACCAATGTGGCAGTGGAAGCCGTCTATGACCACATTTTCCATAGTGAGGGCAAGACGCAGGAAGTCCATCGCCTGCCCCGTCTCGATGGCAACGCCGAATTTTGAATCGACCTGCCCGGTGCGCACCGCCTCAAAGGTGTGGGTGTCGATACCGGGGGTGAGGCGCAGGAGCGCCTTCTGCTTTTTGCCAAGCTGTGCAGCAGCGGCGTCAACACGGCGAAGCTCATCAATATTGTCGATGATGAAGTAGCCGATATCATGCTCGATGGCAAAGTAAATCTCGTCAAGGGGCTTGCTGTTGCCGTGGAAGAATATCTTCCCGGCGGGGAAGCCGGCCTGCAGAGCAATATACATCTCACCCGCGGAGACCACATCGGTGCCCATTCCCTCTTCGGCGACGATCTGATAGACGCGCTTGCAGCTGAGCGCCTTGCTGGCGTAAAGCGGCAGGGCGGAGGCGAAGGCACTGTTCATGGTGTCCACATAGGTACGGCAGTTCTCACGCAGGCGCGCCTCATTGGTCAGATACAGGGGCGTGCCGTATTTTTCGGCAAGCTCAACAGTGTCGCGGCCGGCAAGGGTGAGATTCCCTTTTTCATTTACGCCGGTGCCGGGCATTATCATCAGTTTTTCTCCCCTTCAAATTCGTTGTAGATGGCTCTGATCGCCGTCTCCTTATCGCCGTTATCAACACCGACGATGATGTTCAGCTCGCTGGATCCCTGGTTTATCATGCGGACATTGATGTTCGCCTCGGCAATGGCGGACAGCACGCGGGCGGCAATGCCCTTGGCCCTGACCATACCGCGGCCCACGACGGCGATCATCGCAAGATCATCCTCCAGATAAATAATATCCGGCTGCACCGCGTGGCAGATGAGATCCATGATCCGGCTGCGGTGAGGCGCAAGCTCCTCAGTGGCGACGATGACGGACATGGTGTCGATACCGGAGGGGATATGCTCAAAGTTGATGTTGCAGTCTTCAAGGACGGACAGAACGCGGCGGCCAAAGCCCACCTCGCCGTTCATCATGGCCTTCTCAATGGTGATGGTGGAGAAGCCGTTGCGGGCGGCGATACCGGTAATGGAGCGGGACTCCGCCTTCTCTTCCACCATGGGGACGATCATGGTGCCATTGTCCTCGGGACGGTTGGTGTTGCGGATGTTGATGGGGATACCGGCCTTGCGCACGGGGAAAACCGCATCCTCATGGAGGACGGAGGCGCCCATGTAGCTGAGCTCACGCAGTTCTTTATATGTAATGAGCGGGATGGTCTTGGGGGAATCCACAACGCGGGGATCGGCCATGAGCATACCGGACACGTCGGTCCAGTTCTCGTAAATGTCGGCCTGCAGCGCGCGGGCAACGATGGCACCCGTCAGATCGGAACCGCCGCGGGAGAAGGTGTGGATCTTGCCCCATTCGTCAGCACCGTAAAAGCCGGGGATGACCGCGTATTTGACGCGTCTGAGGGCGGCAAACACGGCGCGGTTGCTGACCTCCCACTCAAAGCTGCCGTCGCTATTGAAGCATATGAAGTCGGCAGCATCTACAAATTCAAAGCCCAGATAGTTGGCAATGATGCGGGCATTGAGATATTCGCCGCGGCTGGCCATATAGTCGCGCTGGGGGTTGGAGGCCAGATGGGCGCTGATGGCGGCAAAATCCTCATCAAGGGACATGTCCATGCCCAGGCCGGCGATGATATCGTCAAATCTTGCGCGGATGCGGGAGAGAATGGCATCGTAGGGACGGCCGGCCTCAGCCTCATCATAGCAGGAGTAGAGCATATCGGTGACCTTTTCGTCGCCGCTAAAGCGCTTGCCGGGTGCTGACACAACAACCATGCGGCGGTTGGTGTCACTGCGGATAATAGCTTCTGCTTTCTTTATCTGTTCGGCACTGGCAAGGGAGCTGCCGCCGAACTTTACAACCTTATATTCCATATCAATAATATCCCCAAATCAAAATAAATACAGCAATTACAGCATATGAGCCCGAAGTTCCTGGGCGCTGAGGGGTGAAAGATCTGCCGGAGCCACATCGAATACGGTAAGGCAGCCGGTAGTGCCGCGGTCAGCAATGCGCTTGAGGGCGCGGGCGTAAGCAACCAGGACACTGCCGGTAAACTCTGGATTGGAATCCAGATTGAGCGAATACTCAATGGTGGCCTTGTGCTCACCGTTCATGCCGGTGCGTCCGCTGCGGATCACGCTTCCGCCGTGGGGCAGTCCGCTGTGGTCGCGGCGAAGCTCTTCCATGGTGATGAACTCAACAGTAGTGTCGTAGTCAGCAAAGTAGTTGGGCATGGTCTTGATGGCAGTTTCGATGGCAGCAAGATCCGCTCCCTCCTGCGCCACGACATAGCACTCACGGGTATGCTTCTGTCGGGTGGTCAGCTGCGGCTCCTCCCCTGCTCTGACGCTGTCAACAGCCTCGGGCACGGGTACGGTGTACTGACGGGCGTCAAGTACGCCGGGTATTCGTCGGATCGCATCGCTGTGACCCTGGCTGACTCCGCGGCCCCAGAAGGTGTAATCACTGCCCATGGGCAGCACGCAGGAGGCGTAGACGCGGTTGAGAGAGAACATACCGGGATCCCAGCCCACGGAGATCATTGCGGCCTTACCGCCCTTTTTCGCGGCGGCGTCCACATTTGCAAAGTGCGCGGGCACATTGGCATGGGTATCAAAGCTGTCGATAACATTAAAATGCTCCGCCAGGGCGGGAGTCATAGTGGGCAGGTCTGTTGCACTGCCGCCGCAGATAAGGATAACATCGATGTCATTCTTAAAATCAGTAATGCTGTCCATGTGATAAACAGGCACGCCGGCGGTAAGCAGCTTTACACTTTCGGGCGGACGGCGGGTGAAAACACCCACCAGTTCAATATCTTCATTGGCGGCAATGGCACACTCTACGCCCTTGCCCAGATTGCCGTAACCGGCAATAGCGGCTCTGATCATTATTGATCGCCTCCAGACTTGATCATATCCTGCATGGTATAAAGTCCCGGCTGCTGCCCCACAAGGAAGGCGGCGGCAGCAAGGGCACCCTGTGCGAACAGGGCGCGGTCATGCACCTCATGTTTAATGGTGATGGTCTCATTATCGGTAGAGACTATCACTTCGTGAATCCCGGCAATATTGCCGCGGCGAACGGCGCTGACACCGATGTCGCCGGGTTTGCGGACGCAGTGTCCGCTGCGGCCGGTGACGATGCTGCTGCCCTCGCGGGCGGCGCACAGTTCGTTGGCCAGCATCAGTGCGGTACCGCTGGGTGCGTCCAGCTTGCGGTTGTGGTGGGTTTCCACTATCTCAACATCCGCCTCAGGGAATACAGAAGCGGCCTTTACCGCCAGCTCAGCCAAAAGGGCAACGCCGATGGACATATTGGCAGTGTGGAAAACGGGAACGTGTACGGCGGCAGCGGAAATAAACTGCAGCTCGGCATCGTCATGCCCCGTGGTCGCCACCACGACAGGGAGCTTATTGGCCACGGCATAATCCAGCAGCGCACCAACAGCGGCATGGTGGGAAAAATCAACGATTACATCGGCACAGCCGGAGTATTCGCAAAGGCTTTTAAAGCAGCCGTCCTTGCCGCTTATATCCACGCCGGCGGCAAGCTCACTGCCGCGAAAATTCCTTTCGGTCAGCTTAACGACCTCGCGCCCCATGTAGCCGGCGGCGCCGTTGAGCAGCACCTTCATACTTCTATACCCTCGCGGCGCATCAGGTCGAGCAGGACCTTACGGTTGGACTCTTCCATAGTGGTAAGAGGAAGGCGGACGTAATCCTCACACCAGCCCATGGCAGCCATGGCGGCCTTGGCAGGGATGGGATTCACCTCGGAAAAGAGGGCGTTCACAAGGGGCAGGTAGCGCAGCTGCAGCTCGGCTGCACCCTTGACATCGCCGGCGAAGAAGCGCCTGCAGATCTCGCAGGTCTCGTGGGGCAGCACATTGGACAGCACAGAGATGCAGCCCTTGCCGCCGATGGACAGGACAGGAACGATCTGGTCGTCATTGCCGGAGTAGATGTCCATATCATCACCAACCAGGGACGCAAGCTCCACTATCTGGGAGATGTTGCCGCTGGCCTCTTTAATTGCAGCAATGTTGCCGTGGGTGCTCAGCTTTTTGCAGGTGGCGGGAGTAATGTTGACACCGGTGCGGGAGGGTACATTATATAATATGACCGGCTTATCAGCGGCATCTGCGATCATGCTGAAGGATTTGACAAGGCCATTCTGAGTAGCCTTATTATAATAAGGAGAGACAACAAGCAGGGCATCAGCGCCCGCTTTGCAGGCAAAGCGGCTCAGGTCGATGGCGTAAGCGGTATCGTTGCTGCCGGTACCGGCGATGGCAGGTACGCGACCGTTAATACGCTCAACAGAGTACTCGATGACGGCACGATGCTCTTTATCCGTGAGGGTGGAACCTTCGCCGGTGGTACCGCAGATAACAAGGGCATCGATGCCCTTCTCGATCTGCCAGTCGATAAGTTTGCCCAGGCGGGGAAAATCCACTCCGTCAGGGGTCAGAGGGGTGACGAGCGCAGTTGCGATGCCGGTAAATACAGTACTTTTCATAATGCCTCCTGAAATAAAAGCGAAACCGCTGAATAGGACAAAGTGTTTCGGGGCGCAGGATATAATCCCACTTACACCCCATTTTATAAACATGGTCATGTTAACACAATGCTCCTTTTTTTGCAATACTTGTGCCTGTTAAATCACAACATTCCCGGCATGAGGCAGGCTTTTGCGCCCGTATTCGGGAGCGTTTTACCCGCTTCGCTTTGTCATAATGCGTTATGCAGCATTCAGTGAATAAAAATGTACGCGCAAATTGCACAGGACATGCATCAACTTGATCAAATTGACCGCATCAAAAGGCGCACCAGGCATCAAAACGTAGAATATTTTGACCGAATTAAAAAAACACTTGACTATGAGCAATGAATGGATTAGTATAAATATGCATTAAATAACGCATTTTCATGCATATGGAGGCATTTTCATGAATAAAGAAAACATCAAAAAAGTTGTCCTCGCTTATTCCGGCGGTCTTGACACCTCAATCATCATCCCCTGGCTTAAGGAGAACTACAACAACTGCGAAGTAATCGCCGTATCCGGCAATGTGGGGCAGGCGGACGAGCTTGAGGGTCTTGAAGAGAAGGCCATCAAGACCGGTGCTTCCAAGTGCTATGTTGAGGATCTTACCGACGAGTTCGTTGACGACTTCATCATCCCCACCGTCAAGGCCGGCGCAAAGTATGAAGAGTATATGCTGGGCACCTCTTTCGCCCGCCCGATCATCGCAAAGCGCATCGTTGAGATCGCAAAGGCAGAAGGCGCAGACGCCATTTGCCACGGCTGCACCGGCAAGGGCAACGATCAGGTCCGTTTCGAGCTGACCATCAAGGCCTTCGCACCGGATATGCCCGTTATCGCCCCCTGGCGTGAGTGGAGCATCAAGTCCCGCGAGGAGGAGATCGAATACGCCGAAGCGCACAACGTGCCCCTTAAGATCACCCGTGAGACCAACTATTCCAAGGACAAGAACCTGTGGCATCTGAGCCATGAGGGTCTGGACCTGGAAGATCCGGGCAACGAGCCTCAGTACGAAAAGCCTGGCTTCCTGGAGATGAGCGTATCCCCCATGCAGGCCCCGGACGAGCCCAGCTATGTCACTCTTGATTTTGAAAAGGGCGTACCCGTAGCTCTGGACGGCGAGAAGATGAGCGCAAAGGACATCATCCTCAAGCTCAACAAGATCGGCGGCGCAAACGGCATCGGCCTTCTGGACATCGTTGAAAACCGCCTTGTAGGCATCAAGTGCCGCGGCGTTTATGAGACTCCCGGCGGCGCCATCCTGTACAAGGCGCTGAGCGTTCTTGAAACCCTGTGTCTGGATAAATACGCAGCGCACAAGAAGCAGGAGCTTTCCATCTGCTTTGCAGAGCTGGTTTATAACGGCCAGTGGTACACCCCCCTGCGCAAGGCTCTGTCAGCATTCGTTGACAGTCTGATGGAGAATGTGACAGGCACCGTAAAACTGACGCTCTCCAAGGGCAACATTATAAATGCCGGCGTATGGAGCTGCTACTCCCTGTCCGACCCCGAGATCGCCACCTTGGGCGAGGACGACGTTTACAACCAGGCAGATGCCGCCGGCTTCATCACCCTGTACGGCCTGCCCATCAAGGTTCAGTCCATCATAGACCAGAAGAACGGCAAATAAACTCTATCCGAAAGGATACTCACCATGCAGAAGCTA
>JAZUPH010000031.1:0-22124 GCA_045605145.1 Oscillospiraceae bacterium | reverse complement strand
GCGGAGAGTAATTCTGCCGCCCAGCCGGATGAAGAGGAAACCTCTGCCCAACCCTCGGCGGAGGACGAGGAGCCGGAAGCTATTGAATCTGCCGCGCCCGTGGGGATCATCTTCCCGATACAGGAACCGGAGATCGCGCCTATAATCGAAGAGACCCCCATCGAGGACAGCCCGGACACGGATGAGCCTGCGGATGATGCAGCGGAAGGTGAAGACCCTGAGGAGGTCAACGGCCCCGACTGGCGGGACGCATTCGGTATCGACAGCACAGAACCGGAAGAAATTCCGGATGATGCCGATAGCAGCAGCGATGAACCCGTCACTGAAGAAAACACGGACGAAGATCTTCCCGAGGCCGATCTTGAGTCCACAAATGAGTATGTGCCGGTTTCCCTTGAGGAACCCGAAGTGGAGGCCGTAATCGAGACTCAGGAATACGAAAGCCCTGCACCATCCGAAAAGAGCAGCAGGAAAGAGAAAGAATTCCGCATCGAAACCGACTATCGCCACGATTTCGGCGAATACGACCGGGTGCATCCTATTAAGATCAACCGGCGGCACAGAACCGGCTGCTTCGGCGGGATCATGTACTTCCTGTTCATTCTCGTCACGGGAGCCCTTCTTGGCGGGGTGTTGTGGCTGGCGGCGGCGGATGTTCTCGCCATAAACAAGCCGGCAAACGATGTGGAGATAACCATTCCCGATGGCTACACCATCGATCAGGTGACAGACATACTGCACGACAACGGTCTGATAAACTATAAGCCTCTGTTCAAGCTGTTTGCCAGATTCTCCAGCGCCGAAGAGAAGATAGAGCCCGGTGTATATCAGCTTAAGACCAGCTATGACTACCGCGCGCTGGTCAGCTGTATGAGCACCTACAGCGGCTACCGCGTCACCACAGAGGTAACCATTCCGGAAGGTTACAACCTTTTCCAGATGTTTGAACTGCTGGAATCCAAAGAGGTCTGCACTCAGGAAGAATTGTGGGAGGCCGCGGCAAACGGCGAATTTGACTACGATTTCCTCGACGGAAGCACAGTGGGCGACAGGCTCCGCCTGGAGGGCTATCTCTTCCCCGACACCTACGAATTCTATATCAACGACGATGCCGAGCGAGTGCTAAATAAGATGCTGTCCAACTTTGACAGCAAGTTCACCGAAGAGTACCGCCTGCGCGCGGAGGAACTGGGGTACAGCATAAATGAGATCATCAGCATCGCCGCAATGGTGGAAAAAGAGACCGGTATTGACAGCGAGCGCGCGTCCATCGCTTCGGTAATATACAACCGTCTTAACAGCGAGGACTTCCCCTATCTGCAGATCGATGCAACGATAATCTACGCCACCTATGTGACCGGCGACCAGTTCAGCACTGCACTGGACAACCCATACAACACCTATATGTATGAGGGTCTGCCCGGGCCGATAACCAACCCCGGTCTTGCGTCCATCAGAGCCGCGCTCTATCCGGAGACGACAAACTACTATTACTATGCGGCTACCGTGGACTTTACCACCCGCTTCTTCAGCCGCTATGAGGACTTCGTCGCCTTCGTTGAAAGCGATGAGTTCCAGAGCAGCAACTAAATATTGTAAGCAGTTAAAACCACCCGTTCAGATGAACGGGTGGTTTGCTCTGTCCTTATAAGGAGTATATCGCGTTAGGGTGCGTCTTTTGGGGCGGCGCGATTACTCATATACTCAGCTTTTGGCAATGATATACGGCGGCAGACCGAATGTACTGCCGCCGTAATTCAATTCTTTCTTATGCGCTTTACACTGTGCCGGTGACTACGAGAGTGGCGGTGCCGGGAGTTGTTACCCACACACCGGTATCGGGATCCTGCGCAAAGCTCGCCGCAGGCACGGTTATCTGACCGGGAATGGTTTCAAACAGGCCGCTGGCCTCATCATAGCTGTAGTTTACACCCTCCGTCCACACTGCACCGTTGAAAGTGACGGTAAGATCACTGAGCGCAGGAGTGAAGGTATCTCTAAGTGTGACATCATCGTCGGCTTCCGCTGCAGCATTACCGCTGTTGCTGATGTCGAAGGTATAGGTTATCCGGCCGTTTTCAGCCACGACGGTTGGGCTGAGTGATTTAACGATCGACAGTACGGGCGCCGTGTCTGCGGTTACGGTTTCCTGGGCGATGACATCAGAAATTCCTTCACCGCTTACCGTGGCGGTGTTGGTGATCTCACCCTCCAGTTCGGGGGATGCAAACCGGGTTACAGCCGCCTCGTAAAGGACGATAGCATTGCCGCCGGCTGGCACACTGATGCCGCTGATGACCAGCGGTGGGCCGGCATCAACGGTCGGCGCTGCCTGCAGGACGCCGTTGACGAAATATCGTACCGACCCATCAACATAGGCCAGAGACACATAACTGTCGCCGTCAAGGTCATAAGCGCCCAGGTCGTCGGTAAGGGTAAGATCGGTGAGCGCTGCCGCGCCTGTGTTAACAAGGCTGACGGCATAGGCCACATCGCCGCCGGGTGAATACGAGTCCGTAAGCGCTGTCTTGGCAGCGGAAAGCACCTCAAGAATTTCACCGGTGGTGGTGTTTGAAGTGGTTACGATACCGTTATATGACAGGGTCGCGCTGTTATTGAATATTGCCATTATCACGCCTCCGTATATTTGTGGGCAGATGCTGCCCTGTCATATAATATGTGCCAGTCCCACCGCAGGTCACAGACCTCATGTACATATATAACAAAACGCCGCACCCGATGGGTGCGGCGTATGTTTTGCAATTGTCGTGGAAAATTACTCAGCGTGGTCAACAGAGTACATGTGCTTGATGAGCTCAACGATCTTGTTGCTGTAGCCCCACTCGTTGTCGTACCAGGAAACGACCTTAACGAACTTGTCGGTAAGAGCGATGCCGGCGGTAGCGTCATAGATGGAGGTACGGGGATCGCCCAGGAAGTCGGAGGAAACAACAGCGTCCTCAGTGTATCCCAGGATGCCCTTCAGCTCGCCCTCGGAAGCGGCCTTCATGGCGGCATTGATCTCAGCCATGGTGGCGGGCTTGGCCAGGTTGACAGTCAGGTCGACGACGGAAACGTCCAGAGTGGGAACACGCATGGACATACCGGTCAGCTTGCCGTTCAGCTCGGGGATGACCTTGCCGACAGCCTTGGCGGCGCCGGTGGAGGAGGGGATGATGTTGCCAGCTGCAGCACGGCCGCCGCGCCAATCCTTAGCGGAAACGCCGTCAACGGTCTTCTGGGTAGCGGTGGTGGAGTGAACGGTGGTCATGAGACCCTCGGTGATGCCGAAGTTGTCATGCAGAACCTTGGCGATGGGAGCCAGGCAGTTGGTGGTGCAGGAAGCGTTGGAGACGAAGTTCATGTCGGAGGTATAGGTGTTGTGGTTAACGCCCATAACGAACATGGGAGTGTCATCCTTGGAGGGAGCGGACATAACGACCTTCTTGGCGCCGGCATCCAGGTGGCCCTGAGCCTTTTCCTTGGTCAGGAACAGTCCGGTGGACTCGATGATGTACTCAGCACCGATTTCGCCCCAAGGCAGGTTGGCCTTGTCGCGCTCACAGAAAACAGCAATCTCATGGCCGTTGACGATGATGGAATGATCAGTGTACTCAACGGTGCCGTCGAACTTACCCTGCATGGTGTCATACTTCAGCATGTATGCCATGTAGTCAGAGGTGATCAGGTCATTGATGCCAACGACTTCGATCTCAGGATGGTTCAGGCTGGCGCGGAAAGCAAGTCTGCCGATGCGGCCAAAACCGTTAATACCAATTTTAATGCTCATTTGTATTTCCTCCCGGTTAAAAATTAATAACAACTATTGTGTTGGCGTACTGCCACGATTGAATTATACCTCTATTTCGGTAAAAAATAAAGTGTTTTTTGTAAAAAAACAAAATTCTACATTTTTCGCAAAAATCCTTGCCCGTAACCCCTGTTTTTGTTATTATTGACCTTGTAAAAACCTGCCGGATACGCCGCAGTGCGCAAACGGCATTGACGGAGACAGCCCATGGATCAATCTTATTTTAATGTGTTTGACCATTTTACCGACGCGGTCGTTATCTGCCGCGACGGTGCTTTGCTGTACGCAAATGAATCGGCTCGGACACTGGTCGGCGCTTCCCTCCTGGAGCGGGACAGCAGTGCCCTGTTCGGCGCACTTTCCGACGGCAGCGGGCCACGCAGCGGCAGCATCCGTCTGAACGGCCGCACACTCACCGTAAATGCCGTACCCATGGGTGATTGCCAGATGTACAGAATCGTTGTGGACAGCACCGACGATGATATTAAACACCTTGCTGACTCATTTTCGGCGAATCTGCGGTCTGCATCGTCACAGCAGATTTTTGCCTCGGACATAATTCGTCCCTACATCAGCCGCATCGATGACCGCCAGTTTTTGGACAGCGTGGCAATTCACGAGCACAGCAGCTACCGCATTGCAAGAGATGCCGACAATATCGCTTTCCTCGGCTCAATGGGCGAGTGGCAAGGCTTTGGCAGTAATGAGCAATTCAATGCCGTCACCGCCGTCACAGATCTGATCGAATCTCTGCCGGCTTTTCTGCGAAGTGAGAGGGTCAGACTGGACTACTCAGGAATAAGCGATGCATACATCAGCGGAGAGTCTTCCGACCTTGAGCGCATACTGCTCAATCTTATCTCCAACGCGTTCAAGTATTCACCCGCGGATAAACCAATCACCATAGTGATGAAGAAGCGGGACAGCAGGCTGCAAATCACGGTGCGGGACGAGGGCTGCGGTATTCCGGAAGATCGCATGGCATATTTATTCGATGCATGGCGTCAGCCCCGGCCAACCAATGATCCGAAAGCCGGTCTTGGCCTTGGTCTGCATGTGTCCAGGCAGCTGGCGGAGCGCTTGCGCGGCACCCTGATGATCGAAAGTCTGCCCGGCCGCGGCACCAGCGCCACAGTTGTCCTGCCCGTTCAGGACAGCAATCATCTGTTGCTGCGCGATAAGCGAAAAAAATACGGGGTAAACAGCTCCCGTATACTGACAGATCTGGCTGATATTCTGCCCACCGAGTGTTACCGCAGCAGGTTCCTCGACTGAACCGATGGGCGTTATCCGCGATTATGGTATCAACAAAGCTCGCCTCTTTGTCATGAGGCGAGCTCTTTATGCTCATCAGGGCCGTGTAAAATCAATATCCCTTTCGATAGGCGCGTATTCTATTTGATCGATATATTCACCCAGTTTGTCGACAGGGGCGTAGTCCGGCAGGGGAAGTGGCTGCAGCAGCTGTGGCTGGCCCGTGCTGCGGACAAGATAGACGCCGTCTGCCGCATACACAAAGGCCACCGCTGCCTGGGGATCCTGCGCATATTCCGGCTGCAAATCCCCGGCAAACTCAGGTGAGCACCCGGTAATATACTCTCCGAAATCGCTCGTAGACCCGGTGGCAAATGCCACGATCGCATCGCCGGCAAAGACCGGATACAACTCGTACTCAACAGGCTTTATCCCGTTTTCTGTAAGTATATACGCCGAAAGAGGCCGTCCCAGATTGCATTCTTTTTCAGCATCATTCATCTGTGTCATCATATATATGCCGGCAATCTCAATTAGCGCATCCGATTTTGAAACAGGCTGCCCATTGGCTGATTCCGTCTCTCCGCCGGTACATCCCGGCAAAAGCGCGACGAGAAAAAAGCATATCAACAGACAAATCGTTGATTTATTAATACCAGTGTTCATATGATAGCTCCTTCCTGCGATTGTCCTGTTCATCATTCAATAGTTGGTTATTTTTTATTATAACATGGAGCATTATTTTCGTCAATAAAAGCTCCCACAGAACAATTTGCATGACTAAACCGCGGTTTGGGCATCTAATTTGTACAACTTTTCTGTATCATTTTATATTTAATTTCACCGTCAAAAATGATAATATGTTAAGTAAGCTAAAAAATCATATGAATTTGGGTGAAACTGTGAAAGGTATTACAAAAAAGCGTTCCAACATTGATATGCTGCAGGGGCCACCGCTAAAGGGCATTATTATGTTCGGCATCCCCATCCTGTTTGGCAGCATTTTTCAGCAGCTTTACAGCATGGTTGACAGCATCGTTGTCGGCAATTATGTGGGTGCATCTGCACTGGCTGCCGTCGGATCTTCCGCCACGATATGCAACTGCATGGTCATGGCCTGCTCCGGCTTTTCTACCGGCGCCAGCGTCGTTGTTGCTCAACAATTCGGGGCGGACAAGAAGAGGGATATAAAAGCTACTCTTTCCACGACTTTGGTGTTCCTTGTTGCGCTGGCCATTCTGTTATCAGCAATCTGCATCCCACTGGCACCTGCTCTGGCGAGGCTGATCAACGTACCTGATGATATTTTCGATGATTCCGTAATGTATATGCAGATATATTGGACGGGTCTGATATTCCTTATGCTGTACAACTTCTTTGCCGCTGTTCTGCGCGCTTTGGGCGACTCCGTTACCCCGCTGGTATTCCTTGTCATATCCAGTTTACTTAACATAATCGGCGACCTGTATTTTGTCGTGGGGCTGAACATGGGCGTCGCCGGCGTTGCTTGGGCCACTGTGATTGCACAGGGTATTTCCGTGCTTCTGTGCATCATATATGTGAGTGTAAAATCTGAGTACTTTAGGTTTAAAAAGGGCGAGTTTGTATTCTCCAGAAAGCTGTTTAGTTATGTCCTGCGTATGGGTATACCGGCGGCGCTTCAGGGCTCGTAACCAATCTGGGATTCATCTTCGTACAGAGTCTTGTCAACAGCTTTGGCGCGGTAAACATTGCCGCCTACACCGCCGCAAACAAAATGGAGGGCTTTTCCATGCTGCCCATCCACGGCGTGACACAGGCGTTCGCGATTTTTGTCGGCCAGAACATGGGTGCAGGCGATGTGAAGCGCACCAAAAAGGGCTTGAAGCAGACTACCTGGCTGCTCATAGGCTTGAGCGCAGTTTGCAGCATCGTGATCTATGCCATAGGCCCCGGACTGATCAGCCTGTTTGTGGACGATTCGGAAGTTGTCGTAATCAGCCGCGGCACGGCATATATGCGCGCATTCTGTCCCTTCCTTGTATTCCACGCATTGATGCAGGTCTTCGCATCAGTTCTGCGCGGCTCCGGCGACAGTGTTATGACCATGGTGTGCAGCTTCTTCGATCTCGGTATGCGCCTGTTAATGGCCTATGCTATCAGCCTTTGGATGGGAGTGGGCTTTATGGGCTGCGCCTATGCGATCCCCATCGGCTGGTTCTGCTCTTCCCTGATGGCGTTCCTGAGGTATCGCGGCGGCAAGTGGCAGAACATGGCTGTCGTTAAGAAAGATTAATATTGATAAGTCAAAACACCGGCGCAGCAGAATTTGCTGCGCCGGTGTTTGTTTATGATACATTAGTGATTTTCAATTTCAACTCAATCCTTAGAAAGCATACTGTTGATGGCAGCCTGGGCGCCGCGCAAATCATGAAGGTTTTCCAGTGATATATCTCCGTTGGGTGTGTCGAGGCCTCCCATAGAGACATACCGATATCCGGAGCGGGTGCGCGCCACCTGCTTGAAGCTAATCGTACCAGTACCGTCTGCATGTGTATACACGCTCATTGGCGGCAGAGTTGTGCCATAGGCAATGTGAACCGATCGTCCTCTTTTTATGAGGATCCTTCTGTTTGTAACCGCATATTCGGTCCGCTGCAGGAGCCAACGCCTATGCAAAAACCTGCCCACTGTCAGATATAGCCCAAAGGCCAAAAATACAGCCATAAATATCCATGCAAACAGCGGCATTCCACTGTCTATTGATGAAATCAGGCCATGGAGCAAGCCGCCCGTCCACAGCAAGCTGAATGGGATCAAAACTGTATCCATCCCGCTCAGCAGCCGCCTTGTATCCGGCTTACCCTTCCACAAAACATACTCTTCACCGTTCAGGTAGTTGTTAAGCCACACAAATTCACTCGTCCCGTTCATAGCGCTTCTCCCTTCTCGCTTCATTTGCAATTTTGGATATTTGTCATTCGGCTTCACGGAGCCGTCCAATGGCCTTCACCGCGTCCGCAGCATCGGAAAGGTTTTCTAGTCCGTACTGGGGACTTGTCAGCGCCGAATATTTAACTGAAAGCCGCGGCGCATTGATAGGGCTGTGGAACTCAATCGTGCCGCTGCCGTCCGCCTTAATCCGTGATTTCATCGGAGGCAAATTATTGCCCCAAAGCTCCAAAACAGATGTCCATCTTTTAATGACGATGCGCCTATTTGTGATGATATACTCAGTGTTTCTCAGCAGCATGCTCCTATGGACAAAGCGGCCAAAGAGCAGATATATGCCAATAATTGGGAAAATGAAGAACACAGGCGGCATATTGCCAAGCTCCCCACGGGCAGTCATAAACACTGTGAGGCCAACTGAAAATCCGCCCCACAGGATGCTGAAGGGTAGCAGGAAAATGTCTTCCCGGGTCAGCAGTTGTTTTGCATTCGGCTTTCCGCGCCAGAGGATTTCTTCCCCTTCCATAAGGTAGCTTACTTCCCATGCCTCCTCGCTGTGTTTTGCCATGCCTGTACCTCCTTTTGTGGCTGGACATGTGTGAATCATCTTAACCTTAATATAACACAAGCGAATTGATATGTAAATACCTTTTACCTGCTATATCCGTTATTTGTCACAGTCACTGCAAAAAAAGAAGCTCCTGCAGATATCTGCAGGAGCGTTTCTTTTCAAGCGGGTGATCAGACCAGCTCGATGACAGCCATCTCGGCTGCATCACCGCGGCGGGGACCGGTACGGGTGACGCGGGTGTAACCACCGTTGCGGCCTTCGTACTTGGGGGCCAGCTCACTAAAAATCTTAGTGACGACATCTTCTCTGGTGATGTAGGCCAGAGCCTGACGTCTTGCGGCGAGAGTGCCCTTCTTACCAAGGGTGATCATTTTTTCGGCAACCGGAGCGACTTCCTTAGCTCTGTAGAAAGTGGTCTCCATTCTTCCGTTGTCCAGGAAGTCAGTGACCTGCTGGCGAAGCATGGCCTTACGCTGAGCAGAAGTCTTGCCGAGCTTACGATGTCCGAACATTATTTTTCCTCCTTAACGAAACTGTCGATCAGGCGTTCTCTTCTTTGGCCAGAGACAGTCCCATCATTTCAAGCTTATGGACTACTTCTTCCAGAGACTTGTGACCCAGGTTGCGCACCTTGATCATATCTTCTTCAGTCTTGGAGATCAGGTCCTCGACCGTGTTGATGTTTGCTCTCTTAAGGCAGTTGAAGCTGCGTACGGAGAGGTCAAGCTCTTCAATAGTCATCTCAAGGAGCTTGTCGGGCTTGCCATCTTCACGATCAACAACAATGCTGCTGTTGCTGATATTCTCGCTCAGGTCGGTGAACAGTGCAAAATGCTCGCAAAGGATCTTTGCACCCAGGGACACGGCGTCTCTTGCGCAGATAGTCTTGTCCGTCCAGACTTCAAGCGTGAGCTTGTCGAAGTCGGTCACGTTGCCAACGCGGGTATTTTCAACAGTGTAATTGACTTTAAGAACCGGTGTATAGATCGAGTCGACAGGGATGACGCCAATAACAGGCTGGCTAAGCTTATTCTTCTCTGCCGCAACATAACCTCTGCCGTGGTTGAAGGTCAGCTCCATGCTCAGAACTGCATCGGGACCAAGGGTGGCAATGTGAAGGTCCGGATTGAGAACCTCAAATTCGCCATCAGCCTTAATATCACTGGCAGTGACTTCACACTGGCCCTGTGCTTCAATATATACGGTCTTTGCACCCTGGGAAAACAGCTTGGCAATAATGCCCTTAACGTTAAGGACGATCTCAGTGACATCTTCCTTCACGCCGGGGATAGTGGAGAACTCATGCTGAACTCCGGCTATCTTAATGGATGTTACCGCTGTTCCGGGCAGGGATGAGAGGAGAATTCTGCGCAGAGCATTGCCGAGCGTAGTGCCGTAGCCTCTCTCAAGAGGCTCCACAACAAACTTGCCGTAGCTTTCATCGCCTTGATCTTCGATACATTCAATGCGCGGCTTTTCAATCTCTATCATTTATGCGTTTACCCTCCTTTTTTGTTCGGTGATTCCACCTAAAATAACAGCTTTCCAATGAGGGTTAGGATATTACTTGGAGTACAACTCGACGATCAGCTGTTCCTCAATGGGCAGGTCGATGTCATCTCTCTGTGGAAGGGCGATAACCTTCGCAGCAAAGTTCTCTGCGTTGAAGTCAAGCCACTTGGGAGCAGGACGGGAAGCGTTAGCCTCCAGGTTGCCCTTGAACTTGTCAAGACTGCGGCTGGACTCTTTCAGAGCGATGGTCATGCCCGGCTTCACCAGGAAGGAGGGGATGTCGGTCTTAACACCGTTGACGGTGAAGTGACCGTGAGAAACCATCTGTCTGGCCTCGGCACGGCTCATAGCGAAGCCGAGACGGTAGATGACGTTGTCAAGTCTGGACTCAAGGATGGACAGGAGGTTCTCACCGGTCTTACCCTTGCGCTTCATAGCGATCTCGTAATAGCCGCGGAACTGGGCCTCGAGAACGCCGTAATATCTTTTGGCCTTCTGCTTCTCACGAAGCTGCATGCCGTATTCAGAGGTCTTGCTGCGGCCCTGACCGTGCTGGCCGGGAGCGTAGGATCTCTTAGCGACGGGGCACTTATCAGTGTAGCACTTGTCGCCCTTGAGGAAAAGCTTCTGATTCTCTCTGCGGCACATGCGGCAGACAGCATCTGTATATCTTGCCATTTTCTATTTTCCTCCTTATACTCTGCGTCTCTTGGGGGGACGGCAGCCGTTGTGCGGGATGGGGGTGACGTCCTTGATCATGGTGACTTCCAGGCCAACGGACTGGAGTGCACGGATCGCGGACTCACGGCCG
The DNA here is from genome assembly GCA_045605145.1 of Oscillospiraceae bacterium. Taxonomy (GTDB): domain Bacteria; phylum Bacillota; class Clostridia; order Oscillospirales; family Oscillospiraceae; genus CAMNAO01. Next base: position 11,234 of record JAZUPH010000031.1, on the reverse strand, counting down.
GAACCGGGGCCCTTAACAAAGACCTCAACGGACTTCAGACCATGCTCCATCGCTGCCTTAGCCGCGGTCTCAGCCGCAGACTGAGCTGCAAAAGGAGTGGACTTCTTGCTGCCACGGAAACCCATCTCACCGGCGGAAGCCCAGGAAATGGCGTTGCCGTTGGGATCGGTAATGGTGACCATGGTGTTATTGAAGGAAGAGCTGATATGCACAGCACCTTTTTCAATATTTTTTCTCTCGCGGCGTTTGGTCCTGACCTTAGCCTTCTTGGGTGATGCCATTGCTTATCCCTCCCTCTTACTTCTTCTTGTTGGCGACGGTGTGCTTCGGGCCCTTGCGGGTACGGGCATTAGTCTTGCTTCTCTGGCCACGGACGGGCAGGCCCTTTCTGTGGCGGTAACCTCTGTAGCAGCCGATCTCGGTAAGACGCTTAATGTCCATAGCGACGGAACGTCTCAGGTCGCCCTCTACGAGGTAGTTCTTATCGATGCACTCTCTGAGCTTGGCTTCCTCAGCCTCGGTGAGATTCTTCACGCGGGTGTCAGGATTGATACCAGTCTCTTCGCAGATCTTCTTAGCGGTTGCCGGTCCGATGCCGTAGACATAGGTGAGACCGACTTCGATCCGTTTTTCCCTGGGCAGGTCAACGCCGGAAATTCGTGCCATACTTGTTAATCATTCCTTTCGAATCACATTGGTATTCGTTTGGCGCCATTATGGCGCACGGTGTATTCCCGTGTCTCTTTCGAGGACTTCCGGGAGCTGTCAGCCCTGCCTCTGCTTATGCTTGGGGTTCTCGCAGATGACCATGACCTTGCCATGGCGCTTGATGACCTTGCACTTCTCGCACATGGGCTTTACGGACGGTCTGACTTTCATTTGAAATAACCTCCTAATTGCTGGTCCGGGATGTTACCCGGCTTTATTTACTGCGCCACGTAATCCTGCCGCGGGTAAGGTCATAAGGTGACATCTGCACCGTTACCTTATCGCCCGGAAGGATCCTGATGAAATTCATACGGAGCTTTCCGGAAATATGCGCCAGAATCGTGTGGCCATTGCCAATATCGACAGTGAACATGGTGTTGGGTAAGGATTCTACTACTGTGCCTTCCAGCTCGATCATATCGTCCTTTGCCATTTAACATACCTCCTCGATAGTTCCGTTTGGCCTATTGAAAATAGACTTCAGAGTTCGTTTTAACTCGTTATTTGTAACAGTTTGACCGCTGCGTATCTTCTCGGCGGCCGGACTGTCGCTGCTGCACACATGGCGCAGATGCCTGAGCTTTTTACGCTTGGGCTTTTCAACCTTTCGTCCCTTGCCGTCCGCCAGCCAGACAAAGCCATCCTTCACCTCAAGTGCGAAGAAGATGTCACCCTGGTCTCTGCCGGCGAGAGAAAGGACAATGTCGGATTTCTGGATCCTCATAAGGTCGTCACTCCTGCGGGGTAAGGATCTCGGGATCGCCATCGGTTATAAGAATCGTATTCTCATAATGGGCCGAAAGGCTTCCATCCCTGGTCTTCACCGTCCAGCCATCCGGCAAGACTTTAACCGCGAATCCTCCGGCGTTGACCATCGGCTCAATCGCCAGGGTCATACCGGGGAGCAGCCGCGGGCCGCGCCCGGGACTGCCGAAGTTGGGAATCTGCGGGTCTTCGTGGAGGTCCTGACCAACACCGTGTCCCACGAAGTCACGCACGACCGAAAATCCATTCTTCTCTACAAATACCTGTATCGCGTGGGAGATGTCACTGAGACGATAGCCCTTTCTGGCATATTTTATGCCTTCAAAGAAGCTCTGCCTGGTGATCTCGATGAGGCGTTTTGCCTCGACGGAGATCTCACCGGCCGGATAGGTGCCGGCACAGTCGCCGGTGTATCCGTCTATCTTAGCGCCCACATCCACGCTGACGATGTCCCCTTCCCTTATCTTGCGGGAGCCGGGAATGCCGTGGATCACCTCATCATTTATGGAGATGCACGCGCTTCCGGGGAAGCCGCCGTAATTCAGGAAGGTCGGGACAGCGCCCTGTGAGAGAATATAATCGTGAACCGCTTTGTCAATTTCTCGGGTTGTTACGCCGGGGGCTACCATACTCCCTGCCAAAGCACGGGCTGCCGCGGTAATTTTCCCCGCCCGGCGCATTATCTCAATTTCCCTGGGGGATTTGAGTTTTATCATCAGCCGATACCCAGGGCCGATTCAACGTTGGCACAAACGGCTGCGAGCGGGGCATTGCCCTCTGCCCGGCGGAGCTTACCCTGCTCCTCATAATATTTTACGAGAGGCTCGGTTTCCGCATGATAGATGCTGAGTCTGTTTCTGACCGTCTCGGGCTTGTCATCCTTGCGGACGGTAAGCTCTGCACCGCAGGCATCGCACACGCCCTCAGTCTTGGGCGGGTTTGCTGCCACGTGGTAGGTCGCACCGCACTTAAGGCAGGTGCGGCGGCCGGTCATGCGCTCCTCGATCACGGCGTCGGCAACATCGATGAGCAAAACAGCATCGATCACGATGCCGGCCTGATCAATGGCCTTGGCCTGTGCAAGGGTTCTGGGTACACCGTCAAGGATGTAACCGGCGTTGCAGTCGGGCTCGGCCAGTCTTTCCTTAACGATGCCAATAATAATGTCGTCACTGACGAGCTCGCCCTTGTCCATCTTCTCTTTTGCAAGAAGGCCGGTAGGCGTGCCGTTTTTAACAGCAGCTCGCAGGATGTTGCCGGTGGAGATCACAGGAATATTCAGCTTCTTTGCCAGAAGCTCAGCCTGTGTACCTTTTCCGGCACCGGGTGCGCCGAGGAGTATAAGTTTCATTTGATTATCCTCACTCAAGGAAGCCCTTGTAGTGTCTCAACAGCAGGTGGTTCTCAAGGTCTCTCATGATCTCCAGGGCTACGCCCACGACGATGATGAGGGATGTGCCACCGACGGAAATGCCGCTGCTGGCAGCAACAGTGGAGAACTTACTGATGATGATCGGCACAATGGCGATGACCGCCAGATAAAGGGCGCCGAACATGGTGATCTTATTGAGCACCTTGCTGATAAACTCGCTGGTGGGCTTGCCCGGGCGGAAGCCGGGGATATATCCACCGTTCTTTCTCAGATTGTTTGCAACCTCGATGGGGTTGAACTGTATCGTGGAGTAGAAGTAGCTGAAGAAAACGATCAGCAGTGCATAGAACACGATATAGAACCAGGAAGAGGTATCAAACAGGCTGAGGAAACCACTCCAGAAACCGGATTCGGAAGTGTTGAAGAATGCGCCGATCGTGGCCGGCATGGAAGCGATCGCCTGAGCAAAGATGACAGGCAGAACGCCGGACATGTTGACCTTGAGGGGCAGGTTGGTGGACTGGCCGCCGTAGCTCTTGCGTCCGACAACGCGCTTGGCGTACTGGACGGGGATTCTTCTCTCGGCGTTGCTGACGAAAACGATCAGCACGATGATCAGAAGAGAGCCAACGAGCATAAGCAGGTAGATCCACCAGGTGGACGGAGCCGCGATAACACTGCTGACCATGCCTATGATGCTCCGCGGGAAGCGGGAAATGATGCTCACAAACAGGATAACAGATATACCGTTGGACAGACCGAACTCGGTGATCTGCTCGCCCATCCACATCAGCAGTGCAGAGCCGGCGCAGAAGGTCGCGATAATAACGATCGCAGGCCACACACCGTCCTGGGACAGCAGCTGATAGGTTGCGTTGTTATTGCTCAGAAGAGCGTAGTAACCGTAACCCTGAATAAGAGCAATACCAACTGTGGTGTAGCGGGTAATGTTGTTGATCTTCTTCTTGCCTTCTTCGCCGCCCTCTTTGGACAGTCTCTCCAGAGCGGGAATGGCGATGCAAAGCAGCTGAATAATGATCGATGCGTTAATGTACGGCTGGATCGACAGAGCAAAGATTGTTGCCTGAGAGAACGAACTGCCGCTCATAACGTTATATACGCCAAGAACAGTATTGGAATACTGACTGAAGTAAGATTGAAGCGTTGTCGTGTTGACATACGGTACCGGGACCGCGTTGCCCAGACGGTAAAGAAGGAGGATAAAGAGCGTGAAGAGCATCTTTTTCCTGATATCTTCAACCTTCCAAGCGTTACGCAACGTCTTTAACACTTCAGACCACCTCAGCCTTTCCGCCTGCTCCTTCGATCTTAGCCTTGGCGTTGGCAGAGAAAGCAGCAGCCTTTACGGTGAGCTTCTTGGTCAGTTCGCCATTGCTGAGAATCTTGACGCCGTTGCCGACGCGCTGAATAATGCCGTTGTCGACGAGCAGCTGAGCATCGACGACAGTGCCGTCCTCGAATCTCTCGAGGTCACGGACGTTGCAGATCTCAAGGGGCTTAGCAAAAATGTTGTTGAAGCCTCTCTTGGGAATGCGACGAGCCAGAGGCATCTGGCCGCCTTCAAAGCCTACGCGGACACCGCCGCCGCTACGGGCCTTCTGACCCTTGTGGCCGCGGCCTGCGGTCTTGCCGTTGCCGGAGCCGGGGCCTCTGCCCTTGCGCTTAGCGACATGGGTGGAGCCGGCTGCAGGGGAAAGATCATAAAGTTTCATTTTCCGGTCCTCCTTACTCTTCCTCGACCTTCAGCAGATAGCCGATTTTGGCGATCTTACCCTTGGTCTGCGGGTTGTCAGGCTGGACGGTAGTATCGCCAATCCTGGCAAGGCCCAGGGACTTCGCGGTAGCAATGTGCTTGTCAAGTCTGCCGTTGAGGCTCTTGACCAGAGTAATCTTAATCTGTGCCATGACTGCTCCTCCTTAGCCCTGGATTTCTTCGATGGACTTGCCGCGGGTCGCTGCGACCTGGGAAGCATCTCTGAGGGACTTCAGACCGTCGAAGGTTGCGGCGACGACGTTCTGAGGATTGTGGGAACGCAGGCACTTGGTACGGATATCGGAGATACCCACAGCCTCGACGACAGCACGGACTGCGCCGCCGGCGATAACGCCGGTACCGGCGGGGGCGGGCTTAAGAAGCACGCGGCCTGCGGAGAACTTACCGATGACCTCATGAGGAATGGTGGTTCCGGTGAGGGTAACGGTGATCATGTTTTTCTTGGCATCCTCGATGCCCTTACGGATGGCCTCGGAAACTTCGGCAGCCTTGCCGAGTCCGTAGCCGACAGTTCCCTTGCCGTCGCCGATGACGCACAGCGCGGAGAACTTCATAACGCGTCCGCCCTTAACGGTCTTGGAAACACGGTTCAGGGAAACAACCTTTTCAATATACTCGGACTGCACTTCTTCGCGCTTTCCGCTTCTGTTGTTGTTATAAGCCATTATATTTCCTCCCGTCAGAACTGCAGGCCGCCCTCACGGGCGCCTTCGGCCAGGGCCTGAACACGGCCGTGATAGATGTTGCCGCCGCGGTCAAATACGACTGCGGTGATGCCCTTCTCAAGAGCTCTCTCGGCGACCATCTTGCCAACCTTGTTGGCTGCGGTCTTGTTGCTGCCTACGCCTTCAAAATCTTTCTCGACGGTAGAAGCGGAGCACAGGGTGACGCCCTTGGTATCGTCGATGATCTGGCAATAGATATGCTTCTCGCTGCGGAATACGCTCAGTCTCGGCCTCTCAGGAGTGCCGGAAACCTTAGAGCGAACTCTCTTATGGCGCTTAATTCTCTGCGCTTTAGTATCAGGTCTCTTAATCATTTAGGCTGCCTCCTTACTTACCGGTCTTGCCTTCCTTGCGGCGGATGACCTCGTCAACATACTTGATGCCCTTGCCCTTGTACGGCTCGGGGGGACGGACCTTGCGGATCTCGGCTGCGATCTGGCCGACGATCTGCTTATCGGCGCCCTGCACAACGATCTTGTTGGCACTGGGGCACTCGAAGGTGACGCCATCTCTCTCATCGATGCTGACAGTGTGTGAATAACCAACCGAAAGGACGAGCTTAGTGCCCTCTTTGGTAACTCTGTAACCAACACCGTTTACCTCAAGCTCTTTCTTGAAGCCGTCGGTCACGCCGACTACCATGTTGCTTACGAGAGTTCTGTTCAGGCCGTGCAGTGCACGCATTTCCTTGTTGTCGTTAGCTCTGGTAACGTTGATAACGTTGCCGTTCAGAGCGACGGTGATGCCATCGTTGATGACTCTGGTCAGGGTACCCTTGGGGCCGGTAACGGTAACGTTCTGGCCGTCGATCTTAACCTCGACACCTGCGGGTACGGTAATGGGGTTTCTACCAATTCTTGACATATCCCTTTACCTCCCTTACCACACGAATGCAAGGACTTCGCCGCCGACATGCTGGGCTCTCGCCTGCTTGTCGGTCATAACGCCCTTGGAGGTGGAGATGATGGCGATGCCCAGTCCCTTGAGGACCCAGGGCAGCTCATCGGCGCCGGCGTAAACACGCAGGCCGGGCTTGGAAATGCGGCGCAGGCCGGTAACAGCCTTTTCAACGCCGTTGACGTTGTACTTCAGGGTGATGCGAATGATGCCCTGGAGACCGTCATTGATGATCTGATAGTTTCTGATGTAGCCTTCATCCAGAAGAATCTGGGCAATGGCCTTCTTCATGTTGGACGCCGGAACGTCAACAGTGGCATGCTTGGCGGTATTCGCATTGCGAATTCTGGTGAGCATGTCAGCAATGGGATCGGTGATCTGCATTTGTTTTCCTCCTAATTGAAGTTACAGGCTGTTGCCTGTTTGTGCGGCGGGGTCTCGGCCCTAAAGTCCCGTAGGCATTTACAGCCGACCTTCCGCCATCACGCCAGGGTAATTTGTTTATATCTTACCAGGATGCCTTTCTGACACCGGGGATCTGGCCCTTGTAAGCCAGCTCACGGAAGCAGATACGGCAGATGCCGTAATCCCGGAGATACGCATGGGGACGGCCGCAAATCTTGCAGCGGTTATAACGGCGGGTGGAGTACTTGGGCTCAGCCTGCTGCTTGAGCTTCATAGATAACTTTGCCATCTTTTAACCTCCTCAGGCTCTCTCAAAGGGGGCGCCGAGGGCTCTGAGAAGCTCTCTCGCCTCTTCATCGGTCTTTGCAGTGGTGCAAATGACGATGTCCATACCGCGGATCTTGTCGATCTTATCGTAATCGATCTCGGGGAAGATCAGCTGCTCTTTAAGACCCATGGCATAGTTGCCGCGGCCGTCAAAAGAGTCGGGGCTGATGCCGCGGAAGTCACGGACGCGGGGCAGGGCGATGTTGAAGAGTCTGTCGAGGAACTCCCACATTCTGTCCTGACGCAGGGTGACCTTCACGCCGACTGCCATGCCTTCACGAAGCTTGAAGTTCGCGACGGACTTGCGGGCACGGGTGATAACGGCCTTCTGGCCGGTGATGGCGCTGATGTCTTTGACAACGGCCTCAAGAGCCTTGTTGTTGTCACGGGCATCGCCGCAGCCCACGTTGACAACGATCTTGTCAAGGCGGGGGATCTGCATGGTGCTGGTGTAGCCGAACTTGCTCATGAGAGCAGGGGCGACTTCTTCAGTATAGATCTTCTTAAGTCTGGTCATTTCCCTGTCCTCCTTACAGCTCAGCGCCGCAGTGCTTGCAGACGCGGATCTTCTTGCTCTCGCCGTCCTTGCCGGTTACGAAGCTGTGTGCAACGCGGGTGGCCTTGTCACACTTGGGGCAAACTACCTGCACCTTGCAGGCGTAGATGGGGGTCTCCTTCTTGATGATGCCGCCCTCTTCGCCCTGTCTGCGGGGCTTGGTGTGGCGCATAGCAACGCTGATGCCCTCAACAACGACCTTGCCGGCCTTGGGGTCAACAGCCAGGACCTTGCCCTGCTTGCCCTTGTCCTTACCGGACAGAACTACGACTTTATCGTCTCTTCTGATGTTCATCTCATGTCCTCCCTTAAATGACTTCGGGAGCAAGGGACAGGATCTTCATGAATTCCTTGTCTCTGAGCTCACGAGCCACGGGTCCAAAGATACGGGTGCCGACGGGGTTCTTGTCTTCCTTGATGAGGACAGCTGCGTTCTCATCGAAGCGGACGTAGGTACCGTCGTTTCTGCGCACGCCCTTGGCGCTGCGGACGATAACGGCCTTAACCACGTCGCCCTTCTTCACAGAGCCGCCGGGAGCAGCCTTACGCACAGAGGCGACAATGATGTCACCGATGTTGCCGTACTTTCTCTTGGAGCCGCCCAGAACGCGAATGCACTTGATCTCTTTTGCGCCGGTGTTATCAGCGACCTTCAGAAAACTTTCCTGCTGTATCATTCCGGTGCCTCCTTACTTCGCCTTCTCAACGATCTCTACAAGTCTCCAGCGCTTGTCCTTGGACAGCGGTCTGGTCTCCATGACGCGGACGGTGTCGCCTACGCCGGCGATGTTCTCTTCGTCATGAGCCTTCAGCTTGTAGGTTCTGTTAACTATCTTCTTGTACAGGGGGTGCTGTACACGCTCAGCAACGGCCACGACTATGGTCTTGTCCATCTTATCAGATACGACCTTACCAACGCGGGTCTTGCGGAAGCTTGTTCTTTTCTCTTCCATTCAGTGTACCCTCCTTACTGCTCGAGCTGCTTCTGACGCAGAATGGTCATGACTCGGGCAATATCCTTTTTGACCTGATTGATCTTGACAGGATTGTCAAGCTGATTGGTGGCGTGCTGCATTCTCAGGAAGAACAGATCCTTCTTAAGATCAGCAAGCTTGGCCTCCAGCTCAGCGGGGCTCATTTTACGGACCTCGTTTGCCTTCATCTCATTCACCTTCTGTCTCGGTTTCGCGCTTGATTATCTTGGTCTTGCAGGGGAGCTTGGTAGCACCCAGACGCAGGGCCTCACGCGCGTCTTCCGGCGCAACGCCGGATATCTCAAAAAGCACTCTTCCGGGCTTAACCACGGCAACCCAGTACTCGGGAGCGCCCTTACCGGAACCCATTCGGGTCTCAGCGGGCTTAGCAGTGACGGGCTTGTCGGGGAAAACCTTGATCCAAACCTTACCGCCGCGCTTGGTGTAGCGGGTGATGGCGATACGGGCTGCCTCGATCTGATTTGAAGTCAGCCAAACAGGCTCAGTGGCCTGAAGACCGAACTCACCGTAGGTGACGGTGTTGCCGCGGGAAGCCTTTCCCTTCATGCGGCCTCTCTGCACCTTGCGGTACTTAACTCTCTTAGGTAAAAGCATCAGCGATTGCCTCCTTCTCTGGGAGTGTAACCACTCTGGCCACCCTGACGGTTGTCACGGTTGTAGCCGCTGTTGTTGTTGCGGTTGCCCTGACGATAGCCGCCCTGACGGTTGTCGCGGTTATTTCTGCGGTCGTTGTTGCGGCGATCCCTGTTAGGACGGTTGGTGTCCATGGTACGGGGAGTGGTACGCAGGGTCTGGTTGAGGATCTCGCCCTTGTAGATCCAGACCTTGACGCCGATACGGCCGTAGGTGGTGGCGGCCTCAGCGAAGCCGTACTCGATGTTTGCACGAATGGTCTGCAGAGGAATGGTGCCCTCGTGATAGGACTCGCCTCTGGCGATCTCAGCACCGCCGAGACGGCCGCTGCAGCTGACCTTGATGCCACGGACGCCAAGACGCATCGCGCGGCTGATGGCGTTCTTCATCGCACGGCGGAAGCCGATGCGCTTCTCAAGCTGAGCAGCGATGTTCTCTGCTACCAGCTGAGCGTTGGTGTCGGGGCTCTTAACCTCGACGATGCTCAGAGAGACGGGCTTGCCGATGCGGGCTTCCATCTCCTTGCGGAGCTCTTCAATAGCTGCGCCGCCCTTGCCGATGACCACACCGGGACGGGAGCAGTAGATGAAGATCTTGACTCTTGCGCTGTCGCGCTCGATCTCGATAGTGGGCACGCCGGCGGAATAAAGCTTTTTCTTCAGGTACTTGCGGATATTGTAGTCTTCAACGATCAGATCGCCGACCTTATCTTCTCTCGCATACCAACGGGAATCCCAGTCCTTAATGACGCCTACGCGCAGACCATGGGGGTTAACTTTCTGTCCCATTTAATGCCTCCTCCTTATTCCTTTTCCTTGACAACGATACTGATGTGAGAAGTTCTCTTCAGTATCCTGGCGCCGCGGCCGCGGGCGCTGGCTCTGTATCTCTTGATGATCGGGCCGGGGTCGGCGTGGATCTCGGAGACGTACAGGTTGTCAGGATCCATGTTGAAATTAGCTTCAGCGTTGGAGACAGCGCTCTTGAGGAGCTTGGCAACGGGCTCAGCAGCAGCCTTGGGCAGGTTGGCCAGAATCGCAGCAGCGGTGTTTACATCCTTGCCGCGGATAACGTCGCAAACGATCTTCACCTTGCGGGGAGTCATGCGAACGAAACTAACTTTTGCTCTTGCTTCCATGTCTGTCCTCCTCATCTACCGGTCTTGCTGCCGGCGTGACCGCGGAAAGTACGAGTGGGGGCAAACTCACCGAGCTTGTGACCGACCATGTCTTCAGTGACATATACGGGCACATGGCGTCTGCCGTCGTGGACCGCGATGGTGTGACCGACAAAAGCGGGATAAATGGTCGAAGCTCTGGACCAGGTCTTCAGGACCTTCTTATCGCCGGTCTTGTTCAGCTCATTGACCCTCTTCAACAGTTCGGGTGCTACGAAGGGGCCCTTCTTGATACTTCTGCTCATTTAATTGACCTCCTCCGATTACTTGGAATTTCTGCGCTTGACGATGTACTTATCAGTACGGTTCTTCGTCTTGCGAGTCTTATAGCCGAGAGCGGGCTTGCCCCAGGGAGTGAGCGGGCCGGCATGACCGATGGGGGATCTGCCTTCGCCACCGCCGTGGGGGTGGTCGTTGGGGTTCATGACGGAGCCGCGCACGGTGGGACGGATGCCCATGTGGCGTTTACGTCCGGCCTTGCCGATGTTGATGTTGCCGTGGTCCACATTGCCGACCTGGCCGATGCAGGCGAGGCACTCCATGCGGACGTAGCGGTACTCGCCGCTGGGCAGGCGAACCTGAGCCAGCTTGCCATCCTTAGCCATCAGCTGAGCGGCGGTGCCGGCGCTGCGGACGAGCTGAGCGCCCTTGCCGGGATACAGCTCGATGTTGTGGATGACGGTACCAACAGGGATGTTGGCCAGGGGCAGGCAGTTGCCGGGCTTGATGTCGGCAGAGGGAGAGGAGATGACGGTGTCACCAGCCTTCAGGCCGACAGGAGCCAGGATGTATCTGCGCTCGCCGTCTTCGTACTCAACCAGTGCGATGTAAGCGGTGCGGTTGGGGTCGTACTCCAGGCGGAGGACGGTCGCAGGCTGA